>CAIMTB010000401.1 GCA_903844265.1 uncultured Verrucomicrobiota bacterium
AGCCTTGAAGGGGCGTCCCGTCGCTCCGCGCCCGCCCGGCGGCGGGCATCGCGTCCGATGAGACGAGGTCCGGCGAGGAAAAGATTCCTCACTGCCGGCGATGGCGAACTCCCACGACGCACGCAGCGCGGGCGGACGATGGTGTGGCGGAGTAGCTCCCCGGGGTCGTGATCGAGCTGCTTCGACCTACCCTCAGCGGGCCGGATCCAACCTCCGTGGGCTCGAGCACTGCCGAGCGCTCCGGCGGCTCGCCGTCGCCACGCCGCGGGCGGAGAGAATGTGGGGGCTTCAGGCTGAAGCGCTGGAAGACGACGCCAACGAAGAACACGGAATTCCAGACCGGCGCTTGTCCCCCACTTTCATCCCTCGGCTGACAGCGACGCGGAAGCCGGAGTGCTTCGACGGGTGGTTAGGCTGGGTGAAGCGGGTGTGTCCATAACTGTGCCCAAAACTGTGCCTGGCCCGGTAGTAGCAGAGCGCTTGCGGAGTAGTCCCAAATTGTTCTTGTGCAACGGTCAAGACCGGGTAGAGATGGGGCTGAAAACGGGTCCATTTCGCTCAAATCCGACAACTGGCTCCAGCCCAAGTACCTTGTGCATCAAGGACTTGGAAAAGGCGACAGGGCGACCTTCAGTGGATTCTTCAGTGAAATCGCTGCCCGGGCACTACCCGGACCAGCCCCGCTGAACCCGTCCACTGCTCCCTCACCGGTCGGATCGGGGCGGCTCATGCTCACGAACCGTGAACCGAACCATGAGCCACCGCTACCGCGTCTTCCGCCGGGGATGGGGCACTTTCTACTGCCAAGACCTCACCACCGGAAAACAGGAATCCCTCCGCACCCGCGACAAATCCGAGGCCCAACGCCTCGTCGCCGCCCGCAACGAAGGCGAACAGGCCCCGTCCTTCAGCCTCCAGTTGGCCCGGGTCTACTGGCGGGCGGGGGACCCCGCCGCCGCCACCCGCACCTGGCAGCACGTCATGGAGGAAGTGCTGAAGCAGAAGTCCGGTCCGACCCGCGAACGCTGGGCCGCCGCCATCAAGGAGACCGCCCTCGACGCCGTTCGCGATCTGGTGGTGCTTGAAACGCGGCCCGAGCACTTCCTCCGCGCCTTGGAGGACGGTGGAGTTTCGACGAACATGTACCTCCGACGGATCCAGAACTTCGCGATCGACATGAACTGGCTCCCCTGGCCGGTCCTGCCCAAGAAGCGCTGGCCGGCCGTACGCTTCAAGGAGAAGCGCGCCATCACCCGCGAGGAGCACGACCGCATTCTCGCCCGGGAGCCGAACGCGGAGACCCGCGCGTTCTACGAACTGCTCTGGCACATCGGCGGCGCCCAGACGGACGTTGCCTCGCTCACTGGCGAGAGCGTGGATCTGCAGAACCGCGTGATCAGCTACCGCCGGATCAAATCGAAATCCGCGTGCCACCTGCACTTCGGCGACGAGGTTGCAGCGATCCTCGAACGGCTGCCCCGGGAGGGCCCCCTGTTCCCGCGGCTCGCACCCATGCACGAGAAGCACCGGGCCAAGGAATTCCACCGGCGAATCCGCGGACTCGGCATCAAAGGGATCTCGCTGCACTCCTACCGTTACGCCTGGGCCGAACGCGCCCGGATCGCCGGGATGCCCGAGCGCTTCGCCCAAGAATCCCTGGGCCACGCATCAAAAGCAGTCCACCGCGCCTACTCGAAGAAGGCCCAAGTCAGCCTCCCGTCACTGGAGGAATACGAGCGTGAGAGCGCAGCGAGGAAAGTCGTCCAGGTTCGGTTCCAGACCCCAGGGGAAGCACCGTCCCCAAAACCCGAGCCCACCGCTGACGAGGCAGCGCATTGAATCCGAAACGCCCGGCGGCGGAGGCGCTTCGGGTGGAGCACTACCCCCAAGTAACGCGGGCACCAAGGTCGCAGGCCTTGCGATATGCCCCGAGCGTTACGAACGCGGCCCCCGGAGTACCTCCAAGCCAACGAGAATGCCGCCCTTCTGATCGCTCAGCCCGACACCAAGTTCTTCACCGCTGCCGCCACACCGGCGAGGATCGACTCCGACAACGACCCCGGGAAGTCCTTGGGAATACCGGTCCAGACGGTTTCCAAGGCGCTTGGTGTCCGGTCCATGACCTCATCCACGATTCTCGTCATCCCCGGGAAGCCGCACGCCTTCCCCGTTTCCATCCAATGACGGCGCTCGATTTCCGCCCATCTGTAATGACGGTTCTTGCCGAACACCGCCATGGCCATGCGGACCTTCTGCCGGGCAAGTTTGCCACGCCCATGCCCCACTACCGGATGCGCGGACAGCACATCGTATCGCGGCGTCAGCCGGAAGGCACCCCCGGGGAGCAGGAACAGGCTGAAGTTCTTGGCGTGTCCATCGATCGCCGCCAACAGCCAGAACACCAACTGGGTGCGCATGAAATCCTCCCGATCCTTCTCCGGCTGATCCGATCCGCGCAGCAGATCCATGATCTTGAGAATCCCGGGACCGCCGTCGCTTTCGTACTTCAGCCCCGGCGGCGTGGCCGTGGCCTGACAGAAGTCTTCCTGCGGCAACCGTATCCACCAGGTTCGATCCGGAGCCTGACGCCGGTCGAATCGCTCCACGACGAGCACCCGCCGATCGCCGAAGCTGTCGATCCGGGAATCCGCAACCGGGATCCCGTAGGCGCGAAGGATCCTGCCGCAAAGCCACTCGTTTTCGACCGATGTGGAAAGGTCGATGCCTTGCGGCCCCGACCCGATCGGCATTTTCAGGATGTGGGTCGTTGGAGTCGCGCCGGTTGGGCGATGCCAGGCCCCGGCATGCCACAGGAGGGCCGTCTTTTCCTGCGCACCCGCCAGGGAGATTCGGAAGTCATCGTCAGAACCATCAGATGCCGCCGTCGCGCTCCCGAGGGACCTTGCAAGGAGCCCGGCAACACCAGCCTTGGTCAGTCGCCCGCCTGAGATCCTCCGGATGTTCGCCGGTGACTCGTCCTCAGGAAGAAGCTGCAGCGCCCCAACGCAGTCGCGACCGATCTCCCGGAGCAAGTCAAAGGCGTCAGCTGATCGCGCCCCGAAGCGTCGCTGGATTCGCTCACGGATCGAACGATGGTCGGGGAGCAGGTTGTCGAAAAACGACTCGACCCCTTTCCGATACGGTTCATTCGCCGGACGCAGAGGGAGGGACAGCGATATCGGTCGTGCGTGATTGGACCCCATCCAGGACTCCGCGTAGCGGAACTCATGGCTCCCGCGAGCGGGGGTGAGCCAACTACCGACCCGCTCGCCGTTCATCCACACGGATAGACACCGGGACAGTCGCGGACGTGCCATACGTCACCACTCCGTCTTCCGGTCGGCCATCCCGCGCGGTCGCACAACAAGTTCCAGTTCGAGGGCGGACAGAACACGGTAGATGCGCACCAAGCTGGCAGGGCCTGGGTCGGACTCGATCTGCGATATGGCGCTCTGGAGGAGGCCGGCCTCCTTCCCCACCGCGTGCTGCGTCAACTGCTTCTCCCGGCGGAAGCCCCTGAGTATTTCGCCCAGCTGCTGTGGCGTCCTCGCGGCGAACTCGCTCATATCGTGTAAAGGCAATAGCGCGCATCTATTCTCTAAACAAGATATTTCACGATGATCGTGCCAAGGCGATAGGGCCCGCTCCCGGAAGACGGCTGGAATCGCCGTTAACAACCTGCTCACGGGCTCGATGTGGATGATGTCCATCGCGAGAGGCAGGGTCGGGTTGGACCGTATTTGTCCTACCCTCTGTGCCATCGTCACCGCAGCAAACCAACGATGAGCCGCCCCCGCACCACGACCGACAATCAAACGCCGAAGCCCTTCACCATCCTGTCCCGCGACGGACTGCCTCTCTGCCCCAGAGATCGGGTCTGTCCGACCTGCGGTGAATCGGTGGAAGCCTTGGATACGCATCGGCACCTGGTCCGCGTCACGCTCGGGCCTGCTGCCCGGATCGAGCTGGTTTGGGCCATGTCGGATTCGCGAGTGGCGGCGGTCGATTTGATCGCTGATCCGGACTACCGCCCCGAAGCCCTTCTGGTCTGGTCAAAGGAACCCGGGGCTTCGGCCGAAACAGGTCCGCTCGCGACCCTGAAGAGCGTGGTGGCCTTCCCTTTCACGCTGTCCGAACCTCCGCTGAGCCTGATCGCGCGATTCCCTCGGTTCCTTCAGGAGTTCGGCTTCGTGGCGGGCGTCGATCCCTTGTCGCGGTGGCTCACGGTGGCCGCTGCGAATGGCCTTCGCCTGGCGAGCGAACCTCAAGGTGCCCAGAAGGAATGGTGCGACACCCTGACGCGCGCGTTCCCCAGCTCCTACCGGCTGCACCAGGAGATCGCCAAGGTCCTGCCGAAACATATCGGGCCCGAAAAGGCCGGGCCCGCCCAACTCCGTCAGGCCATCGAGGAATGCTGGCCGGTGACCGCAGGGGCTCAGCCTATTGACCACGTCCACGCCTGGTTCGGCCCGGTGGTCGCTGCATTCATCCACACGCAACGAAACCCAGACCTCGCCTCCCAGTTGCTGACTGATTCGGTCGGCACCATCTCGATGTCCCAGAACTTCATCGGGCAACGGCTGGAGTGGTTGGCCTGTTTTCCGGATGCCATCCACCTCCCGATCCTCGCGCAGGCGGTCTCCATGACGATGTCCTGCCGGTGCCCGGATCACGCGATGCTCGTGGCGGCTCTTGATGCGTATTGCCGGAGATACCCGAGGCTCAGGGACGCGCCGGTGATGTCGGATTGGACGGC
>CAIMTB010000402.1 GCA_903844265.1 uncultured Verrucomicrobiota bacterium
GTGACGACGGCCCGCCGAGTTCCGGCGGGCTTTTTCGTTGGGCGCCGTGCCTGGGTGCGTCCGCAAGGACGGCGCGCAGCGGAGTGTGCGCCCCACCGTCAGTCTATGGGGCCGCCATGCAGGAGCGTCCCGCCGGCCTTGACTTCGCGTGCGGGTTGCCGCGATTTTGTTCGCGACAATTCAATCGCCCCCCACCCGTTCCCGATGAAACAGCCGTCGCCCCGGACCCCTGCCGAGTCCTCAGATTTCAACCGTCGTGACTTCATCAAGGGGTCCTCTGCTGCCACGCTCATGGCTTTGGCCGGGGCGACCCAGTTGGTCGCGCCTGCGGTGCGGGGCGAGGACAAGCCTGCGGAGCCCACGATCGTCCCGCTGAAGGTGGGCGTGATCGGATGTGGCGTCTGGGGTCGTGACATCCTGAACACGCTGGCCCGGTTCCCGAAGGCGGAGGTCGCCGCGGTGTGCGACACCTATCCCGCCATGGTGAAGCGGGCGAAGGAGGCGGCACCCAAGGCCGAGGCGTTCTCCGATTACACGAAGATCCTCGAGAACAAGGAGATTCCGGCCGTCGTCATTGCGACTCCCACGCATCAGCACAAGGAGATTGTCCTGGCGGCGTTGAAGGCGGGGAAGCAGGTCTACTGCGAGGCTCCGTTGGCCCACACCCTGGAGGACGCCAAGGCCATCGCGGCAGCAGCCAAGGGCGCGCCGTTCCAGTATTTTCAGCCAGGCCTCGGGTTTCGCTCCGACCCGCAGCGGAAGTTCCTCTTCGACTTCGTCAAGGCCGGTGCGGCGGGCAGGATCGTCAAGGCTCGCGCACAGTCGAACAAGAAGCAGCCCTGGCGTCGGACCTCGCCCAATCCCGATCGCGAGAAGGAATTGAACTGGCGCCTGGATGCGGCTGTGTCAGCGGGTCTGCTGGGGGAGCTTTCCGTCCATCAGATCGACAATTTGACGTGGTTGTTGAACGGGCGGCCCACTGCCGTCACCGGTTTCTCGAGTCTGGTCCATTGGACCGACGGCCGGGAGATTCCGGACACCGTGGAAGCGGTGTTCGAGTTTGCCACCGGGGCGAGGGCCTATACCGAGGCGACCCTCGCGAACTCCTTCGATTCGGAGTACGAAATGCTGTACGGCACGGATGCTGCCGTGATGCAGCGGGGCAACCAGGCCTGGATGTTCAAGGAAGTCGATGCCCCGATGCTGGGGTGGGAGGTCTACGCCCGGAAGGACATGTTCTACAAGGAAATGGGCATCGCGCTGGTGATGGGTGCCAGCAAGCTTCCGCCCAAGACCGAGAAGGATGGCGAGGCCCCCAACCCGTTCGTCGGTACGCCCCTTTATTTCGGCCTCGAGGCCTTCGTCTACAACGCGAACGTGGTGAACAACGCGGTGAAGGATTTCATCGAGTCCTTTGGCGCCGACGACAAGAAGGCCATGGCCGAGGCGCTTCAGGCCGCCGTGGGCAACAACAAACCGGCCGCCACCTGGCGCGACGGATTTGAGGCCACCGTGCTCGCCCTCAAGGCCAACGAGGCCGCGCTCAAGAAGGCTCGCCTCGAAATTCCCGCAGCCTTGTTCGAGGTCTGAACGGCGATCCCTCCGGGCGCGCCGCCCCTTGGAATCCTCCACCTTGAACCCTGACCCGCGCAGCGCAGACCGTGGCCTGTTCCCCGGACTGCGCTGTTTTTTTTTGAAGACAGGGAGGGGTCTCGGTGGTCCAACAAACAAGCCTGACACGATCAGATCAGCGCCAAACATTCCCGAATCCGAAGCCTCAACCCCCTTCGACTTCCCTCCCATCCCATCGAAATAGAATCCCTGAACATGAAGACATCCCTCCGATTCTCCACCCTATGCGCCGTCCTCGGGCTCGCCGTGACCGCCTCGGCGGCCGACATGATCAAGTACAAGGCTCGTCCTGGCGGTAAGATGAGGATCGAGGGGACGTCGACGATCCATGACTGGTGGGCGGAAAGCTCACTCATCAGCGGCACCTTCGAAGTCGACCCGTCGTTCCCGGCGGATCCCACGAAGAACGATCTCAAGCCGGGCCCGATCCCCGCCTCGTCCACCGTGGGAATCGTCGTCCGCTCGTTCAAGTGTCAGTGGGGCGGCCCCATGGACACGGTGATGCAGGAGAGCATGGACGCCGCCAAGTTTCCGAAGATCGAATTCAAGCTGAAGGAGTTGGTCTTCAAGGAATCCAAGGAGGGTGCGCTGATCTTTGATTCGAAGGGCGACCTCACCGTACACGGCAAGTCCAAGGAGGTTTCCTTCCCGGTGAAGATCGATCGGCCCGATGCGAAGACGCTCAAGATCAAGGGGGAAACGTCGGCCAAGATGGCGGACTTCGGCATCGCCCCGCCCGCGCCGAAGATCGGGCTCGGACTCATCAAGACTGCCGACGACGTGAAATTGATTTTCGAATGGAACGTCGCGCAGGTCGCCCCGGCCGCCGCGCAGTGACTTCCCGGCTGTCGCCGGTCCACCCTCGATCCGCAGGGTTGCGGATCGGGGCTCTACGCCTGATCTGCGCCGAGTTCCTTCCGTACCAGCCGCGCGCCGGCGACCATGTTCGCCAGCTTGCGACGTGCGGCCCAGCGGGCGGTCTGGCTCAGTCCGCAATCCGGGGCCAGGACGAGGCGTTCCGGTGAGACGTGGCCAAGGCACCGTCGGATCCGCCGTGCGACGTCGTCGGGGGTCTCGATGTAATAGCTCTTCACGTCGATGACCCCCACCGCGACGTCCATCCTCCCCGCTATCTGGGCGATGATCTCGAGCTCCGCGAATTCGCGACTGGCCATCTCGACGTGCATTTCGTCGCACTTGAAGTCGAGGAAGGCCGGGAACATCGGGGCCATCTGACGCGGTCCGACCGCCCTGGCCTTGTAGTTTCCAAAGCAGAGATGCGTGCAGATCCGTGCCTTGCCGGTGATGGATTCGACGGTCCGATTGAAGATGTCGACGAATCGCCGGGGATCCTCCCGGTGTGCGTAGCAACTCATGCTCGGCTCATCGATGCTGATCTCGCGGCAGCCCGCCGCCACAAGGTCCTGCAGTTCCTTCCTGACCAGGGGCAGAAGCGCTTCCGTCAGCGCCCAACGGTCCGCGTAACCCAACTCGGGGTTCGGCAGGAGCCGGCCGGACAAGGTATAGGGGCCGGGGACTGAGGCCTTCAGGGTGGGGATATCCCCGGTGATGTCGATGGGGCCTCGCGTGCGGGGGCGGAGGCCGGAGATCAGGCGGGAGAGTCGCTGCCACTCGGCGACCGCCCCGAGTCCATGCGGCGCGATCAGGGGTCCGGTGACCTGATGCCTGCCGCGCTGGTCATGGGCCGGAGGACCAAAGCGCCGCGGGGGTGCGGATTCGAGATCGATGCCCGTCAGGTGCCCATAAAAGCTGAGGTTGAAGTCGAGGCGCGTCTGTTCGCCGTCCGTGACCACGTCCAAGCCGGCCGCGAGTTGGTCGTGGAGGGCCGCGATGACCGCGTCGTCCTGAAGTTCGGCGAGGTCGTCAGGGCCGAAGCGTTCGAGGTTTTGCGAGGCAAGTTCCAGCCAGCCCGGAAAGGGGTAGCTCCCGATGACGGAGGTGCGAAGCATGGGTTGAACGATGACGCGGCGAGAATGTCGGGCCGTCGAACCCGGTTCAATCCAAGTTCGCTGGCGATTGCTCGGAGTTCGCCTTCCTGTGGACCTGGGTATTGTGTTCCCGTCCACGAGCACGCCCGGGCTCCCACGACGGGCCGTGGGTGCGTGTCGATCTCCCGACGCCGGGATTGGCGACCTGCTGAGCTGCAACACTTTGGTTCAATCAAGGCATTGCGGAAAGCGGTCCTTGTTGGGAAGATGGGCTTTGCATCTGACGGACGATCCTGTCCGAGGCGCGACTGCAGCCCATGTCATCCGGCCATCCCTCGGAAACTCGGTCGGTCGAGGCAAGAACGGCCGCCAGGGCGGTACGGGCTTCTCCCTTGATCGGGTTGGCTATTCTGAGCCTGGCCATTTTTCTGGCCGAATTCGGGGTGATGTTTCTTCTGCCGTACCTTCCTGACTGGGCGGTGTGGAAACACAATCTCGCGGATTCGACGCTGATGATTCTGTTCTCGATTCCGGCGCTGTACCTGTTCGTGCTGCGACCGTTGCAGGAACAGATTCGCGAACGGGAGCTGGCCGAAGAACAGCTCCGGCTCCAGCGCGACCGCCTGGATGTCATCGTGCTCGAACGCACCCTTGAACTGAAGACGAGCAACGAGGAACTGAAGCTCTCCCGGGACGGTTTGGAACGACGGGTGGGGGAGCGTACCGCCGAGATTCAGAACGCGCTGGAAAGCCTCAGGGAGGAGTGTTCGGTCCGCGAAGCCGCCGAACGGGCGCTCGCTGAATCCGAGGAACGGTACCGGAAGCTGTTCGAGGCGGCGCCCGTGGCGATTTCGTTGACTGACGATTCCGGGGTTTTTCTCGCTGCGAACCAGCGCATGGCTTCGCTCTTGGGTTTCACACTCGAGGAGTTGGCCTCCCACGGACGTTCCACGTCGTTCTATGTCGATGCGGACGACCGAGGGCGCATGCTCCAAGCGCTCCACCGTGACGGGAAGGTCGAGGATTGGGAAACCATGGCGACCCGCATGGACGGCTCCGTCTTCCCGGTCGCAGTCCAGATCCACGAAGTGATCCTCGGCAGCCGCGCGGTCCTGATGACCATCGCGCAGGACCTGACACGGCGTCGCGCATCGGAAAAGCGCATCGCCGGAACCCGCGCCGTCCTTGAGTTGTTCGTGTCGACCCAGTCCCTGATCGAATACCTCAACGCCCTTTCCAAGCTTCTCCGTCAGTGGTGCGACTGCGATCAGGTCGGCATTCGGGTGTTGGACAAGAACGGGGGCCTTGGTTTCGCCTCAAATTCGGGGGTTCCCAGCGTTTCGGCGCCTTCTGAGGACGCCGAGATCAGGAGCGAATGTGAGTGCGCCTGCCTTCATATCGTCCACGGTAATGCCCCGCCCAACGATCGACTCTGGGTCAACGTCGGCGGATGCTTTGTCTGCGACAGCGCAGGCGGGGGGCAGGACGTGGGCGTGGTGGCGTGCAGGTTCGCCCCGGAGCACGCCTGCATCCGGTCTGGATTTGCCAGCCTCGCCCTGTCTCCGCTGACCTACCGGGGCCGCAGCGTCGGCACGGTCCAGATCGCAGACCGCAAACCGGGCCGTTGCTCGCGCGAGACGGTCGATTTCATCCAGTCTGTCTCCCCCATGATCGGGGAGGTTGTGCATCGGTTCACGGTCGAAGAATCGCTGCATGAGAGTGAGCGGCGGTTCCGTTCGATGTTTGAAGGCAATCGCGCGGTCATGCTGCTCCTTGATCCCGAGACGGGTTCCGTCGTGGATGCCAACCCGGCTGCGGCTTCGTTCTACGGGCTGACCCGGGAGAACCTCTGCCACATGAACGTCGGTCGCATCGGGAGCCGTACCTTGTCGGAGGATTCGGGACCGGGAGCGCGCACGAGTGCGGATCTGACGGATTGCCTTGGCGCACCGGCCTTGTTCCCGGGTGGCGATCGGAGGTCCGTCGAGGTTCATTCCTCCCCCATTTCAGTGAACGGCCGATCGCTGCTGTTCGCGATCGTCCATGACGTCACCGAGCGGAAACATCTCCAGAAGCGGATCCTCGAGATTGCGGAGGAGGAACGTCAGCGGGTGGGGCGTGATCTCCACGATTCTCTGGGAGGAAAACTCGCTGGCGCCGCACTTCTCGCCAAGGCGGTTGCCCAGAGCCTTGTCGCGAAAGCCCATCCCGAGGCCGAGGTGGCGAAGGAGGTCGTCCAGTGCGTCAACGAAGCCATGGCCCAGACTCGCGCCATTGCCCAGGGCCTGTGCCCGGTGGTCATTGGTGAATACGGCCTCCTCAGCGGCCTCCGCCAGTACGCATCGGAGATGCAGAAGATCTTCGGCATCATCTGTCGGCTCGAAGCCGATCAGGATGTGCCCATTTGGGACGAAGTCGTCGCTCTCCACCTGTTGCGAATCGTCCAGGAAGCCGTCAACAATTCGATTCGCCATGGTGAAGCCAAAACCGTCATCGTACGCTTTGAGAAACGGGAAGGTTGCGCCGTCCTCGAGATCCGGGACGATGGCGTTGGCCTGCCTCCAGACGCAAAACAGAGCAAAGGAATGGGCCTTCGCACGATGAGATATCGAGCTGAAATCATCAACGCGCAGTTGAGGGTCCATGGAGCGCCCGGTGGCGGAACCCTCGTATCCTGCCTGCTCCCCGCAGAAATCATCCATCCCAAGGGAGAAGCCCCCCAAGTTCGGATCCATGACCCAAAACCCTGAGCCTCGGGATTCCAAGATCCGGGTGTTCGTGGTGGATGACCACCCGATCGTCATACGGGGACTTAACCTCCTCATCAATCAGGAGCCCGACATCGTCGTCTGTGGCGAAGCTGACAACGGTCCGGCCGCGCTCCAGAAGATCATCGAGCTCAAACCCGATGTCGCCATCGTCGACCTCTCGCTGAAAGGTAGCAACGGCCTCGAGCTCATCAAACAGCTCCGCCAGCAGTCCCAGAAGGTGAAGCTTCTGGTCTTCTCGATGCGCGCTGAATCCATCTTCGCCGAACGCGCCCTGCGCGCAGGCGCCAATGGCTACCTCACCAAGGAGGAAGGCCCGGAAAAAGCCATCGAGGCCATCCGCACCGTCATGCGCGGCAAACGCTACCTCAGCCGGCGTATCGCGGAATGGCTCCTCGAAAACATGGCCGGCACCCGGACCTCCGGCGATAGCCCCATCGATTCCCTCAGCGATCGCGAACTCGAAGTCCTCGAATTGCTCGGCCAAGGCCTCGGCTCCCGTGACGTCGCCGAACGGATCGGCGTCAGCATCAAAACGGTCGAGTCCCACCGCGAGAACATCAAGTCGAAGCTCGGACTTCGCAGCGCCTCCGAACTCCTCGCCTACGCCTTCAACTGGTTGCATGGAAACGAATCCCAGCAGCCTCCCGAGATCCCCGACGACGTCGGACTCTGACCGTCTTCCGGACCCTGGAGCGGCGGATTCCCTCTGCCGCTGAGGGGTTTGGAGCTCCGACAGGATCGCCGTCGCGCTCGTCCCCGGTGCGTCGATCTCCCCTATATGGGTTAATGGTCGGTTTTCAGGTTCCCCCCACTCCGGGTCGGTTTGAGCCTGATCCCGCCAGCAGGGGAGCCGTGCCCAGTTGACTTGGGCATCAGGACCTCCCTTACACACCTCCGCCGGAACTCACCAAAACACCTAGGTGTTGCGCCTATAAGTATTCCGGTGATACCCCGATTGAATGTCGGTACCTAGGAAAAGTATATAGATAGGCGCTGTGCGGGTCTTCCTGAGCGCTTGGCGGTATGGCGCCGGGTAGCCGGGTGGATCCCCAGACGATAAAGCACGACCAAACCAATCACGAATGAAACACCGAAACACCTTGGTTTCGCTGAGCCTGGCCCTTGCAGCCTTCCTCAGCGGATCTTCCGGGGTCCTCTCTCAAACCGTCGGCCCGGTTCCTGCCGGGATCAACTACGACATTCCCAATTCCGCCAACAGCCCTCTTCCGCAGTTGTCGGGCTCTCTCTCGGGGATCCGCCTGACCGACAGCGGATGCGGATACACCCTGGCGGTCTCGACCGACACGATTGTTGTCACCATCGATCCGCCGCCGTCCGATGCCATGGGCGCCCTTCTCGGCACCCAGGCCACGGCCTCGGCCTCTGTCAATGCTGACGGTTCCCTCGCCATCCAATTGACGGAACCGGGAACAGGTTACGTCTCCGTTCCGGCGATCAGCATCAGCCTCCCGGCGGGTGCGAAGTGCAGGTGCTCCGCCGTCGCGGTGGCCTTGATGGACGTGGTCCCCGGCACCGGACTCCGGAAGTTCCTCGATTCCCTCCCGGTTCTCACGAAGTCGGGTGCCAACAATCTTGGCAACTACATCCCGGTCGCTGTGCCGGAAAAATGGGCGGACGGTTCGGACTACTACGAGATCGCCCTCGTCGACTACCGCCAGCAGATGCACTCCGATCTCGGGGGCGCGACGAAGCTGCGCGGTTACGTGCAGATTTACTCGCCCGAGAAGGGGACGCCGACCGACCCGAACGCATTGCCGCTGCTCGACTTGGACGGGACTACTCAGAAGACCATCACGATCGGTGGCACGAGCTATCCGATCTGGGCGCATGACAAGCCCCGGTACATGGGGCCGATGATCCAGGCGACGAAGAACGTCCCGACCCGCATCAAGTTCTATAATCTCCTCGCCGCGGGTCCTGCGGGAAACCTGTTCCTGCCGGTGGACACCACCATCATGGGAGCCGGCGCGGCTGGTTGGGCGCTGGGTGCTGACGGCAAGCAGCACTATTTCGATGAAACCGGCAAGGTCGACGGCACCGGAAAGCCGGGCCTGTACCCGCAGAATCGAGCCAACCTGCATCTCCACGGCGGGTTCACCCCCTGGATCGCAGACGGCACGCCCCACCAGTGGACCGTGCCCGTGGGTGACCTCACCACGCCCTACCAGAAGGGTGTCAGCACTCGCGAGATGCCGGACATGCCCGCCGGCCAGGGCGTCATGACGCTGTACTTCCCGAACCAGCAGAGCGGGCGTCTGATGTGGTACCACGATCACTCCTGGGGCATCACCCGCCTCAATGTCTATGCTGGCGAAGCCGCCGGCTACCTCCTCTCCGACACGGAAGAGGAAACGGTGTTGAAGGCCGCTGGCGTTCCCGACCTCCAGATCCCGCTCGTCATCCAGGACAAGACCTTCGTCTGGGGCGAGAAGACCGCGCACACGGGCACCTGGGCCAACGATCCGCTCTGGGCGGACGTCGTGCCTAACTCCACGGCCGGCGACCTCTGGTTCCCGCACGTCTACATGGCCAACCAAAACCCGGGTGACGCCTGGACAGGCGCCAACCCGCTCGGCCGCTGGGATTACGGTCCGTGGTTCTGGCCCCCCCAGCAGCCCGGTTCCCTCGACCCGCTCCCGAAGCTTTCGACGGTTCCCGAGGCGTTCATGGACACCATGATCGTCAACGGCACCCCCTATCCCTACCTGAACGTCCCGGCCGAGAAGGTGCGCCTCCGCATCCTCAATGCCAGCAACGACCGCATGTTGAATCTGCAGCTGTATCAGGCGGATACGACTGGGTACTCCGTGGACGGCCACGGCACCGAAGTCGCCATGGTCCCCGCGACACCCAATCCCGCGATTCCGTTCCCCGCCCTTTGGAAGACGCAGGTTTCCGGCATGATCCCTGAGATCCTCGACAACCGCCCCGGCGGTGTCCCTGATCCCCGCCTCCGTGGCCCGGCCTTCGTGCAGATCGGCACGGAAGGCGGTCTCCTCCCGGCCCCCGCAGTCATCAACAACACCCCCGTGGGTTACGAGCAGAACAAGCGTAACATCGTCGTGCTGAGCGTCTCCCAGAAGTCCCTCTTCATGGGGCCCGCGGAACGTGCCGATGTCGTCGTCGACTTCTCGGCCTACGCCGGCAAGACGGTGATCCTGTACAACGACTCGCCCGCTCCGGTTCCGGCCGGCGATCCGCGCCTCTCCTACTACACCGGCAACGAGGACTTCTCCATCACCGGCGGCGACAACTACCAGGGTGGTGCTCCGTCAACCCTCCCCGGCTACGGCCCGAACGTCCGTACGATCATGCAGTTCCGCGTTGCCGGCACCGCCGACCCCGCGAATCCTCCCCAGGGCGACGAGGTCGACCAGAGCATGGTCGACAGCCTCAACACAAAGCTGGCCGCTTTGTTCAAGACCCGGAGTGCCCAGGGCGAGCCGATCATCATTCCCGAGCCGACCTATCCCGCCGACTCCGGCGCCTACAGCGTCACCCCGACGTTCTCCCGGATCCAGGACACCTCGCTGACCTTCCCCAGCCTCAACCCTGACGGGACCCCCGTCATCGATGCCGATGGCAACCCCGTGACCATCACGAAGCCCATGCTCCCCAAGTGCATCCAGGAGCTCTTCGAGAGCCACGGCCGCATGAACGCCACGCTCGGTGTGGAAATCCCCCTCACCAGCTTCCTCATCCAGACCACCATCCCCTACGGCTACATCGATCCTGAAACCGAATCGATCGCCTCGGGCGAAACCCAGATCTGGAAGATCACCCACAACGGCGTCGATACCCACGCCCTCCACTTCCACCTCGTCAACGTCCAGGTCATCAACCGCGTGGGTTGGGACGGCGCTGTCCGCCCCCCTGACGCTAACGAGCTCGGCTGGAAGGAAACCGTCCGCATGTCGCCGCTCGAAGACTGCATCGTCGCCGTTCGTGCCAAGCCCCCGCTGCTCCCTTGGAAGCTCGAGTCCAGCGTTCGTCCCCTCGACCCCTCGGCTCCCCTGAACACCACGACCCAGTTCACTGGCGTCGACGTGAACAACAACCCTGTCACCGTCACCAACCTCATGACCGACTTCGGTTGGGAATACGTCTGGCATTGCCATCTCCTCGGCCACGAGGAAAACGACATGATGCGCCCGTTCTCGATGCTCGTCGATCCGAGCGACATCTCCTACATCGTCGACAAGACCCTGCCGACGGTCTCCGCGACCGTGGTGCCGACCCCGAACGCCCAGGCCATCAGTTACACCGACGCCACCGTGAAAATCAGCGCGCTGGATGCGGGTTCCGGAGTCGCCTCGATCACCTACTGGGCGACCGGAGCCCAGCCCATCGGCACCGCCGCCCAGCCCGTCACCATCCCTGGGAACACCGTCTCCGTGCTGATCAACGTGAACGGCTCCACCCTTGTCTCCTTCACCGCCAAGGACAACCAGGGCAATGTCAGCACGGTGGGAACGCAGTCGGTTCAGCGTACCCTGGACAACACAGCCCCGACGGCAACGTTCGCAGGTGTCTCCACGGCGACGCCCGTGATCCTCAACGGGACCAGCTGGTACAACGCGAACGTCACCGGTTTCACCGCGACGGCCACGGATGACCTCTCGGGATTGGCCACGTTCTCGTTCAGCACCGTGGTCGCGAACAGGAACGGCACTGCGCCTGGCTCCGCCACCGCCGCTGACCTCGCCACGAACCCGCTGAACTGGACCTCAGCCACGGTGAACTTCCCGAACCCGGCCGGCGGCCTGAGCAACGACGGGACTTACACCGCCACGATGACCTACACAGCGACCGACGCTGCGGGGAATGCCCGCACCGCCTCGCAGGTGACCACCCTCGGCATCGACAAGACGGTGCCCAACGTCGCCTCGACCGCGACGCCGAACATCACGTCCGGCGGATCGACCAGCGCCGCCAACGGCGTCGCCGTCACGATCACAGGCACGGACGCCCGCTCCGGTGTCGCCTCCATCACCTACACGCAGACCTACACCAACACCGCGGGCGTCGTGACCGTCACGACCCAGACCGTCGCCGGTGCTTCCACGACGTTGAACCTCACCAGCGAAGGCGGGTATGGACTCTCCTTCACCTCGAAGGACAACGCCGGCAACGTGTCGGCCGCCGGCACGCGCTACCTCAAGATCGACCGCACCGCGCCGACCATCCCGACGCTGACCACGCTCAACGGCACGGCGAGCAGTATCGCTCGTGGCCCCGGCAACGTCCCGATCACCATCGCCGGCACCGTGACGGGCAACCTCGTCAACGGATTCTCGTCCGGGTTCACCACCGTGAGCTACAGCATCACGGCGACCGGCTTCACCACGGCCAATGGCAACATCACCCCGACTGCCAGCACCGGGGCGTTCACGACCAACGTCAACGTGACCAAGAACATCACCGGGACGGCGGCGCGCATCTACACCATCACGGTCACGGCCACCGACGCGGCCGGCAATACCGTCTCCAGGCAGTCGACGTTCACCGTCAACTGATCGCCGGAAGAATCAAAACCGAAGCCCCCCGTCTGCATCTGCAGGCGGGGGGCTTTCTGCTTTCCGGCAATGGGGTCAAACATTGACATTCTACATTTCGTCATCCTCAACCCCCAGGCGCGGGGGCGCGGGCAGGATCAGGCGTCCACCAGCGCCCGGTTCATGCGCTGGATCGCCTCGTCGATCTCGGCGCGACTCTTGAACCCCATGACCACGGCGTCGATGTCGGTCCGGGACATGGCGTAGCGGATCGATTTCTCGCGGTCCTCGGGGCGCAGGAATTCCCCGTTGCCGAGAATCTTCATGCCGATGATCCCACGGCCCTTGGCGCGCATTTCCTTCAACTGGGCGGCGACCGGACCGACCTGGTTGACGTTGTCGTTCCACACCGATTCCTCCTCCCCGTCGATGCGCTTGCCCTGCGGGTTGACGCGGACGAGATGCACCTCGACCCAGGGCGACGCGGTGGCGGTGCGCAGCGCCGGCAGGCTGTGGCACGACACGCCCTTGCTCCGGATCCAGCCCTTGTCCTTGGCGGTTTCATAGCCGTCGAGGATCCGCTTCCACGAATCGGTCCAGCCGGTCTTCACCATGCAATGCACCAGGAGGCTGTCGATGTAGTCGGTCTGGTAGACCTGACGATGGTGGTCGATGGCTTTGAGAATGTCCTCGGGTTGGCCGGGGATCTTGGACTGCAGGAAGACTTTCTCGCGGGGCAGGGCCTTCAGCGCGGGTCCCATCCACTCGAAGGTCTTGTACGTTTCGGAACAGTCGAACCAGGTGATGCCCTGGTCGTAGGCGTACTGGACGAGCGACTGGAAACCTTCACGGCCCAATTCGAACTGCACCTGGCCGCTGTTGCTGCCGGTGCCCATGCCGAGGCGGCTGAGCTTCAGGCCGGTCTTGCCCAGCGTCACCTGATCGACGGCGGTGCGCTTCGCCGGAGCGCCCAGCGCGGGAACACTTCCCAGCACCACGGCACCCGCGGCAGCCAGTGAGGATTGGAGGAATTGGCGGCGGTCCAGGGGACCTTCCAGGGTCGAGTTTCGGGGCATGCACAGTCCTTACCAGACTTCATGCCCGGGCTCAACCCTCCGGAGAGGGGCGATGGGGGCAGACAATGAAGCTGCAGGCGGGGGGGCTTTCTGCTTTTCGGGGAATGGGTTGCGATGGAATCGGTGACCGACGACCGAGGGCGCGTCACCGCTCCGAACACATACCGGCGGCGTTACGTAGATACCCCTAAGACCAGCGCAGTAGGATAATCCCCTACTTCGATTTCGGGAACGGTCCGATTGTTGGTTTTGGTGAATTTGGGTACGTATTAACACGCTACATGGGAGCACTAGCCAAACCAGCACCCCCAGGTTGGTGTAGTCGTGTGGTCCAACAACCCGAAGACATCCAGATCCGCCCAAGAAGCATGAAAAGAAGAAACACCATAGCGTCCCTGAGCCTGGCCCTCGCGGCCTGGTTCAGTGGACTGGCGCAGGCGCCGGCGCAGACGGTGGGCCCTGTGCTCACCGGAATTAACTACGACGTCCCGAACTACGCCAACAGCCCGCTGCCGCGTTTGTTGGGCTCTCTCTCCGGGATCCGCGTGATCGACGCAGGATGCGGCTACACCGTCGCCCCGAGCGTGACCATCGATCCGTCCCCGCTGGGTGTGGCCGCGACCGCAACCGCGGCGGTGGATCCCCTCAAAGGAGGCAGCCTCACCATCACCCTCACAACCCCAGGCTCAGGCTACGTGACCGTGCCGAACGTCACGCTCACGCTCCCGGCGGGAGCCACCTGCAACTGCGCCGCGAGCGCCGTGGCCCAGATGGACGTCGATCCGACCACCGGCCTGCGTAAGTTCATCAACGGGTTGCCTGGCCTGACCGCGGCCGGCATCAACAATCTTGGGCAGTACATTCCGGTGGCTGTCGCCGACACGGGCACGTATCAGGGCTCGGACTACTACGAGATCGCGGTTGTGGATTACCGCGAGCAAATGCACGGCGATCTTCCGAAGGCCGGCACGAAGCTGCGTGGCTATGTGCAGATCTACCCTCCCGAGATCGACGCCCCGGTTAAGACCCATCAACTGTTCTATCCCACCGCCAGCCCCACGGCCACTCCTGAGGCGATTACGGTGAACGGCCGCAACGTCTACGCCTACGACAACCCCCACTACCTCGGGCCTGTCATCGTCGCGACGAAGAATGTGCCGACGCGGATCAAGTTCTACAACCTCCTCCCGAAGGGTGCCACGGGCGATCTGTTCGTCCCGGTGGATACCACGCTCATGGGCGCGGGCGAGGCGGGGTGGGCTTTGGGGGGCACGGACGGACTCCAACACTACTTCGATAAGACTCGCGCGCAGGATCCAACCGCAAATGCAGGCGCAGGCGAAGGCCCGGGCCAGTACCCGCAGAACCGCGCCACGCTGCACCTCCACGGCGGCTTTACCCCGTGGATCAGCGACGGCACGCCGCACCAGTGGACCGTCCCGGTCGGGGATCTCAGCAGCCCTTATCAGAAGGGTGTCAGTTCTCAGCCCGTTCCGGACATGCTTGCAACCGGGACGACCGTGGACGCCCAGGGCACGATGACGTTCTATTATCCCAACCAGCAGAGCGGTCGCCTGATGTTCTATCACGACCACTCCTGGGGTATCACGCGCCTGAACGTGTATGCGGGCGAGGCGGCCGGGTATCTCCTCCAAGATCCGGACGAGGAGACGGAACTCAAGGCGGCGGGCGTACCGGTCCTGACCTCTCCAGCTGGGACCTTCATTCCCCTCGTCATCGAGGATAAGACCTTCGTATGGGATCCTGCGGGCGACAAGACCAGCGGCACCTACCTGACCGATCCGCTCTGGTCAACTGTCCAGCTGGGTTCGGTCCCTGGCGACTTCTGGTTCCCCCACGTCTACATGGCGAACCAGAACCCCGCGGACTTCCTTACCGGAGCTAATTCCCTTGGACGCTGGGATTACGGCCCGTGGTTCTGGCCGCCGCAGGTCCCGAACGGTGGGCTCGTACACGAAATGCCCGCGCTCTCGACCGTTCCGGAGGCGTTCATGGACACGCCCGTGGTCAACGGCACCGCGTATCCCTATGTCAACGTGCCCGCTGGTAAAGTCCGCCTGCGAATTCTGAATGCCTGCAACGACCGCATGCTGAACCTGCAGTTGTATCAGGCGGATCCCAATGGGTTCACTGTGCCGGATCCGGATTCGCAAGTTTTGAGCAGGTACGGCACCGAAGTCGCCATGGTCCCGGCCATCCTGAATCCTGCGATTCCGTTCCCGGATGGTTGGAAGGCGCAAGTCTCCGGCATGATCCCTGAAATTCTCGACAGCCGTCCTGGTGGCGTCCCTGACCCCCGCTTGCGCGGCCCGGCCTTTGTGCAGATCGGTACCGAGGGAGGCCTGCTCCCCGGCCCCGTGGTGCATAACAACACGCCTGTGGGTTACGAGCAGAACAAGCGTAACATCGTCGTCCTGAACGTCTCCCAGAAGACCCTGTTCATGGGCCCGGCGGAACGTGCGGACATCATCGTCGACTTCTCGGCCTACGCCGGAAAGACGGTCATTCTCTACAACGACTCCCCGGCCCCGGTGCCCGCTGGGGACCCTCGACTTTCCTATTTCACCGGCGATGACGATTACTCAAGCACGAGTCTCAATAACAACCAGGGTGGCGCACCCTCGACTCTCCCGGGTTACGGTCCGAATATCAGGACCATCATGCAGTTCCGCGTCGCCGGTATTCCGGCAGCCGTCGCTCCGGTCGGCGATGAATACGACACGACGCTCGTGCAGGACCTCACCACCACGCTTGGCACCTTGTTCGCCACGAGAAACGAACCCCCTCCTCTGCCTCAGCCGGAGTACCCCGAGGGGATCGGCCATTCGGTGACCAACCACTACGCCCGCATCCAGGACACCTCGATGGATCTGCCCGCGCCGGGGCATGGGGTGGCAACCATCTCGGTCGGCACCGGCAACGGAGGCGCAGGTTACCAGGTTCCTCCCGCGGTGACCGTTTCTGCTCCTACCCTCCCGTTCGGCAAGCCCGCCACCGCGATGGCGACAGTCTCCGGTGGCAGCGTACAAGCGATCGCGGTCATTGATCCTGGTTACGGCTATCAGACCGCACCGACGGTGACCATCGCGCCGCCTCCGGTCGGGACGGGCAGCAGCGTCGCGACAGCCACGGCGGTGATCGATCAGAACCCGCCTGGTTTCACGATCAACGTGCCCATGCAACCGAAGGCCATTCACGAATTGTTTGATCCCTTCGGCCGTATGAACTCTGTGCTCGGCGTCGAGATTCCTTTCACGAGTTTTGTCATCCAGACGACCATACCTTACGAGTACATCGACCCAACTACGGAGACGATTCCTGCTGGCGAGACCCAGATCTGGAAGATCACTCACAACGGCGTCGATACCCA
>CAIMTB010000403.1 GCA_903844265.1 uncultured Verrucomicrobiota bacterium
CGATCTCGGTTCCGCGCCTCGGCCAACAGCCCCAGATCTATGGCGAACTCGAGCGCCTCGAGATCCCGGTCGTCATCCTCGGAACCCCACCCGATTTCTGCCGGGCCTTCACCCGCGTCGCCGCCGACGAAATGACCGCCAGCCGCGAACTCACCCAGCACCTCCTCAACCTCGGCCACCGCCGCATCGCATTCCTCGGCGGCTCCAACACTTCCCCGTCGGCGCAACTTCGATACGACGGCTATCGCCGCGCCCTCCGCGACGCCGACATCGAGACCGACGACCGCCTCGTCTTCCACGCCGGCTCCAACATCGACGAAGGCTTCCAATCCGCACTCGAACTGATCCGCGAAAGCCTCGGCGCCACCGCGATCCAGGCGGTCAATGACCTCGTCGCCATTGGCGCCCTCAACGCCCTCGATTCCCAAGGGATCCGCGTCCCCGACGACGTTTCCGTCGCCGGCTTCGGCAATATCCTCTCCGCCGAACACGCCCGGGTCCCCCTCACCACCATGCGCGAACCCAAGTTCCGCCTCGGCGTCGCCGCCATGGAGGTGATGCTCAAACTTATCCGCAAGGAACCCGCCGAGTCCCGACTCCTCCGATCCGAACTCATCATCCGCCGCAGCACCGCCAAAGCCGCGGTCAACTCCATGATCTGAGCCTGCCCCATGAACCGAGCACGATCGCTTGCGCTTCCGTTATGGACTGCGGTGGCCTGCCACCGCTTTCCACGCGGGATCCACCTAGCCGCCATCCTCCTGGCCTCCCTCTTCCCTCATCCCGCCCAGGCCCAGGGCCTTCGCATCGACCCCACGAACCCCCGCTACCTGAACTGGCGCGGCCGGCCCATCCTCGTCGTCGGCTCCGGCGAACACTACGGCGCCGTCCTCAATCCCGCCTTCAGCTTCGAACGCTATCTCGCCACACTCCACCGCGACGGCCTGAATCATACCCGACTCTTCACCGGCGCCGCCTATGTCGAACCCGCCGGCGCCTTCAACATCGAGAAAAACACCCTCGCCCCACGCGGCGACCTCTATCTCGCCCCCTGGGCCCGCAGCGCCGACCCAGGCTACGCCGGAGGCGGATCCCGCTTCGACCTCGACCGCTGGGATGAAACCTACTTCGCCCGCCTCAAGAGCTTCGTCCGCACCGCCGCAAATCATCGCGTCTTCGTCGAGGTGAATCTCTTCTGCCCATTCTACGAGGAGTCCCAGTGGCAGCTCAGCCCATTCCACCCCGATAACAATATCAACGGCGCCGGCCTCCATGTCGCCCGCACCAATGTCTACACACTGGATCACCACGGCGGACTCCTCACCTACCAGGAACGCTTCGTCCACCGCGTCGTCGCCGAACTCGAACCCTTCGACAATCTCTACTACGAGATCTGCAATGAACCCTACTTCGGCGGCGTCACCCTCGAATGGCAGGCCCGCATCGCCCGCATCATCGCCGAAGCCCAGTGGAACCATCGCCGCCCCAAGCTGATCTCGCAAAACATCGCCAACAAGACCGCCACCGTCACCCACCCCATCCCCCAGGTCTCACTCCATAACTTCCACTACGCCACCCCACCCGACGCCGTCGCCAACAACAGCCACCTGAACCTTCCCATCGGCGACAACGAAACCGGCTTCCGCGGCACCCACAACGCCCCCTACCGTGTCGAAGCTTGGGATTTCCTCATGGCCGGCGGCGCACTCTTCAGCCACCTCGACTACTCCTTCGCCGCAGGCCACGAAACCGGCACCTACCAGTACCCCGCCTCCCAACCCGGAGGAGGCAATCCCACCCTGCGCCGCCAGTTCCGCTTCCTCCGCTCATTCCTCGAGGCCCTGCCCTTCACCCGGATGAAGGTCGAGGCGTCCGCCAAGGTGACCCGATCCTCCGTTCCCCTCTCGATCCGCGCCCTGACCCAGCCCGACCGCTTCGTCGCAGCCTATATCCACACCACCGAAGACAAGCCCGACGACGACCGGAAGAAGCTCGAAGCGGGTGCCGAGATCCAGCTCAACGTCGCCCCCGGCGAATGGCGCGCCTCGTGGATCGACCCCGTGACAGGCCGCGAAATCTCACGCCAAACGACACGGACGACAGGCACCGAACTGACTCTCCACCCACCCCCGTTCGCCACCGACCTGGCCCTGAAACTGGCCCGGACCCGCACCTGAACTCCTGCCATCCACCCCTCGGCGTCGTGGAGATCCGGAAGGCACACCCCACCGACCTCCCCATCATCGCCAGTCTGGCGCGGCTCACCTGGCGTCATTGTTATCCTTCCATCGTCGATCGCGGGCAGATCGAGTACATGCTGGCCCAAAGATATTCTCCCGAGGCCATGCTCGCTTCCGTGGCTTCGGGCCAACTGACCTACGAACTGCTCACCGTCGACGGCGAACCCACCGCCTTCGCCGCCCATTCCCCAACCCCCCTCCCTTCGGAACACAAACTCCAGCAGCTCTATGTCCGCCCCGAATGGCAGGACCGCGGCCTCGGCCGACAACTGATCCACCACGTCTCGGCCATCGCCAGAGCCGCCGCCAAATCCACCCTCGTGCTGACCGTCAATCGCCGGAACCTGCAGGCCATCGAATCCTATCTCCGATCCGGCTTCGTCATCCGCGAGTCCGCCGACTTCGACATCGGCAACGGCTTCGTCATGGAAGACTATGTCATGACCCGCCGATTGGATGTCCCACCCCTTTCCCAGCCATCGCCATACCCGTGCGAGTCCTGATCATCCCCGACAAATTCAAGGGCACACTGCCCGCCGACCGCGTCGCCCGTGCCATCGCCACCGGTTGGCGCCGTGTCCGCCCCCGCGACCACCTCGAACTCCTGCCCATGAGCGATGGCGGTGACGGCTTTGGATCCGTCATCGGCGGATTGCTCGGCGCGGTCACACGGACCCGATCGACCTTCGACGCCGCCCTGCGCCCCTGCCGCGCCCGCTGGTGGTGGGTCGCCCAGTCGCAGACCGCCATCCTCGAAACCGCCCAATCCAATGGCCTCGCGCTTCTCCCACGCGGCCAGTTCCATCCCTTCGAACTCGATACCTCCGGCATCGCGGAACTCGTCCGCGCCGCCACCGATTCCAACGCAAAGACGTGCGTGATCGGAGTCGGCGGCAGCGCCACCAACGACGGCGGCTTCGGCCTCGCACGGGCACTCGGCTGGCGGTTCCTCGACAACGCCGGCAAGGAAATCGATCGATGGACCGCACTCGAGCAACTCGAGGAACTGGCGCCGCCCCCCGCCGGCATGCTCCCCGACTGCCGATACATCGTCGCCACGGATGTCAGCAATCCGCTGCTCGGACCCAGGGGCGCATCCCGGATCTATGGTCCCCAGAAGGGACTCCGACCCGAGGACATGGAGCTCGCGGAACGCTGTCTTGGACGGCTCGCAGCGGTCGTCCGTCGATCTCTCAGGTTCGACAGCCGCAAGCCGGGATGCGGTGCCGCAGGCGGGCTCGGATTCGGATTCCAGGCCTTTCTCAACGCCGAACGACGACTCGGCTTCGATGTCTACGCGGAACTCGCGCGACTCGAACAACGAATCGCAAAGGCCGACCTCGTCATCACAGGCGAAGGTTCCGTCGACTGCTCCAGCCTGATGGGAAAGGGAGTCGGCCAATTGCTCGAACTCTGCGAACGCCACGGCTGCCCGGTCGTCGCCCTCGGCGGACGCATCGACCTCGGACGAACACGACCCCGGGCCCTGCTCGATGCACGTGCCCTCCTCGACATCGCCGATGAACCCACGGCTCTCGCGCATCCCGCAAGACTCCTCGCGCAACTCGCCGCCGGAATCGCCTCCCACCTCCCGGGTTAGCGCCTCGGCCTGGCCACGACCCGCCCCATGTTACATCGCATCAACGCATGAATGCCTCCATCCGGCAGCTGATGCTTTCATCCCCTATTCAACCTGCCGTGCCCGCCCCCTCCACCCCCGCCGCCACCTGGCTCATCCTCGCGCTGCTCGCAGTGACCGGATGCCAGCGTCGCGATCCCGACGTCCTCCAAGGTTACATCGAGGGCGAGTATGTCCGCGTCGCCGCACCCGTCGGCGGCACATTGGTCCGCTGCGCCGTCACCCGCGGATCCCTCGTCAAATCCGGCGACCTCCTTTTCGTCCTCGAATCCGCCGCGGAACAAGCCGCACTCGATGAGGCCGGACGCCGCGTCAATCAGGCCGAGGCCCGTCTCGAAAACCTCCGCAAAGGCCGGCGCCCATCCGAAATCGCCACGCTCGAGGCCCGCGTCGAACAGGCCCGCGCCAATCTCGGCCTCCTGGAAAACGAACTCTCCCGACGCGAGAAACTCATCCGCGACCACGTCATCGCCGCCACCGAACTCGACCAGGCCCGCAGCCAACGCGACGCCAACCGCGCCTTCCTCGAAGCCGCCACCTCCGAACTCGCCACCGCGCGATTGGGCGCCCGCGACGACGAGATCCACGCCGCGGAAGCCGACCTCGCCGGAGCCCAGGCAGCCCGCGAACGCAACCGCTGGAACCTCGACCAGAAGACCCAGAAGGCACCCGCCGACGCCGTCGTCCATGATTCGCTTTTTCACGCCGGCGAATTCGTCGCCGCCGGACAACCCGTGGTCTCACTGCTCCCGCCGTCCAACCTGAAGATACGCTTCTTCGCCCCCCAACCGCGGCTCGATGCCCTCCGCCCAGGAACGATCGTCGAGGCCCACGTGGACGGCGTCCCCCAGCCGATCCCCGCCACCGTAAGTTACATCGCAACCCAACCCGAGTTCACACCGCCCGTCATCTACAGCCGCGACCAACGCTCACGCCTGGTCTACCTCGTCGAGGCCTCCGTGCCCCAGGAAGCCGCCACCCGCCTTCACCCCGGCCAACCCGTCGACGTCCGCATCAACGCCGCCACCCCGCCCAAGCCATGAATCGAACGGCGGCCTTCAGGGACACCGCGCAGGCCGCGACAACACCCGCCGCCAACGCATCACGCGATCTCGTGATCGACGTCAGCGGCGTGACCAAACGCTTCGGCGACCGCCTGGTCGTGAATCAAATCGGTCTCCAGGTCGCCGCAGGCGAGATCTACGGGTTCCTCGGCCCCAACGGCAGCGGCAAGACCACGTTCCTCCGCATGCTCTGCGGATTGCTCACCCCGGACACCGGCTCCGGTCATTGCCTCGGATTCGACATCCTCACCCAGGCCCCCCAAATCAAGCGCCGCATCGGCTACATGACGCAGCGCTTCAGCCTCTACGAAGACCTCACCATCGCCGAGAATCTCGACTTCATCGCGCGCGTCTACGAGGTCCGCGATCGCAAGGCCGCCGTGCAGCGCGGACTCGAACGACTCGGCCTCGCCGAACGCCGCCACCAACTCGCGGGCGTCCTCTCCGGTGGCTGGAAGCAACGCCTCGCCCTCGCCGCCTGCCTCATCCACCAACCACGACTCCTGCTCCTCGATGAACCCACCGCAGGCGTCGATCCCAAGGCCCGCCGCGATTTCTGGGAGGAACTCCACCGCCTCGCCGCCGAAGGACTCACGGTGCTCATCACCACGCACTACATGGACGAGGCGGAACGCTGCCACCGCCTCGCCTACATCGCCTACGGCAACCTCCTCGCCCGCGGCACCGTCGCCGACGTCGTCGCCAGCGCAGGACTGTCCACCTGGGAAATCGACGGCTCCAACCTCGCACGACTCGCCGAGGAATTGCGCCGCTTGCCAGGAGTCGAACAGGTCGTCGCCTTCGGCCTCGCCCTCCATGTCAGCGGTCGCGACTCCGCCCTCCTCGCCTCGTCGCTCGCCCCCCTCGCACAAGCCGGCCGCGCTTGTCGGCCAATCGAATCCGGACTCGAGGACGTCTTCATCAGCCTGATGGACCGGGCCCCCGATAACTTCGCCCCATGAAGGATCACCGCTTCAATTTCCACCGCTGGTGGGCCGTGGTGACGAAGGAATTCATCCAGATGCGCCGCGACCGGATGACGTTCGGAATGATGATCGGCATCCCGTTTCTGCAGCTCATCCTCTTCGGGTTCGCCATCAATTCGGACCCGAAACACCTCCCCACCGCGATCAACTCCGCGGACCACGGCGTGTTCGCCCGCACCTTCGTCCAGGCCCTCACGACCAGCGAATACTTCAGCGTCGTCGCCGACGCCGGCGGCGAGGATTCGTCAAACCGCATGCTGGCCCGCGGCGAGGTGATGTTCATCGTCCATATCCCCGAGGATTTCGAACGCCGACTGCTCCGCGGCGAACGACCGTGCATCCTCCTCGAAGCCGACGCCACCGATCCGTCCGCCACCAGCAACGCCCTCGGCGCAATCCAGCAGATCATGGACCGCATCCTCGACCGCGACCTCGAGGGCCCGCTGAAACCGCTCCGCGCAAAACCCGGCCCGGTCGAACTTCGCATCCATCGACGTTACAACCCCGAAGGCATCACCCAGTACAACATCGTCCCGGGCCTCCTCGGCGTGGTGCTCACCATGACGATGGTCATCATCACCGCCGTCGCCATCACCCGCGAACGCGAACGCGGCACGATGGAGAACCTCCTGTCCACACCCGCGCGCCCAGCCGAGGTGATGATCGGGAAAATCGTCCCGTACATCGTGGTGGGCTACCTCCAGACCAGCGCCATCCTCCTGGCCGCACGCTTCATCTTTCACGTCCCGATCGAGGGAAGCATCGTCCTCCTGCTGGGCGTCATGTTCCTGTTCATCGTCTCCAACCTCTCGATGGGCATCACCTTCTCGACCATCGCGAAAAACCAGCTCCAGGCGATGCAGATGTCGTTCTTCTTCTTCCTCCCATCGCTCCTGCTCTCCGGCTTCATGTTCCCGTTCCGCGGAATGCCCGCCTGGGCCCAGGCCATCGGCAGCGTCCTCCCACTCACCCACTTCCTCCGCATCGTCCGCGGCATCCTGCTCAAGGGAAACGGCCTCCCCGAAATCCTCCCCCACCTCTGGCCTCTCGTCACCTTCCTCACCCTGGCACTCACCCTCGGCCTCAAACGCTACCGGCAAACGCTGGACTGACCCCATTGAGCACGCCGTGTCGCGACCGCCGAAATGTCAACAATTCATGTCTGACCCCAAGAGGTTCGTGACAGGTCACCGCACTCCAATGGCCGGGGTGACCAGGCGATAGAATCGTGCCGCGCCCGTTCCCGAACCGTCGGTCACCGCAACGACACCCGTCGCCCCCTGAACAGGCACATCCACGAGCTTGCTCCAGGAACCCGCGCCCAGGGAATCCGTCCAGATCACGGAATAACTCCGACCGGCAACACCCCGGAACTCCAGTCGCGTCAGTGGCCCCGTCGTGATTGAGACAAACTTCAGTGCATCGGCCGCACTGGTGGGACTGGTCCCCGCAAGGAATTCCTGCCTGTCCGTCATCCCATCCCCGTCGAAGTCGCCCGATCCATCCCGAGCCAGGTTCCCAAACCATCCCATCTCCCAGCCGTCGTCCAATCCGTCGGCGTCCGAATCCGCCGCCGCCCCCCCGTCATTCGCACGACCGGCCGTGGGCACTCCATCGCGCCAGTTCGCCGGATCATTCCCGTAGGCCGAAACATCGATCCGCTGCAGGGAATGGCTCCCGGCCCCAGCCGCCGCCGGCCAGGGCGCCACCGAGGCGTAATGCACGCGGTCCACAAGGATCTGAGGGACGAATCCCGCATCGGAATGCGGCGCCGCCTGCACCGCGTCGGGTCGCGATAACTCCACGCTGTCCCTGTCGTTGGCCAACCTGCCGCTCCACGGTCCATGGATCGCAACACCCGACGGGACATCCCATCGGCCCCGGAAGGCAGCCAGCGCCGCCCCGTCCGTCACCTGGAAACCCACGACGAGCAATCGTGCACCGGGCGCCAAAACCACGCCCGACGGGAAATCGAACTCCACGGAATCCCTCAGCGACCAGGTGTTCGTCGGCGACGCCACGTCGTACAGGTCCACCGGCAATCCCGTGATGTTCTGCAGCTCAATGAATTCATCCACTACGGACTCCACGCCCGCGGTTGCGGGATGATAATGGATTTCAGTCACGACGACCGGGCCCACCTTGGCCGGGGCATTCCCCTTCCCCGTGCCGGACCGGAAATCAGCCACCGTCAGGGGCGAGTCCTGACCGAAGGTTCGGGCGCTGAGAACGGTGAAATCCACCCCCACACTGGTCGCGTATCTTCCGAAGGAAACCCCTTTCTCCCCGGCTCCAAAGCTCACCAGATCGCTGTAACCCGACAAGCTGCCCTGGGCGTCCGCCGACGAAAACACCACGGAATCCCCGTGGGCGGAATTGAACGTGAACGCCGACGGCCCCGAGTTGAAGGAACCCTCGTACACCACGAGATAACCATGGGCGGGGACGGAGGTGCCGTCTGGGAATCGATACTTCCGCGGATCCAAGGCGGAGTTGCTCAGATACCAGCCGCCAATGCTCACAGTCACTCCCGTGGGGTTGTACAATTCCACCGCATCCTCCAGCGGCGGATCGGTATGGGTCAGCACCTCGTTGATCCAAGGCGCAGCGAGCGGCAGGCGATTCGCTCCGCCAGGTGTCGCGCTTGAGGCAAAGCTGGTGAACACGGCAGTCCCATCCGGAAACCGGCCCTGCGAAACACCCGTGGCCTGGACACCAAAAACAAGTCCGTCCAGCATCACTCCCGACGGCGAGTAGATGCCCAGAGCCTCGCCCGTCCGCTTCAGTGAAAAACCGACGTGGTCGGGACCCGCATCCGGCGCCGCATCCGCATGGAACAACCGGTAACCCCGGGCCCCGGCACCCACATACGACAACGGCGCGATCCTCGACTGCGTGGTCTTGGCGAGGTCATCCGTGAGATACAACCCACCCATCGCAACGGGTTGCGCACCGGTGTTGAACACCTCCACCCAGTCGCTCCCGCCCGCGGGATCCGCCATCCACTCATTGATGCGCAAGGCGGACACACTGCCCAATCCAACCGCCATGTTCGCGTCGCCAGGTGTCGGAACCGCCAGGCTCCAATTCCCCGTCCCGTTCGGCTGGCGGCCCACCGAATAATCCGGCGCCTGTAATCCGTACTGCAATGCATCCAGCAGATTCCCACCACCCCCCGCCCGGTTGAAGAGATACACCGCACCCCCCGTCGCCTTCAGCCCGAAACCGGTGTTATCCCCGGAAGGCACCTCGGCCGCATCGCAGAAAATCACCCGATAACTCCCAGGCGCCAGACTTGTCCCCGCCGGGAATACCCACTTGCCAGGAAAAGCAGGATCGTCCGTGAGGCTCAGTCCCGAAAGATCCACAGCCGCCGCTCCGGAATTCACCAGTTCAATGAAATCGCTGGCGCGCCCGTTGTGATTGGTCAGTGACTGGTTGTCGGCCAGGATCTCATTCAATACCACGGTCACCAGACTGCCCGGCGCACAGTTGGTCACGGTGCGGCTGGCATCGATGCCCAGACCCCAAATGATATCGGTGCTGCCCGCATTCGCCTGGTGCACCTCGGCCGCCACCACATTGGTACCCGATACCAGCACGTCCGCCGGAAGGGTGAAGAACTCCAGCACCGCGTTGTCCACGGTCCGCGTCGCGAAGGTGGAATAATTGATCGTCCCGCTGCCCATGCCGTTCGTCAGCAACCGCGCCCCATTGAGATACACCACCGCCCCGTCGTCGACCGCCATGGACAGGTTCAGGTTGAACCCCGCCAGATTGGTGTTCACGACGAACTTCGACCTGAAATAGTACGTCGTCCGACCCAGGGTCAGCGTGGTCCGCTTGCCAGGCTCCGGAAGCGCGCTGCTCTCAACTCCCAGCAGGCCCGGCCCCGAGGCCCACGCGGAATCGTCGTAGTCCGAGAGATACCACCCCACGCCATCGAGGCTGGCAGACTGTTGATACTTCCAGGTGGCCCCCAGTGGAAGGAGACCCACCGTGGTGCTGGCCAAAGTGCAGTCGCCCAGTGACGTCCCAGGATTTCCACCGCCCGGCGTCGGTTGCTGGAAGGTCGTCACGGAATCCGATCCATTCGGGGATCGACCACTCGAGACGTCCGTCCGCTGCGATCCATAGTTCACCGCGTCCACAAGAACACCGCCGGCATCGGACAACAGGATGACGCCCACGTCCGGCGACAATTTGTACGCGAGATGGTCGGCCGCCTGCCCCGACTTTCCGTCCGCCACGAACCGCACGAACCCGCGTGCCGCTATGTAACTCAACGGCGCGATGACCTGCCTGGCCCGTGCCCCCGCCGCATCCGAAATCCAAAGACCCCCAAGGTCAACCGGGTCCAACTCCGGATTGTAAAGCTCCACGAAGTCATCCGACGCCACGAACTGCGCGTCCGCAAGCCACTCATTGATCCGAAGGCGATGCGGATCCCCCACACGGACCGCGACATTCGCGGAGCCCAGGGTCGGATGGCACAGCCCCCATGTGCCATCAGCGCGTCGGCCAATGGTGAAATCCGGGATCTGGATGCCGTAGGCCACCGAGTCCAGCAACCCACCGCCACGCGCCGCCGCATCCGACAGACTCACGTCGTCGCCCCCCTGCCTGAGCGCGAATCCTGCGTGGAGAAGACCCCCTCCCGCCCCGGATCCCGCCTGCACCACAAGATAACTCCTGGGTGCCATGACCGTCCCCGCCGGGAAGACAAACTTGTAGGGAACACCCAAGTCATCGGTCAGACCCATTCCCGCCAGATCAACCGCCGTCGTCCCCGTATTCCTCAACTCGATCATGTCAGGAGTGCCACCGGCAGCGCCCGCCGTGGAAGGGCCCACCACGAGGATCTCACTCAGCTCGATCGTCGGCCCGGAGGCCGGCGCCGAAGCATCCACCACCCAGGTCCTCGACAGGGTCACCGCCGAATCCGCTCCCAGCAACTCGTCGTCCTGGTACAGCCCCGAATCGCTCTTCCCGATCACCTCCACGTGATGCGGACCGTCCGAAAGGTTTGTAAGTCCGATGGGGCTGGTGATTGATTGCTCGGCGCTCCACGCCCCGGAATCCACGCGGAATTTGTAGCGGGGGTACCCGGATCCAGCGGGCCATCCACTCGCCGGGACCACCCCGACCGGAACCACGCCACCCACCATCAGCGTCGCCGAATTCACGCGGGTCGACCCATCGGGTTCCCCGGAGATGCTCACCCCATGCGGGACCACTCCGCCGACGTCCCGACCGTTCGGGCCCGCCCCGCGGCCCGGCGACCCCTCGCGGAGCTGAAACCAGCGCCACATCACCTGCGCCTCCTCGAAGGTGTGGAACACCGTCTCGTCCATTCGCGGCACATGGTCCAGCAACGGGTCCACGGCCGAGTTACCACCACCCAAGCCCGCCCAACTGAGGGACATCAGGTTGTTGGTGAAGGTCAGCGTCGACGCCGTGTGGTTTCGAACCAGTTTCTCGGCGTCCAGGATGATGTTTCCCTCAAGGTAGGCACCCGCCCCCTCGGTGGTTCCATCGTCAGCCATGTTCACCACCGCCCCGTCCGTATCAAGCCCGCCCTGGTGTGTCTGACGCACGATGGTGTTGTTGACCATCGTATAGAAATTGCCCTGCTTCGCGGTGACCGCCTGGTCACAGTCATAGAAGATGTTCCCGAGGATGGTGATCGCCGAGACATCGCCGCCATTGCTGCCCCCACTCACCGCACTCGAGCTGTCCGGCGCACCGTTCTTGTGGATGTGCAGGAAGATATTCCCCTCAACCCAGGCGTCCGTGCCGTCGATGTCCAACCCGTCATCGGAACTGCCGGTGAAGACATTGCCGATGAATTGCACGATCGGCCCCGCCGATCTCTTTCCGCCGGTAAAATCCACCACGTCATTGTAACCCGTGGTCGAGCCGAAGTAATTCCGGAGGAAGATACCCCGCCCGCCCGACTTCACGCCTCCGGCACCATGGACGAGCTCAAACGCCGAGGTCGGCGTCGGGAAGACACAATCCCTGACCACGAACGAGGAATCGTCCAGCGAGAGATACTGCTCAGCCGTCGATCCGAAAGTAAGATGCTCGAGAGTGAGCGTCGCGCCGGAGGAATGAATGGCGGTCGAGCCATTGCCCACGATGTGCACATAGGCAAGGAACGTCTCCGGCGAGCCCGCACCACCGTTGAGCAGGATGCCCCCCCAATTTGCCGCCGACCCAGGCGCGATGCCGATCCAGATCGGCGCGCTCCGAGTGCCCTGCGCCACGATCCTTCCACCGTCAGCCACTGTCACGTTCGCCCCCGACCCCAGATAGACCGATGCCCCAGCCTCGATGTTCAGCGTGGCACCTGACGCAACGGTGATGCTCGAACCCAAAAGATACGGCCCGTCAGCCGCCGCCCAGGTGGTGTTCCCCGTGATGTTCCCTCCGACGGCCTGCACCGACCCGTCGTCGAACCATACCTCGATGACGGCAGACCCCACCTCGACGTCCCCTTCCCCGAACGCCTCGATCCGAACCCGGTTCACGCCAGGACGAAGCGTCACCGTGCTGTTCGTCCACGTGCCCTGCCAGGCCGTCCATTGCGCCGGGCTGCCCCCCACCAGCACCCGCCTCGTGTTCCCCGCGTGGGCCGTGCCATGCAGGGAAAGGGTGGCCGATGTGCTCCTGGGGTACCCGCTCACGACCGTCAAGCCGTGGGCCACGGTAAGTTCCCGGGGGAATTGGGACAGGACATAGGCGACATGATTCGAGTTGAATGTCCGCATCGCCGCGATGGCCGAGGCGTCCACGTAACTGCCCATGAGCTGGTCCAGCAAGGGATTCATCTGCGCCTGGGAAAACGCCGTGCCCGCCAGCTGCTCAAGGTGCCTGAAGTAGGAGGGCACGAATTCGGGGCGCTTCATGAACCGGTTGATGGCTGCCACGTTCGTCATGCGCCACAACCCGTCCGCCGAGGAGGTCGTCTGCACCCCCCGGCCCATCATCGAATCCATGTCGTAGGGGAGCAGCTGGAACCGGGTGTCCTTGACGCCACGGTACAATGCGAAGTCGTCACCCGATCCGTTCGCCAGTGAGTTTTCCTGGTTGTCCAGAAGCGTGTTGACGGCGAAATACTTCATCCACTGGTCCGGATCCGCGACCTTGGCCACCTCCCCCGGATAGGTCGCATCGGGCGTGTGGTTGAGCACATCCAGGAGATGGATGAAATCAGACCAGTCGTTCACCGTGGAATTGTTCTCCTTCGAGTAGGCATTCGTGTACGCCGAATAGGAATTCCCGTGCCACTCGAGGTCCGCACTCGCGCTGGTCCCAGGAATCATGTCGCGGATGCCCCGGTAGAGGTTCCCACCCGGATCAAGCGGGAACTGCCGTGACACAAGCCGGTCGTCGACAGGCTCGTTCGCCGCATAGGACCCGAACTGTTCCTGCCCCGGCTTCGCAAGGTTCAGTCCACGGACCCTCACCTGGACCGGCCGGGAGTCCGCCATCGGGATCCCCAGACGCCGGAAGACCGCGCTGCCCAGCTGTTGGGAAGGCGTATAGTGGGTGTTGAGATTCAGGCCGCTGCGGCCCTTCCACAGGTCGTCCAGCGGAAACGCGACATGGAAATTGTGCGGCACCGCGGTGCGCGTGCCGTGGCCCCGGTTGCGGAACCCGCAAAGATACCGGACCTGCGTGGTCGACCCACCATCGAGGACGCCGTCCGTGCCCACGAAGGTCCCGTTGATCGTCGCGTCGGAGTACGGTTCGCCGCCCCATATCTCGTTGGCGAGATAGTCATGTTCCGCCTGGGTCATGATCAGACGAAGGACGGGTTGGTCCCCCGAGTAGGTCGAATCATCCACCTGATAGAGAAAGTAGGCCGTACGCAGATCCCCCGACGGCACCACCACCGGGCACGTCCGTGAATGCCCCCCGGCGTCGCCCGACGTGAGATGGAACTCGATCACCGTGCCACTCGCGTGCGGCGCCAGGATCGCCCCGAACAGCCCGTCCCCCGCGACCCCATCGCCATGCGCCCCGTCGTCGAACATCGGCGCCGCCGTGTAACCCGAGACGCCATCGACACGCCACGAAAGAGTGAGTGACAGACCATTCGTGCCCTCGTCCAGAAGGCGGGCGGTGATCGTGACGGGATCCGACGACCGCGGCACCGCGGGCGAATGGCTGATGTCGGAAATGATCGGTGCGATATCCGGGCTCGCGACAGAGTTGGCACGACCCGGCGTCCCGCCATCGACCGAACTCGACGCCCAGTTCTGCCCGTGCTGCCCCGACAGCGCCGGGTTGATCAGTTCCAGCGACTTACCCAGTCCGTTGTGCTCGGCGTACCATTCCCAGCCACGGCGCTTGAGGGGATCCTGCGCCCCGATGCGCCGCACCGCCCAGTCCCCCTCGTTGGCGTACGCGACGTCATCGACGCTGTTTCCATTGGCATCCTCCAACCGGATCCCGTCGCCATGATGGCTCAGAAACCCGGTCCATCCGCCGATGAACCCCGTCGCCTCGGGGTGATCCGCAGCGAACACGTTGGTGTCGGCGGCCACAACCAGGAATCCCGCCGCAGGAACACGTGTCCCAGCGGGGAGGTTGAATTGGACCGCCCTTCCCAGTCGCCATCCGGACACATCCACGTCCGTCGCGCCAGAGTTCGACAACTCGACCCACTGCGAGAGCAGGTTCGTGCCCGGCGCATGGTACATGATCTCCGAGATCCGCACCGGCGACGACTGGGCCCCCGCCGCGAGCGGGGACGCGGACAAGATTCCGCAAGCAAGCGCAAGCAGGACCCGGAGAGGACGCGAGTGGAGCAGACCCGGCACCGCCACGGAGGAAAACCGACCGAACCGCCGACTGAGCAATGACGCAAACATCGGCGAAAGAGTAGCACAGGTCCGCAAACCCCGTCGAATGACCACCACCGCAAAACGTGGAAACCACAACCAGGGGACAGGTCTTTCATTGGGTTTAGCCCACTGCCTCAACAACGAACCGAATAACGGGACAGGTCTTTTGCTTGGTTCAGTCCACTGGCTCGACAAAGCACAGCGGAGGTTCCACGGTCGCCGGCGAGGATTCCCCGCCATCCCAGGCACCACTTCCAAACACGCTCCGGCATGGCACTGCGCATCGATCGCGAACTCAGGCCCACTCACCTCGTCCCAGGGCTCGAACGCCTCTTCGACCTCTCGGCGGCGAAGATACTCAGCCTCGAGAACTCCTGGAACCCGGCGGACGGAACGCCCGTATTCACGGTTCAAGGACGCTACACCAGCCGCGGTTGGACGGAGTGGACCCAGGGATTCCAATTCGGTGCGGCCCTGCTCCAGTTCGATGCCACGGGCGACCGCCAGTTCCTTGAACTCGGACGCGCCCGCACCGTCGAGCGCATGGCCAGCCACGTCTCCCATACCGGCGTCCACGACCACGGCTTCAACAACATCTCCACGTACGGCAACCTTCTCCGACTTGCCACCGAAGGACGGTTCGATGCTTCGCCCGGTGAACGCGCCTTCCTCGAACTCGCGCTCAAGATCAGCGGCGCCGTCCAGGCCGCCCGCTGGACGCGCCTCGCGGACGGCACCGGTTTCATCCATTCCTTCAACGGCCCCCACTCCCTCTTCGTCGACACCGTCCGATCTCTTCGCATCCTGGGAGTGGCCCACCAACTCGGCCATGTCCTGATGGGCGAACAGGACGCCCGCATTTCCCTGCTGCGTCGACTCGCCGAGCATGCGGTGAACACCGCTCGCTACTGCGTCTATTACGGTCACGGCCGTGACGCCTATGATGTCCGCGGCCGCACGGCTCATGAGGCGGTGTTCAACACCACCAGCGGAGCTTTCCGTTGTCCCAATTCCCAGCAGGGTTACTCACCCTTCTCGACCTGGACCCGAGGCCTGGCGTGGGCTCTCTGCGGCTTCGCCGAGCAACTCGAATTTCTCGCTACGCTGACTTCTGAAGACCTCGACGGCGCAAGCGCAGGACTTTCCGTTCCACACCCCGCCGGATTCCCAGGCTCGACGGACCCCTCCGCGGGGCAGCCGGGAAACATCCTCATGCAAGCCTGCCTCCGGGCCGCCCTCGCCACGGCGGATTTCTACCTCGAGAACTGCTGCATCGACGGCATTCCGATGTGGGACACCGGCGCTCCAGGACTGCATCAGATGCCCGGTCACCTCGACCGCCCCGCGGACCCTCAAAACGACCTTGAACCAGTCGACAGCTCCGCGGCGGCCATCGCCGCCCAGGGATTCCTGCGCCTCGGAAACTATCTCGCCTCGTCGGGACTCCGATCCGCCGCCGAGGCCACGCGCTATTCGCAAGCCGGACTCACCATCGCCCGGACCCTGCTCTCCGATGATTATCTGTCGCTGGACACCCGTCACCAGGGGCTCCTGCTTCACTCCGTCTATCATCGCCCGAATGGCTGGGACTACATCGCCCCAGGCCGGAAGATCCCCAACGGCGAGAGTTCCATGTGGGGCGACTACCATCTCCTCGAACTGGGCCTCATGATTCTACGCTCGGTGAACCGCGGTTCGTACCCGACATTCTTCGCCGGCACTTCCCCGCGCTGAATCAGGCGGAAGGACTGCTCCCAGTCCCGGTCGATGACAGTTCGACGTCGCGAATCCGTCGGCATCGCGCTCGATTCCGAACGATTCCCAAGGCGGACCCGCCTCATCCCACGCCTCCTTCCGCAACAGGTCCCGTCCACGCGAATCACCCAAATGGGTGAACCCGGCGGTCACCGCACCCACAAGCGATCCTTCCCTTCGCCCCAGCCCAGGATCCCGTCCTCGAAGGCGAAACCCACAGGATCGACTTAAAACGACCTCGGAATCGGCAACAATCATCGCCCCACGACTCAGACGTCGAGTCTTAGTACGTAGTTCTACTGGTGTCACTGCGTAGTATTACATACGCGTGCCGAACGTAGTTTTCCTTAGCCTTTCTCACTCTGTTGTAGTTGCGTAGGGCCATCCCCGTGGCCTATTTTGGTCTTACAAGGTCTTGATGGGTGGTCGGGAAGTTCCAAGCAGAGCGGGTAGGAGGGAACAAATTGCCGGGCTAGGACTGATTCGCCTGACAATCGACCAAGAGACCAAGAGGCACGGGGTCTGCTACCTCCTTAAATCGCGTAGTCCGCACATAAGTCATGTCCCTAATCCAACAACCGACCGTCAAGACGTGGATCGCGCTCTGCGCGGCAGCCTTGTTCCTCGGCCTCCAGCCCCTCGCATCGGCCGTCACGATCACCCGCACCTCGGCGTCGCACATCGAGATCGACCCGTCCGGCGACGATGCATCGTCCGATGACGACGCCCCCACCGGCCATTTTTCAAACTACGCGGCGTACCAGATTCGCAACGACGGCGCCGCCCCCTACGCCGATCTGTGGGTCAAGGCCAGCGGCTTTCAAGGGGTGACTTCCCTCAGCGGTTCCGACCCGGGCCAGTTCCAGATCGGATCGCTCGCAGCAGGCGAGACCAAGACGGCGTTCTTCTATGTCCGGGCCTCCGAGGAAAAGGAGACGCCCGCCGCCCACAGCGTCCAAGTCTACAACGGCCGCCCCGAGGTCGGGACATTGCTCTCCTCCACGGTATTCGCTCTCACTTCCGCGGAAATCGGCCACGGCGACAACAACAAGATCATCCGCGCCACCTTCTCTCCCGCGAATCCCGCCCCCGGCGACGTGATCACCGTGACGGTGGATGGCGAGACCGGGGTGCTGAAGCCGGGCGACGCAATGATCTTCAGTCCGGCCGTGAACGAATCCTGGAACGCGCAGGCATTTCGCCTGACCTCCTCGGTCATCACCGTCACCAACGGCACATCGACTTACAGCTACGCGGACATCCTCTCGCTGGGACAGCCGGGATCCATCAAGGCTGTCAGCTACCACGCCGTCTATACCTTCAAGGCATCCGCCACCACCACCTCCCCGACCCAACTGAAGACGGCAGGGTTCTTCGGGACCGGCGGAGTCCGGTCGCGGGAACACGGCGCAACTCTCGAACTCGGCCTGCCTACGATCCGGTCACGAGCCAACACGACCACGCTGGCCAGCCTCGCGAGCGCCTCCGAACTCTATGTCAACGAGCCCCTGACCTACACGATCCGCTTCACGAATACCGGGTCGTCCGAGGCGCGCATCGACTCCGTCGTCGACACGCTGCCAGCCGGATTCAGCCTCGTCTCCGGCAGCTCCACATTCTCCGACAGCTCCATCCCCAACCCATCGACATCGGGCACCACCCTCACCTGGTCGCAGGGATACACGATTCCCGCCGCCAGCAGCAGGGACCTCACGTTCCGCGCCCTGCCCGCGACAAGGGGTCTCGCCGTGAATAGCGTCATCGCCTACAGCGGCGCGCAACTGATCGACACCACTCTCCTCGCCACGGACGCCCAACCCGGAACGTCCACCGTCAACGTCCTCGCCCAGCCAACCGCGTCCGACGATTCCATCTCGACCCTCGAGGACACGACTTTCTCCGCCGCAGCCCCGGGAGTCCTCGCCAACGATGTCGAACCGAATGGTTACTCGCTGGTCGTGACCCACTACACCCAGCCTGCACACGGCTCCGTATCGGTCGACGCCAACGGCGCCTACAGCTACTCGCCCGCGCCTGACTACAACGGCAGCGACAGCTTCACCTACACGGTGGGCAACGGCCACGCCGCTTCCGCTACCGCCACGGTCCATATCTCGGTCGCCAGTGTGAACGACTCACCGACGCTCGAGCCCATCGGCAATCTCTCGATCACCGCCGTCGCCGGCCCCCAGATCGTCACCCTCTCCGGCCTGAGCCCGGGTCCCACCGCGGAATCGGACGAGTCCCTCGTGGTCACCGCCACTTCCAGCGATCCTTCCATCGTCCCCAATCCAACGGTTCATTTCTCGAGTCCTGACGCCTCCGGCAACCTGATCCTCCAGCCCGAAGGACACGCGCTCGGGACCGCCACGATCACGGTATCCGTCCGCGACAGCGGCGGCGCGCTGAACGGCGGCATCGACACGATCACCCGCAACTTCCTCGTCACGGTGGTCCCCGGCCCCGCCAGCGCCTCCCAGTCGTCGGTCGGCACAACCTCGCCGAGCGTCACAGCCGATGGCACCAGCACCGCGACATGCACCGTCACGCTCAGGGACGCCAACGGCAACCGCATCCCCGGCGCCCCCGTCGGTCTCGCCAAGACTTACGGCCCCGGATCGCCCACAATCCTTCCCACCCCCGCCACCCCCGCCACCACCGACGCCAATGGCGAGTCCGTCTTCACGATCACCTCGACCACCGCCGGCGTCGACGTCTTCACCGCCACGTCGCTCCGCGAACCCGCCGTCATCGATCCAACCGCGACGGTGACGTTCACGCCTGGAGCCCCGGCCCAACTCACGTTCGGCGTCCAACCCTCCTCCGCCGTCGCCGGCCAGGCCATCCACCCCGCGGTCACGATCGAAATCCGCGACGCCTTCGGCAACCTGGTGACGGACTCCACCGCCGCCATCACCCTCCGCAGCAGCACGACGGCGCTCACAGGCGGACCCTTTTCAGTGAATGCCGTGGCCGGTGTCGCCACGTTCTCCGATATCGTCCCGCTGAACGCCGGAACATCGCAGAGCCTGCTCGCCGACGCCGCCTCCCTTCCCACCACCACGTCGCTGGCATTCTCGATTGCCAAGGCCTCCCCGGTCATCACGGGAGTCTCAAGCCAGACCCAGACGTACGGCACCCCGGGCGTCACCCTCACCGGAAACGTGAGCGCCCCCGGCCCGGTCCATCCGGCCGACGGCGAAACCGTCACGGTGACGATCCTCGGAGTCAGCCAGCCGGCCACGATCTCGGGCGGCCTCGGTAATTTCTCGTTGGTCTTCGCCACCGCCACGCTTCCCTACTCCGCGACCCCCTACACCGTCACCTATGCCTACTCGGGTGACTCCAATCTCAACGCGCCCGCCGATGACACCTCGACGCACCTGCAGGTGACCCGCGCTGACCTCATCATCACCGCAGCCTCGGCCGCGAAGACCTACGGAAACACTCATTCCGCGACGGGCCCGGGACAGACCTCGTTCGCCGCCGACAAGCTCATGAACGGTGAGTCGATCGGCTCGGTGACCCTCACGACGGCCGGTGCTCCGGCCAACGCGGCGGCAGGCAACTACCCGATCACCCCCAGCCTCGCGACCGGCGGATCCTTCGACCCGTCCAACTATTCCATCACCTATCACCCGGGTACGCTCACCGTCAACGCCGCCCCCATCGAGCTCGCGGGCGAAGCCCCCTACAACGGAACCACCACCTTCGACGCCAGCGCCCTGGTCGTCGTCAACAACCTGGACGCCGCCAATCTTTCGCTCTCGGGCAGCGTCGAAATCGATTCCCGCAACACCGGCGACCGCTCCGTGGTTTCCACGGAAAACCTGGTCCTGGGCGGATCAGCGGCCGGCAACTACACCCTCGCCGGGTTCACCAGCTCGGTCACCCTCACCAAGACCAACATCACGGTCACCGCAGCGCCGAACACGAAGGTCTACGACGCCAAGCTGCAGGCGGATGCAACACCCACCGTCACCGCGGGCAGCCTGCAGCCCGGTGATTCCGCTGCCTTCACGGAAGCCTATCTCAGCCCGCACGTCGGCATCGACATGACGCTGGTTCCCTCAGGCACGATCGACGACGGCAACGGCGGAGAAAACTACGCCTGCACCTTCGCCAGCAGCCACGACGGAGTCATCAACCCCAGGCCGGTGTCCGTGACCGGCCTCAATGCCGTGAACCTCCGGAAATTCTACGATGGCACCGCGGCCCTGCACTTCTCCGGTCGGCCCACCCTTATCCCCGCCGACATCATCAACGGCGATGACCTCTATCTCGCGAGTTATGATCTCTCCACGGCCCGCTTCGCCGACTTCAACGTCGACGACGTGGTGGCCCTGATTTTTGAGACAGGCTTCGTACTCGGCGGATCCGACGCCCACAACTATTACGTCGTGGCCCAATTCCCCGCCGCCAGCGCCATCCTGAACACCAAGACCGACGCCGAGATCACGACGATCACCCATTCCAATCCCCGCTCCTTCGACCTCCACCTCCTGGACGGCATGGTGATCGCGTCGAACAATCCTGACGACGGCAGCATCAACGGGGACGGAACGATCTATGTGACGGGATCAGCCGTCCTCAGCGGCAACGGACGGGTGGGATCGGTGGTCATTGGCGCTGGAGGCATTCTCAGCCCAGGGTCCAGTCCCGGCACCCTCAGCGCCGGCACCAATGTCTGGGGTGCGGAAGGCACTTACAGCTGGCAGATCGACGACGCCCGCGGCACCGCGGGAGCCACGCGGGGTTGGGACCTCACATTGGTGGACGGAGACCTCGACATCCAAGCCACCGCAACCGAAGGCGGACGCTTCACGATCGACGTCCATACCCTCACCGTTCTCGATGAGGATGGTGTGGCCGAAAACTTCGACAACACGCACATCTATGCGTGGCCGATTGTCACCGTCACCGGATCGATCATCAATTTCGCCGCGAATAAGTTCGATGTCGACCCCACCAACTTCCGGAACCTCTGGGCCGGCGCCGGAACGTTCAGCATCGTCAAGTACGGAAAGTCGCTGTATATCGTCTACACACCGACAGCCAGCGTGACACCGCCCCCTGGCGTCACCTACCTCAAGACCAGTGGCACCA
>CAIMTB010000404.1 GCA_903844265.1 uncultured Verrucomicrobiota bacterium
CACATTCGTCGCGAGCTATGTGCTCCTGGGGCACCAGAGCGGCCTGAATGGCAGTCTTTGGTGGGTTCTCTCCGCCATCATCAGTTGCGGCACGATCGCCGGGGCGCTCATTCCCGAGTTCACCAAGGCCTTCACCAGCACCAAGTCGCGGCATGTGCGCGAGGTGACCAACTGTTCCAAGCACGGCGGCGCATCGCTGAACATCCTGTCGGGTTTCGTGGCCGGCAACATGTCGGCGTTCTGGATGGGCCTCGTGATCATGCTGCTGATGTCCGTGTCGTATTATTTTTCCCAGAACCCGGCGCTCCTTGGGATCATGCCCGAGAAGTTCATGTTCGCGGCGCCGATCTTCGCCTTCGGCCTGGTGGCCTTCGGCTTCCTGGGCATGGGCCCTGTGACCATCGCAGTCGACAGCTACGGGCCGGTCACGGACAACGCACAATCCGTCTACGAACTGAGCCAGATCGAAGGGCGCAAGGGGATCGCCGCCGAGATCCAGAAGGAGTTCGGGTTCAAGCCTGACTTCGAGAACGCGAAGTACCTTCTCGAGAAGGCCGACGGCGCGGGCAACACCTTCAAGGCCACGGCCAAGCCGGTGCTCATCGGCACGGCGGTGGTGGGCGCGACAACGATGGTGTTCGGCATCATCATCCTCCTCGAAAACAAGTTCGGAAACGTGATCACCAAGCTGAGCATCGTGCAGCCCGAGATCATCCTCGGCCTCATCATGGGTGGCTCGGTGGTGTATTGGTTCACCGGCGCGTCCTGTCAGGCCGTCGTCACCGGCGCGTATCGCGCGGTGGTCTACATCAAGGAGAACATGAAGCTCGACGCCTTGACGGCGTCCGACAAGGACAGCAAGGAGGTCGTCCGCATCTGCACCGAGTACGCGCAGAAGGGCATGTGGAACATCTTCATCGTCGTCTTCTGCATGGCGCTCGCGCTTCCCTTCTTCAACCCGTACTTCTTCATCGGTTATCTCATCGCCATCGCGTTCTTCGGACTGTTCCAGGCCATCTTCATGGCCAACGCCGGCGGCGCCTGGGACAACGCCAAGAAGATCGTCGAGGTGGACCTCCGCCAGAAGGGCACCGAGCTGCACGCTGCCACGGTGGTCGGTGACACGGTCGGCGATCCCTTCAAGGACACCTCCTCCGTGGCCCTGAATCCCGTGATCAAGTTCACCACGCTGTTCGGCCTGCTCGCCGTCGAGATCGCCGTCTCCATGGAGAACCAGAACGTCAAGACCGCCATCGGCGCGGTGTTCTTCCTCGTGGCGTTGATGTTCGTGTACAGGTCGTTCTACGGAATGCGCATCCCGGACGACGGCAGCACCGAGGTGACGTCGTAGACGCCGGGATTCCCCCGTACCCGGTATAACTTGAACGCCGCGTCCTTAACCGGACGCGGCGTTTTCTTGTTCCGGGGGCTTGCCCCGGTCGGGTTGATGACCCTGGCGCACTTGAGGCAATTTTACATGAGGACCACGGATCCCGCGTACCAAAATAGGGTAATCGCGCTCGGGGCATTGACGATGGCGGGAATTCCTTGGAGAAATTGCGTACGTACTATTCCGGTCTGACGGACGACCTTGGCGGTGCAGGGCAGGGTATCGGCAAGGCTCCGCGAGTCATGGCGAGAAGGTCCCATGGATCGGGAATATATTCGGACAGGACATGATATTATCTCCCGGACACACGGTATTAATCGTCGAAGACGACGAAGCAGTACGATCGCTTCTGGCTGACATGCTGGAATTGAAGGGGTTTAGGACCCTGTCGGCGTGCAATGGCATCGAGGGACTGGCGGCGGCCAAGGCCCGGGTGCCCTCCGTCGTCATCAGCGACGTGGCCATGCCGGGCATGGGAGGTCTGGAACTGTTGTCGAACCTGCGGGCGACGCGGACGCTTCGGAGCGTCCCGGTGATTCTCATTTCCGCGAGAATCGAGCGGGCGGTGATGCGCCGGGGCATGGAACTGGGTGCGGACGATTACATCACCAAGCCATTCACCCAGGACGAGGTGGTGCGATCGATCACTGCGCGGCTGGAGCGGAAGGAGCTCCTGGACGAGTTGGACGCCTTTTGCCACACGGTGGCGCACGATCTCAGAAACCCGTTGCAGAACCTGACGGCGCAACTGGATCTCATGTCGGTCTTATGGGAGCAGGGCCGGATCGAGACCGCGCAGAGCGACCTGACCGAAGCCATCCGTTCCGCGTGGCGGCTCAATTCGGTCATCGATGAGCTGCTCGTCTTCGCGGGCGTCCGCCGGCGGCAAGCGGTGGTCACGTCAGAGCCGTTGGACATGGACGGGGTCGTCGATGAAGCCTTGGGCCGCGTGGGCGAGTTGCTTCGTTGCAAGGAGGCGCGGGTCCGGAGACCGGCATTGTGGCCGGTGGCCCTGGGGGAATCGTCGTGGTTGGTCCATGTATGGACGAACTACTTGAGCAACGCCGCGAACCACGGGGGAGCCGCGCCCGAGATCGTCCTCGGCGGAGAGCTTCGCGAGGCGGGCAAGGTCGCTCGATTTTGGGTTCAGGACGATGGACCGGGTCTCGACGACGACGGTCTGCGCAAGGTTTGCGTCCCATTGGACCGGGCTTCGTCGGAGTCTGTGGATGGGCATGGGATAGGTCTCACGATCGTCCGTCGCATCATTGGAAAGCTGGGGGGGCGGGTGGGTGTGGACAGCCAGGTTGGGACGGGGGCGCGCTTCTGGTTTGAACTTCCGGCGGCCGGCAGTGTCGAGTTGGGGTCGCGGATCCCGACCGATCCGGGGGTTTAATTTGTGCTCCGAGGCCGGTTTCGCACGCGATGTCGGGTCAGGGGATGATCTGATAACTCACGAACGCGAGTCTCCGGCTGTCGGGTGACCAGGAGGGAACGTTGATGGTTCCCTGTCCGCCGAGGAGTTTCGCGAGCACCTCGATGCGGCCGGTGGCCAGGGATTGGATGCGCAGCATGACGTCCCTGTTCTCGGGGTGTCCCTTCACTTCCGGCGGATAAGATAGAAAAACGAGCCATTTCCCGTCGGGCGAGGGGTGCGCGAACCAGTTGTTCCAGTCATCGGCGATGATGGCTTCCTGATTCGAGCCATCGGGTTTCATCCGCCAGATCTGCATCCGGCCTGCGCGGTCGGAGTTGAAATAGATGAACTTCCCGTCGGGCGAATACTCAGGTCCATCGTCCAGGCCCTGGGTGGTGGTCAGGCGAGTCTCGTGGCCGCCGGCGACGGGGATTGTGTAGACATCGAATTGGCCTGCGCGCTCGGCGCAGTAGGCGAGTGTCATCCCGTCGGGCGACCATCCGTGCCAATAGGATGGGCCTGCCTCGGTGATGAGCCTGGGAGTGCCGCCGCTGGCGGGCAGTGTATAGATGCGGGATTTGCGGTCGCCCTGGGATTGGTCGCTGATGACGATCTGGGCGCCGTCTGGAGAGAACCCGTGGTCGTTGTTACAGCGGGTGGCGAACGCGGTATCGATCTCGGCGGGTTCGCCTCCGGAGGATCGGATCGAGTAGAGGCGTCCCTTGCTGTTGAAGACGAGGTTGGAGCCATCATGCGACCAGTTGGGCGCCTCGATCAGAAGGGGCGTGGACCAGACCGCCCGACGGTCCTTGGATGCGATGGTGATGGTTTCGAGCGTGGAGATGAGGGTGGGTTGGGCGTTGGTGGGAAAGGGGCCCTCGATGATCTTGAGGTTGGAGAAGAGCGCGGTTTCGCGGGCGTTGTCGTCGTGGGCGCAGACGCCGAGGCCGACGAGGAACGGTCCGTCGAGATCCAGTCGGAACGCACCTCCGGCGGGTTGCATGCGGGATCCGGCGCTGACGAGCGACATCGAGACATAGTGACCGCGCTTATCGAGCCTGAGGCGGGTGGGGCTGCCGACATTGGCCTGCACCTCGCGGGTCATGGCTCCCTGGGCTTCACGGTACTGGAGCGAAGTCAGGCCATCGCCGTGCAGCGCCGCGTCCGCGTAGGCCGAGCCGGGGGTGAGGTCCTGACGGATGATGAGGCAGGCCTTGCGATGGTTGTTGCCGCCGGGATTCGGGAAGGAGATGTCCGCCGCGATCGAGACGTCGCCCGAGATCTTCTTCCACACGAAATGCAGGGCGTCGTTGGTGAACCACATGTTGGCACCGCCGCCGGTGACGGTGTAGGTGCCGCGGTCGGAGTCGTGGACCGCCGATCCCGCAAGCTTGGGCCGGCCGATGTCGATCTGGCCGGCGAAGATTCCCACCGATTCGGCCGGTGCCGGCGTGGGGGCCTGGGCCTGGGCTTGAGCGTGGACTTGGCCGGGGTCCCCAACGAGGAGCCAGACGAGCAAGTGGCTGAGGTGGAAGGGGGCTCGGGTTGCGGGGGGCATGGCGATATGAAGCCCGGGCCGCGGTCCGATGGCAATCCAGTTGGCCACACGGACCCGTTCAACGACTGCGTCGTTCCGACTAAGGCTTTGGCGGCTGCGACGCCTCCTGGCCCTGGGACTCGGTCTTCCTCGCCTCGTTGATCGCGGCCAGGCGCACCTTGCGCAACTCCTCGACCATGGCCCCGCGCACTCGATCGGAATTGCGATACCGCATCACGCCGTTGGTCGGTTCTTCCATGGGCAACCTTCCCGCGACGGCTCTCGCCTCGCCGATGGCGATCATGCCCATGGGGTCTGCAGTGCCGGCGCTGGCGCTTGGAGAAGGTGGGGACCCTTGCGGATTGCCGGTGGCGGGGCGCTTACCCGGGGAAGCCACGGCCGCTGCGGTGGATCGACTGGGATTAAAAGCTGCACTTGCACGCGCGGCTGGTTGCGCGGCGGTACCCGGCGAGCCCGACTCGGTGACGGACCGGGGGCTGGCGGTTCCGGCGCGCGGGACGGGCTGGCCACTGTTCGCGGCAAGCGCACTGGAGATGGACTGGCGTGGGGTCGATCCAGGACTGGCCACGGAGGGTTCCTCGGCCACCGGATCAGGGGTCGCGGCGGGGGTTGTCGCGGCGGGGGGTCGCAACGCCGTCCCTAGGAGGCTGGCCGTCACCACGACAAGGCCGGCTAGTCCAACCCAAAACATGGGGCGAATCCCGCTCTTCGAAGTCTCTTTTTTCATGGCCTGATCCCTAGTCTCTACGTTCCTGATCCCTATTTCCAACGCGTGTCCAAACTTTGGAAAACACGCCTTCCCTCAAACGCCGTTGAATGGAGTCTCCTGACGTCGACTGCTACGATTCCCTGATGGGCTGATAGAATCCCCGGTGCTGACATTTCCTACTTCACAAGGCTGCGCGGATTCGGTCTGACAATCAAGCCTCCCGGCCCGTGAAGGGCGGGAGGCTTCGTGAGGCAAGGGTACTTACCCTTGGGTTAGTCCGGGCGGCGGTTTCATGGGTGGTGAGTGATCCCGCCGCCCGGACTTGTGTCGTCGTCTTCCCTGTCAGGGTTAGAACTGGCCCTGGTAGCTGCGCGTGCCGACGTTGCCGGCAAGGTCGGTGAAGGTCGCCGTCAGGGTGTACGTCTGGCCGACCTTGATCGGGGTCGTGCTGAAGTTGAAGGTAAGGGCCGTGCCGGCAGTCGGCGTTCCCGAGGGCAGGGGCTGGGTGATGCGGACGGCTCCGCTGGTGAAGACCACAGTGCCGGTGCCGCTGGTCAGCGATCCCGAGGGAGCGAATCCCGAACCAACGTCGGAGACGGTGATGGGGCTGGTGATATCCACACTCATGGCCCGCTTGTTGGCGCCGGTGCCGGTGTAATTCGCCTTCTTCGTGAAGGTCGACACCACCGGGGCGTTCTTGTCGATCTTCACCGTCAGCGAGAGCGGCGGGGGAGAGGCGGTGGTGTTGCCGGCGACGTCGCCGACGGTGTAGGCCACGTTCACCGTGTAGGTGCCGTTTGCCGTGAGTCCGTTGCCACCGTTGCCGGGCAACTGGATGGTGCCGGTCTTGTACGTCGTGGGGTTGCCGGCGGCTAGGAGGGTCGCGGCGTTGACGTTGCCCGCGGTGGCTCCGGGGCGGCCTTGGACGGTGACCGAGTAGGTCAGGGTCTTCAGGCCCGAGACGTTGTCATTCGCGGTGAGCGTGATTCCGTTCACGTTGGCGGTGTTCCAGCCCAGCTTGTTCGCGCCCGGGACACTCGCCTCGGCGAGCGTGGGCGCGGTGCCATCAACGTTGATCAGTTTCGAGCCGCTTGCCGTGTTACCTGCCGCATCCGAGGCGGAGTAGTTGATCGCGTACTTACCGTCGGATGACGGCAGGACGGGATTGGCCGTGGCGCTGGGCGGATACGACGGGAAGGACTGTTTAACCGCTCCGGCGGGGTTCACGCTGTACTCCAGGTTCGCCACGCCCTTGCGCGCACTGTCAGTGGCGGTGATAGCGACCGTCGGGGTGCTTTTGTACCATCCAGACGGCAGTTGGGTCCCGGTCGCGATGGCGGTGAGATAAGGCGGAACCTTGTCACCGTTCATGACCAGCGGGCGCATCATGTCACTCTCTTCGTGGCCCAGGATGTGGCAGTGCCAGACGTACTCCCAGCCGAAGTTCGCGTCCTTGGTGTTGGTGATCAACGCGTTAGCCCCCGTGGAGGGATCTATTTGGGTGAAGCCCAGCGGGGAATCCTTGTCGACGAGGACACTCAGCGGGCGGACACTCTGAGGGAGGTCGAAGGGCAGTAGTTGCGTTTTCGCCCGGACGACGACGACGATATCCTCCATCGGGTTCATGCGGACAGTGTCCTTCCACCCGAGTTCGTTCGCCTCAGGGGCGACGCTTACCGCCGGAGAGGTAACGATCCTGGGGTTGTTGGGATCGAGGGTTTCCCACCTGATGCGATTGACGATCTGGACATTGACCAGGTGGAAGTGGATGGCATGGGTGTCCACACCGTTGTGGGTGATCCGCCAGATCTGGGTCTCCCCATCAGCGATGTTCTCCGTCGAGGGGTCGATATAGGCCAGCGGAACTGCAGGATTCTTGATGTTGGACGTTTCTGTGCCGAGGACGGAATTCAGGCGTCCTTCAGCGTCG
>CAIMTB010000405.1 GCA_903844265.1 uncultured Verrucomicrobiota bacterium
ACACCAATTCGCATTCTGATTGTTACTCACAGCGCAGTGCTGTTCACCGGAATGGCGGAAGTAATACGGCTAATATTCACGAGCCTAATACAGCGCTTTCCAGGAAAGTACGTCATAGAGCAGCTTGGCTTGTTGCATATGGCGGCGGTCTGCCAACCACCGTGGCCAATCTATGCCACTCGCGTGACGAGAGGCCATGACGGGGTGCAGCGTCTTGATCCCAACGACATCTTAGGGCAGCAGAGTCTTCCAGAGGTTCTAGAGCGATTCCTACCTGACATTGTGTTCGCCCATAACGACCCACAAAATCTACCCTTTCTAGGGGATATCGTGCGCGCCCGTGGATGCAAGCTCGTTTTCTATGTTAATTTCGACGGAGTACCAGTTCCGAGCGATTATAAACGGCTGTTTCGAGGCGCGCACATAGTGACGATGAGCGAATTCTCTAAATCTGCTTTCTTGGCCTGCGGACGAGAGGAGGAACACCCCAGTGTAGAAGTTATGTATTGTCCGGCTGATACCGAACGGTTTCAGCCTGTGACCAGAGAAGAGAAGCACGCTCTTCGAAAGGCGAATTTTCCGGCATGGCTCAAGACGGATAGCTTTGTGATCGGATGGGTAGGCCGAAATCAATGGAGGAAGCAAGTCTGGATTCTATACGAAGTATTGCACTTGTTAAGGTCAGGAAGCTATTGCTATTGCAAGGGGTGTGGAACTGTGGTTAGAGACATAGCCACACAGCCAGGTGGCAGTTGCCGTGGGTGTGACTTTGTCGAAGCGACACCGTTGCGGGACTTGTTTCTATGGCTACACATGCCGAACGGAAAAGAGAGTGGATGTTGGTCACTGGACCAACTCGAACGGCTCTTTGGAGTTCGCGACGGGGAAGACCTTCTCTATACGCCTGGATGTTCCGTCGATATGCACTTGGCGCCCGAAGACATGCCCCGTCTTTACAATATGTGGGACGCGTTCGTCTTCCCGTCTGGGGGTGAAGGTTTTGGACTGCCGCCTTGGGAGGCGATGGCATCAGGGCTACCAATCGTGTACTCCAACTACTCAAGTCACGCTGAGTACATTAGGATGGCGGGCGCAGGTTTGCCGATCGGGGGAGTGTTGCAGCCGGATGCTGAGAACGGCGTGCTGCGTTTGGTGAGTTCGGTTGAAGAGGCGGTAGCATCAGTTCGTCGGCTATACCGATTTGGCGAGCTGCGCGCAGAGCTAGGGAGGAGGGGCCGGCAATTCGTTGAAGGGTGGTCTCCAGTGACGATGGCCGAAAAGTGGGATGATCTGTTCGTGCGCATACTGCGGTAGGCGCGACCCGTAGAGTTCAGGCTTTGGCCGGAGGCGCAGATCGATTGGCGGGACTCCGGGCCAAATTATTTGGCAAAAATTTGGAAACGCGCCCGAGTGCACCCCTGTGCGCCCCAGTGCGCCCAAAAACCAGGGAAAATCAGGAAGCGTGCCAGAAAAAGAAGAAAGCCGCTGGAGGCCAGCGGCTTAAGTCGTTGCGGTGCAACGGAAATTGGTTGCGGGGATAGGATTTGAACCTATGACCTTCAGGTTATGAGCCTGAATGTCCGGCGGTCGATCCAGTCCTTGGGTGGAGAAGGAACTCGGTCTCAGTGCAACAGCTTAGCCTGACGCGGGGCCCCTCGCTGTCCCGCTAAGGACTCGCGCCACGCTGCCCCCCCCCCCCCGGACGACCTCCATCGGGCTTCCCGGTCCCATGGTCCGAGGCGGCGCGGCCGTGGTGACGACGGGCTCGACCCTCGCGCCTGGATTCCAAGGTCCTGGTGCTGCCCGAGGTCCCCGGGGTGGCGCTGCCTCGAGCCCGTGCGGCGTCCCGGTGCGGCCGGGTGGACGCTCGACCGCCGGCGCCAGGACGAGCCTTGCCACCGAGGTCCGGCGGCCGGGTCCTGGCGACCTCGCCCCGTGCGAGCCGAGCGGCCCCCGGTCCCGCCCGGGCAAACCGACTCCGTTTCCAAGGGTTTGCGATTTGTCCGGATTTGCCCGGATGGTGTCCATTTCGGGCAAATCACGACGAAACGGGTGCAAACGTCAGGCCAAACGCTGACCCTCGTTTCACCCTTTGTTTACGCGGGTTTTGTGGGGTTTTGAAGTGGTGGGTTGGGTGGGACTCGAACCCACGACCAACGGCTTAAAAGGCCGCTGCTCTACCGACTGAGCTACCAACCCCTACCGAGCTACCAACCCCTACCCTGCTCGACTGCAGACGACCCGCAACGGATCAGCACCCGAAAGTGCGGGACGCGCACGCTAGTGCCCCCGCCAGCACCCGCAAGGGGTTTTTGCAGGATTTTAGCTTTAACCACACCTCCTCCCATCGCATTTTTCGATGCGACACGCACCCCCTCATCCCCATGAAATCCGCACTGCACTCCCTGACCGCCGTCTTCGTCACCACTCTGGCCCTGCTCCTCGCCGGCTGCGGGGGCACAGCCAAGTCCAAGCTGGACACCACGGAATTTTCGTCGGCCTTCGCCACCGCCGACCCCGCCATCAAGGGCCCCGCAGAGGAATCCGTCAAAGCCCTCAAGGCAGGCAAGCTCTTCGAAGGCGCAACGGCGTTGGTCGCCACCGCCAAAGCCGGCGCAGACAAAATCTCACCGGAGCAGAAAAACGCCCTCATCAATCTCGGTTCCTCCATCCAGATGGTCATGTCGGAGGACGGCAACAAAGCGGACCTGAAGGTCTACCAGGCCGTCGAAGACCTGATGTCCCTCCTCACCGATCGCGAATCCAGCAAGGTGGGCACGACCCCGGACCGGGTTCGCCCGCCGCAAGCCCCAGGCCAATAACCCAAGCCCGCGACCGCACCACGCAAGGGGTGGCACGAGAGGCACCCCATGGAGGGACAGGTCTTATATTTCGTGCCTGGGTGCGTGCGGAAAGGACGGCGCGCAGCGGAGTGCGCGCCCTGCCGTCAGTCTGTGGATGCGCTCGATTCGCGGATTCGAGGGGTTCTGGAAAAAACCCGTTGCCTTCCGGGGGGAGCCAAGCCCATGGTGACGGCGGTTCGGGGCGTAGCGTAGCCTGGTAGCGCGCTTGTTTCGGGTACAAGAGGTCGTGAGTTCGAATCTCACCGCCCCGACCATCTCCCTCTTTCTTCCGCCCGCGTCGCGCTTTCGGCGGCGTTCCCGGGCTGCAGGCTACGGCCGCAAGCCTTCCTGCAGCGCGATCCAGCTCCGACGGCTCCTCAGGACGTCGCGCCCATTTTCTTCAGGGTGTTCGTCGTCGAGCGACCGGCGACGAGCTCGAGGAAGGCGATACGACCGCCAGCGATTTCCACGATCCGCCGCTCATCCTGGTTCAGGGTCTCCAACGTATAGTCCGCGCCCTTCGCCCAGACATCGGGCTGCGCGACCCCCAGGAACCGCTGGGCGCTGACCTCTCCGAAAACGCAGACGGCATCCACGCAGCCCAGCGCGGCGACCAGCATGGCACGATCAAGTTCGGAATGGATGGGCCGGGACGGACCCTTCAGCGCGCGGACCGACGCGTCGCTGTTCACGCCGACGAGAAGGCACCCGCCTTCCGCCCGGGCTGCCTCGAGATAAGTGGCGTGGCCGACGTGAAGGAGATCAAAGCAACCATTGGTGACGACGACCCTGCGGCCGAGTTCTCGTTGCTGCTGTCGCCAGGACGTCAGCCCTGCGAAGTCGATGAGTTTGTCACGAAAGCCCACGGACGAACCCTGACCGGCACCGGGACATCCCGCAAACAGGGAGTGCGGTGGCTTGCCATCCTTCGGGGACCTCACGCCTCCGCGAACGGCGCCAACTGGAAGACACCGACCCGGTTGGCTCCCGCCTCGACGAGCAAGCGTGCGTCGGCCGGAGAATGGATGGACCCGACCGCCTTGATTCCGAGGTCAGGCCCGGCGGTTTCGCGCAGGAGAGCCACATCGGCTGGCGTCGTCGGTCGGGCCGCGCAACCGGTGGCGGTCACGACGAACTGGAGTTCGGCCTCAAGGATGAGCGCGGTGGCGCGGCGGATTTCGTCGGACGTCAGGAGCCCGAATTCAAGCACGGCCTTCACCGGCCGCTCCTCGGCGGCCTCGCGCAGGTCCCGCAGTTCACGAAGTATGGAACGATCGCTGCCGTCCCGGATCCAGCCGAGGTTCAGGACCGCGTCGAATTCCTGGGCTCCGGCATCGATGGCGGCCTCGATTTCGTAGCGTTTCACGTCGGCGTCACAGTTCCCGAACGGGAATCCGATCAATGCCGACACCTTCACCCGGCTTTCTTCGAGCAACGCGGCGGCGACGCTGACGCGCGATCCGGGGACACAGATCGCGAGGCACCCCTGCTCACGAGCCTCGATGCAGAGGTGTTCGACCTCGGCCCGGCTGGCGTCGGGGCGCAGGGAGATCAGGTCGATTCGGCGAATCAGGGGAACTGGATCGTCGGGCACGCGGCAGGGAAACGTGCGGCGCGGCGGGAGTCGAGCCTTCAGTGTCCGGCAGTTGCACCGCATTCGATACGACCCCGGCCTGCGCCATTGCATTCCGCGACGAACCGGGTCTTCTGGGGCGTGGCCAAGCCGCCTTACATCGAACTCGGACAGGGACCCGACGCGGAACGGATGCCGATCATCTACGAAGACCGCTCGGTGATGGCCATCGACAAGCCGCGCGGCTGGATGCTCGTGCCTTTCACATGGCAACGCACCGATCGCAATCTCCAGGCCGCGATCCAGTCGTCGATTGGCGAGGGCGCCTTCTGGGCCAAGTCACGCCAGCTGAAATTCCTCCGCTACGTCCACCGGCTCGATGCCGAGACGACCGGGGTCTTGCTCTTCGCAAAAAGCATCGGCGCCACCAACAGCCTGGGCGCCCTCTTCGAAACCCGGCAGATGCACAAGCGCTACCTCGCCATCGTCCGCGGGGTGCCGCGCCAGAAGGAATGGACCTGCGAGTTGAAACTCGACAAGGACCCCATCCGCGTCGGCCGCATGCGCGTCGACCCAACCCTCGGCAAAGCCTCCGAGACCTCGTTCCGAATCCTCGAGACCCGCAACGATCTCACCCTGGTGGAAGCACTGCCCGTCACCGGTCGCACCCATCAGATCCGGGTGCACCTCGCCGAGTCGGGCTGTCCGGTGCTCGGCGACGACATCTACGGCGGTCCAGCCCGCGTGCAACTGGCGTTGCGCTCGGTCGAGCTGAGTTACCAGGACCCATTCACGCGACGGCCTGTCCGGATCTTCGCGCCTGAGCATCGTTTTCTCGCGGAATACGGATTCGGCAAGCCCCTCAACGCCGAGCCGATCCAGCCCGTGCCAGCCGAAAGCACGAACCTCGAAACCGCGCGCCCGACCGCAATCCACGAAGGCCCACCGCCGCCACCACGAGCCTCGCGCCCGCAGGAACAGGCAGGCTCAAACCTGAATGGCCCGCAGAGCTCGACCCGGCGCCCGACATTCAGGTCCGGGCCGCGACGGCCACGGTCGGCTAGTGGCAGTTGATGATCTGGTAGGGCGTCAGCCGGTTGGAACCAATCAGCACGCTGCCGTCCGCATTGAATCTCACGGGTGCCGCCGTGTAACCCGACAGCGTGGAGATGAGCATCAGGTCGCCGTACTGCGGGTTCCGCACGATGGTGTACTGGCCGTACTCGCGGGTGGTGCTCGAATAGCTCAGGTCCATGTAGGTGCTGCTCCAGCCCGAGCTGTTGCGCGAACTGATGTAACTCGTCGACTCCCGGTTCAACTCGAAGGAGCCGTCCGCGCAGAAAAAGGCATAGCTCTCGCCCCAGCTGGTCGAGGACAGCGAGCTCTGCCAATCCCCGCGGTACCACTCATTCCCGCCGCTCTCCCACTTGAAGGACCGCCCCTGCAGCGCGGTGACGTACTCCGGAATCGTGGGCCGCACGGTCGTCTTCACGGATTTCACCAAACCGTCGACGCGCGCCTGCAACGCGTCCATGCCTGAAGCCAGGGTCAGTCCCAGGAAACCGATCATGCCGCCGCTGGGATGCAGCACGATCTCAGCATTCAACCCATAGGTCTGACCATCCGCGCCCACCGCCTGGAAACCCGCCGACAACCGGTTGTCAGCCACCACGGCAACAGGACGCACGGCCCTGAAATGCAGCTTGTTCCCGCCCCCGATGTCGGTGTCGAAACCCGTGTTGAGACTCGGATCCGCAAGCAATGACGCACGATCCCCGCCAAATCCCAGGATCGCCAGGATCAATCCCGGTTCCGTGTCCGACCCGAACAGGAGCCAGCTGGAATTGACCCTCAGACCGCCCTTCCACCTGGGTGGAACGGTGAATTCAAGCCCGAAAAGGTCGCCCCCGAGCGTCGTTCCCTCGGGATAGACCTGGCCCGGCACCGGAAGCGTCAGCTTCCCTGGCGCAACCGCGGCCTCGCGAATCCGGAAGAACTTCCGCGCCGCCCCACCTCCCAAACCCATGGCCCGCACCCCGGGCCCATCCGCTTTCACGCCCGCCACCAGCGACCAGTTCGCCAAATCATCCGAGGATTCGAACGTCCACGCCCGCCCCGCCGGCGCCGTGAACGTCAATTCGAGATCCCCACCCGCAAGCCGCCGGCAACCGGTGATCGATGGACGATCCGCCCCACCTCCACCTGGGGTGACCTGGACCACGGCCGCGGCGCTCGCCACGTGTCCGGCCACGTTCGAGACATCGACCGTGTACGAGCCCGCGTCGGACAAAGCCACCGCCTGGATTACAAACGTAGGCTGCGTGGCCCCGGCGACGTTCACGCCGTCCTTCCGCCACTGGTAGGCAAGCGGCGTCGTACCCGTCGCCGTGACGGACAGGCTCACCCGGGCGCCCACGGTCACCGAGGCGCCCTGGGGCGAGGAGGTGATGGCCGGCAGGGCGGGCTGCGAGGAGCCGCTGAAGGCCTTCAGCTCCAGGGTGCCGGTATCATCGGAAAGCCGCACCATGCCGACGCCTTTCGCGATCCACATCGTGCTGCTGCCCGAGTAGGTGACCGTGCCGTTCACCATCCAAAGCTCGAAGATCCCGACGCGAAGGCAGTCGAACTTCCCTGCCGCCGTTGTCAGCGTCTCAGCGGCTTCAACCTGGGTCCCGACCTCCACTTCGCCCGGATAAACCGCCGGATCAGGCGCACCGGACGCCACCTGGGCGAATCCGACGATCGAGTCCATGGCCGTGCCGACCGAGACATCCGCGGGAAGGTAGCCCAGGGCCTGCTTGAACCGGAGGCCCTTCGGCGCCGCCGTCTCGTCTTCATCGACGCGATGCAATTGCAGTCCGGCGGAGGCACTCCACCACTGGCGCCCCTGGAACTGGGCTCCGGACGTGATCCGGAAACCGGACGCGGCGCTGCCATGAAGCGTGAGGGTGGCGGCGTCGACGCGCCTTGTCTGGGTTCCACCCGGCAGCGTGTATTCCCACTGGGCGCCGGGGTTCACGGGGAAATACTCGGCGACATTCACCGCGCGGGCCGGGGGCAGCAGGCTGGCGGTGACGACGGGGACGAGGAGCACCAGAAACCTCTGGGCGAGCAATGATCGAAGCCACATAGGAACCTCTATTGATTGGCACGGGACGATCCACGAACGGTTGCCGTGGGGGAGACTGCCCTGCGACATCGCCTGCGCCAATGAGTTCCGTCAAAAGCCAAACTCCGGGTTGCATTCGGCTCGGCTCCGGAAAAGCCTCGCTTGTACCGCGCTCAAGCCCACGGCGACATGACCAACGCAAGTCCAAGCCCCAACGATTCCCTGCCCCCGTCCGATCCACTCGCCTCGCTTTCCCGCCTCCGCCACGCGCGGGCGGCCCTGGAGCGCGAGCTGGGGAAGGTGATCGTCGGGCAGCACGACGTGATCGAGCAGATCCTGATCGCGATCTTCACCCGCAGCCACGCCGTCCTGGTGGGCGTTCCCGGCCTCGCGAAGACCCTGCTGGTCTCGAGCCTCGCCCGCACGCTTCACCTGAGCTTCAAGCGCATCCAATTCACCCCCGACCTCATGCCCACGGACATCACGGGTACCGAGGTCATCTTCCAGGAGCCGGGCTCTCCTGAACGCAGGTTCAAATTCCTCCACGGCCCCATCTTCGCGAACGTCATCCTCGCCGACGAAATCAACCGGACACCGCCGAAGACCCAGGCCGCAATGCTTGAGGCCATGCAGGAACGCAAGGTCACCGCGGGCGGCACCGACTATCTTCTGCCCGATCCGTTCTTCGTCCTCGCCACCCAGAACCCACTCGAGCAGGAGGGCACCTACCCTCTGCCCGAGGCCCAGCTCGACCGGTTCCTGTTCATGATCACCGTGGACTACCCGAGTTCGAGCGAGGAGATCGAGATCATGAAACGCGGCACCAGCCCGGGCGGTGCCGCCCCGGAAGCCGTCCTCACCGCCGAGGAGATCGTCGAACTCCAGAACGCGGTGAAGCGCATCCCGATCGCCGATCACGTCTACCAATACGCTGAAAAACTGGTCCGCGTCACCCGCCCCAAGGCCCCCGAAGCCCTCGATTTCTGCAAGAAATGGCTGAACTGGGGCGCCGGTCCCCGGGCCAGCCTGGGCCTCGTCGTCGCGGCCCGCGCCCGCGCCCTGCTCCGTGGTGAAAGCTGCGTGAGCTGCGCCGACGTCGCCGCCGTCGCACCCGCCGTCATGCGCCACCGACTCGGCGCCAATTTCGCCGCCCAGAGCGATGGCGTCACCACCGACGAAATCGTCCGCCGCATCATCGCCGCCATACCCCAGCACTGACCCGGACATCCACCCCAGCCCTCCCCTTGCGGGCACGCCATGTGTTCCGTAGGTTCGACCCCATGGATGTCACGCCGCCAGGCGATAGCCCCACGCCGTCAAACCCCCAGGTCCCGGAAATCCCGCCGGTCCAGGGCAGCGCTCCCGACGGCGGCAGGGCATCCGCCCAACCGCAGCCGAGCTCGCCCGCACCCAATTCCCCCTCCGGCATCCAAAGCCCGCCGCCGCTGGAGTCGCGTTCGCCCGAGCCGTATCGCGCCGAGCCCTATCGCCCCGTGCGCGCATTCGTCGACGGACCGACCGCAGGGGCTCCGGGTCATTCCTCCAGGAGATCCGGTCGGGGCTGGCTCTGGGCTCTGCTCATCGTGGGTGCGATCGGCCTGCTCGGCGTGGTGGGCCTGGTGTGGGTGGCCGGAAACTTTGACGGCGCCGGCGCCGGAAATTTCGCAGCCAGCGGCAATGGCGGTCGCCACGACAACCTGCGCGAGATCGTCATCGACCCGTCACCCTCGCGGGACAAGATCGCGATCATCGATCTGCAGGGCGTGATTTCGGGTGAACCGATCGAATACGAAGGTTCCACCCTCGTGGACTTCATCGAAGCCCAGCTTTCACGGGCGGGCAAGGACAGCCACGTGAAGGCGGTCATCCTCAAGATCGATTCCCCGGGCGGAGAAGTCCTCGCGTCCGATGAGATCTACAAACTCATCGCGGATTTCCAGGAGAGCCACGACAAGCCCGTGATCGCTTCGATGGGAGCTGTCGCCGCCTCAGGCGGGTATTACGTCGCCGCGCCCTGCCGCTGGATCGTGGCCAATGAGCTCACGATCACCGGCAGCATCGGCGTCATCATGCACAGCTACAACTGGCGTGGCCTGATGGACAAGGTCGGCATCCGCCCCCAGGTCTTCAAGAGCGGTCAACTGAAGGACATGCTGAGTCCGGACAAGCGCGATGACGAAATCACCACCGAGGAGCGGCGCATCGTCCAGGACCTCGTCAACGAGACCTTCGAACGCTTCAAGAGCGTCGTCGAGGAAGGCCGCGCCCTCGCCCAGTCCCGGAACGAGGACAATGCCGGCGAGGATACGGACCACGGACGGCCCCTCGCCAAGAACTGGCAGGATTACGCAGACGGACGGCTGGTCTCCGGCAAGGACGCGTGGAAGCTTGGATTTGTCGATGAACTCGGCGATTTCGACGACGCCGTCGAGCGCGCGGAGAAGATCGCCGGGATCGAGCAGGCGAAACTCGTTCAGTACCAGCGTCCTGCCAGCTTTGGTTCGCTGTTCCACCTGCTCGGCAAGAGCGAGGAGACCAAGGTGAAGATCGATCTCGGCCTGCCGACGCTGAAGCTCCGATCAGGTCTCTATTTTCTCGCGCCCCACCTGGCGCGATGACTGGCGGGCGACCCTCCGGGGTTGCCTGATCCCGGCGATCGACACAGGCCCGGGCCTTCTCGCGGCGCGACGGAGGTCCACCCTCCAGGGCTGTCAGCGCCTCGGCGCAGGCACGTTGCCACCGCTCGGAGCCAGGACTGCATTCGTCGGAATCGGCAATACGTCGGCCCCTGCCGCGGCGGTTGGCCGGTACATTCCCGGGCCCAGATGACCCAGAGGGTCCTCCTGCATCCGGCGATTCCAGAACTGCCAGCCGATCAAGCCACCGCCGACAACGGCAAGGATCAACACCGCAAGGCCGGTCAGCCTCCAATTCACCAATGACAACTGGTACGTGACCCAGTCGAGCGGGCCGCGACGCTCGCCGGTGAGGCTTGGGGGGCCGCTCAGGTTCGGGGATTGCGCGAGCTCGGCATCGAGCGCCGCCAACACCGCGGGCACGTCCAACTTGAGGAAACCCGCGTAGGTGCGCACCGAGCCGCGGATGTACACGGGCGCGGGGAAGGGTTCGTAGTCGGCCCTCTCGAGCGCGTCGAGGTGGTCGGTGCGGATTTTTGTGGCGTCCGCCATGTTGCGCAGGGAGAGCCCCTGAGCTTCACGCGCCTGCCGGAGTTGTTCGGCCACCGAGGACATCCACGCAGAAATAGCGGAAACCCAGGCCCCGAGGCAACCATGGTCCCAAGAAAGCGCTGGCTCACCCGGAGTTTTCTGGCGAACCTTGCACCCTGTGAACCACGTCCTGGTCGTCCTCGCGTGCCTCGTCGCCTGGTCAACCCAGGCACAGCCCGCCGCCCCCCGGCCACCCAACATCATCCTCGTGCTCGCCGATGACCTCGGCTGGACCGATGCCGCATTCGCCGGATCGCGATTCTATGAGACGCCGAACCTCGACGCCCTCGCCGCCTCCGGCATGCGGTTCACGAGCTTCTACGTCTCCCAAAGCGGCCCGCCAACCCGCGCCTCCCTGCTCACCGGAAATTACGCCCCACGCACCGGCGTGTACGCCGTCGAAACCCTCGCCCCAGGTGACGAGTCGGCGCGGCGCATGATCCCGCCCAAATGCCGCACCAGCCTGCGGCCCGGCTCCCCCACCCTCGCCTCCGTCCTCAAGGCTGCCGGCTATGCCACCGGCATCGTCGGCCAATGGCAACTCGGCACCGAACCCGACGCGCACCCCGCCCGCTTCGGGTTCGACGAAACCGTCCTCACTTCCGACAAGTACGTCGGCTTCCAGGTAACGCCCGCAGCCGAGGTCCCCGCCGGGACCTACCTCACCGACTTCCTCACCGACCGCGCCGTGGACTTCGTCGGAAGACACAAGGATCACCCGTTCTTCCTGTACCTGTCCTACCTCGCCGTCCGCGCCCCCCTCGATGCCAAGCCAGCCCTGGTGGCGCGCTTCGAAAAGAAAGCCCCCGCCGCCGGCCACCGCGACGCCGCCTATGCCGCACTGATCGCCAGCCTCGACGAAAGCGTCGGCCGCATCCTCGCCCGCATCCAGGAACTCCAACTCACGGGCCAGACCGTCGTGATCTTCGCCTCCGACAATGGCGGCGTCGGCGGTTACCCGGAGACCGACAACAGCGGACGACGCATCGGCGTCACCGACAACGCCCCGCTCCGTGGCGGCCAGGGAATGCTCTACGAAGGCGGCATCCGCGTGCCCTTCCTGGTGCGCTGGCCCGGCGTCACCCAACCCGGCTCCCGCACCGCCCAACCCGCCATCCACGTCGACCTGCTCCCCACCCTCTGCGAAATCGCCGCCGTCCGCCCACCCTCCAGCCCGACACTCGACGGCATCAGCCTCGTCCCCGTCCTCCGCGACTCCACCGCAACCCTCGGCCGTGATGCCCTCTTCTGGCATTTCCCAGGATACCTGGAGGCCTACGGACGTCCCGGCTGGCGTACCACTCCCGTCGGGGTGATCCGCGCCGGAAACTTCAAGCTCCTCGAGTTCCTCGAAGACGGTCGCCTCGAGCTCTACAACCTCGTCGAGGATGTCAGCGAAAAGAACAACCTCGTCCGAAGCCTCCCCGACAAGGCCCACGAACTCCAAAGCAAGCTCGCGGCGTGGCGGAAGGCCATCGACGCCTCCATGCCCGAACCCAAATCACACCCCTCTCCCCAGCCCTCCCAGCCGTCCCCGCCCGCCCCCAAGCCGCGACCATGAGCGCCCCGCCGCGACTGCGTCTCCATGCCTCCCCCGCAGCGGAACACGCCGTCCGACACGGCCACCCATGGGTCTATGCCGATCGCATCGCCAGCCAGAACCGCCCCGGCATCACCGGCGACCTCGCCGTCCTCTACGACAAACGCAACCGCTTCCTCGCCCTCGGCCTCTTCGACCCAGCGTCCCCGCTGCGTGTCCGCATTCTCCACTCCGGTCCCCCGGTGACCATCGACGCCGATTGGTGGCGGGCCCACCTCGACGCAGCCCTCGCCCGTCGCGAAGGACTCTTTGACGCGCACACCACCGGCTGGCGCTGTATCCACGGCGAAAACGACCGCTGGCCCGGCCTCGTCCTGGACCGCTACGGCGACACCTTCGTCCTCAAACTCTACACCGCCGCCTGGCTCCCCCGCCTCGCTGAACTGGTCCCGATCTTCCAGAACAGACTGCAGTCGAAATCCATCATCCTCCGCCTCAGCCGCAACATCGCTGGACAGGCCCGCGCCGACTTCGGCAGGTCCGACGGCGAAATCCTCCAGGGCCCCGCGGTGAACGAAGCCGTGGTCTTCCTCGAGGACAGCCTTCGTTTTGAAGCCGAGGTCGTCCGGGGGCAGAAGACAGGGTTCTTCCTCGACCAACGCGACAACCGGCGAATCGTGGGGTCGATGGCCCCCGGTGCCGACGTGCTGAACTGCTTCAGTTTCTCCGGGGGCTTTTCCCTGCACGCCGCCCGCAACGGAGCACGGTCCGTCACCGACCTCGACATCAGTCCCCATGCCCTCGAAGGCGCACGACGCAATTTCGCGCTGAATCGCGACCACCCGGCCGTCGCAGCCGCACGACATGAAACCGTGCAGGCCGACACCTTCGACTGGCTCGCCGCCCCGGGAGGGCAGCTGTTCGACGTGGTCATCCTCGACCCACCGTCCCTGGCACGGCGCGAGGTGGAACGAGCCGGTGCGCTGGCCGCGTATGCCCGGCTCGCCCAACTCGGGGCCGCCAGACTCCGGCGCGGCGGCGTCCTGTTCGCGTCGTCCTGCTCCGCGCATGTCAGCGCCGGCGATTTTTTCCAATGTGCACGCGACGGTGTCCGGCGAGCCGGCCGGGCCTTCGAGGAGTTGCGGACGACGCATCACCCCGCCGATCATCCGGCCACGTTTCTCGAGGCGCATTACCTCAAGGGCATCTACCTCAAGCTCGATGCCAACGATCCGCCCGGAGAGCGGTGACGCCCGCATCGTCCCTTCCCTCTCCCGGGGATGCCCACCCACCCGGGCGCCATCCCCGCCGGGCCCTGAGTTCCCCGTGGATGACAGGGATCTGACTCCACGAAAAAGCGCACGCCCCTCGCAAGGAAGGACGTGCGCTCGTGGAACAGCTTCTATTTCCGGCTATCTCGCCTCGACCTCGCGCGGATAGGGCGGCACGTACGGATTCGAGATCCGGTGCACCTTGTCCGGTGAGAATTCCGCACCTGCACCGTGGCACAGAGTGCAGGTTTCGACCGAGGTCGAGCCGTAGGGATCGCCCGGGTTCGGCATGAAGGTCATGAGCTTCCCGTGGGCCTTCGCCTCGTCGCTGTCGTGGCACGCCAGGCAGGCGATGCGCGACGGCTGCTTCTTCCAGTTGTCGGTCTCTGCGTGACACTTGGTGCAGTTCCGGATGTCCTGCGGGAAGATGATCTCGCCGAACGTATCCTTCGTCGCGTTGGCATAGATCTCTTCCGAGTGCTCAAGGTAGTGCGCGCGGTGAACACCGTGGACACGCCGTGCAATCGGCATGGCGCCAAACCCGCTCCAACCATTCAGCGAGGTGCCACCCTGGTTCTTGAACAGGTCGCCAGAGGCCGTGTGCCCGTAGTCATGGCACGCCGTGCAGTAATCGGTGTCGAACGGCGCCGGATGGATCGGCCCGGACGAGAAGTGGAAGATGGTGTCGCCATGGCAATCCGTGCAGCGAGTGGCCACCTTCTTCTCAGATGTTGCGGTTCCCACCTGGAACGAGAGATGCCCAAGGCCGACCTTGGCATCGAGCCCGACGATCTTGCCGGCGGTCGGCAGATAGTAGGCGTAGATGTTGTAGGTCCCGGGACTCAACCCCGCGACGTCATCCAACGCATACGTGATGTTCGCCGCCGTGCGGACCACCAGGGGGTCGGCGAAGTTCAACGGATCGGCAAGCGCACGCAGATCGTTGCCCGCCGTGCTGGCGGCCGCGATCGTGATATCCGGTTCCATCACCGTGCCCGGGGGCCTCTTCCAGATCATGGCGTCCGTGACCGGGCCATTGTAGATCTCGATCCTGGCTGCATCGCCCTGGGTCAGCGTCCTGATCGCGACCCTGACACCCGACACGGAGGCCTTCGCCCCACCGTTGAGATTCGTGATCACGGCGTTCAGGGAAGAAACGACCTCGGCCGGCGTCACCAATGCGGCCGCCCCCTTGATGGTGATCACCTGCGGCGCGCTGCCGTTGATGGAGATCTTGAAATCCTTGCCGTTGACGTCCCAGGGGCCGTCCTTGTTGTTCGAAGCAGAGGCGCGAAGCTTCGAACTGACG
>CAIMTB010000406.1 GCA_903844265.1 uncultured Verrucomicrobiota bacterium
GATCCCAACAATTCCTCGAACCTCCCGGGGCTTCAGCTCCTCGACAGCGCCGACCTCGTCTTCAACGGGTTCCGCTTCCGCGAACTCTCCGACGAGGGAATGAAGCACTTCGTCGACTACCTGGACGCCGGAAAGCCGATGATCGTCATCCGCACCGCGACGCACTCCTTCAATTACACCAAGAACAAGCAGAGCCCCTACGCGAACTACAGCTGGACCGCCAAGGGCGGCGGCTTCGGCGGCATGACGGTCGGCGAATCCTGGACCTACCACCACGGCGATCACGGCAAGGAATCGTCCCGCGGTCTGGTCGATGGCAAGAACCAGAAACATCCCATCCTCAAGTCCGTCCACGACGTCTGGGGACCCACCGATGTCTACGGCGTCAACCCCGACTTCCCCACAGACGCCAATGTCCTCCTCTGGGGCCAGACGTTGAAGGCCATGAAGCCTGACGACGCGCCCAACGTGAACAAGGCCGTCATGCCCCTCGCCTGGATTCGCGATTACAAGGCCCCCTCCGGCAAGACCGCCCGCATGTTCTGCACCACAATCGGCGCCGCCATCGACATGAAGTGTGAAGATCTCCGCCGACTCCTGGTCAACGCCACGTTCGACCTCACCGGGCTCCCCGTCCCCGACAAGGCCGACGTCACGCCCATCGACGAATTCAACCCGTCCTACTTCGGGTTCAATGGCTACAAGAAAGGCGTGAAGGTCTCCGACCACGAACTCAAGTAGCTCTCCGCCTGTCGGAGGGACGGGCTCCACCAAGCCCCTCCCTCCGCCGCGACCATGCAGTGATGTCGGAGCGCGTCGGCCGCGGGCGTGGCGGTGGGCGCCCGCGACGGCCTCGTGCAACCCGGACCTCCTATTCTCCGTGAAAACACTCCGACTCCTCCTTGCCTTCGCCGCACTGGTGCCCGCGATCGTCCTCCACCTCCACGCCGCTGAGCCCGTCCGGGTCATCTTCGACACCGACATGGCCGAGGACGTCGATGACGTGGGCGCGCTGGCGGTCCTGCACGCGCTGAGCGACCGCGGCGAGACCGAGCTTCTCGCGGTCATGGTCTGCGCCCGGAACGAATCCATCGGCCCCTGCGCAGACGCCATCAATACCTGGTACGGCCGACCGAACATCCCCATCGGCTACCAGCGCGGATTGAAGAATGGCTATCCCGCTCCAAACCCGGGCGGAACCCCGAGCAAATACGCGGACAAGATCGCCGCCGCTTTCCCACACAAACTCCAGCGCAGCAGTGATGCGCCGGACGCAGTCTCCCTCTACCGGCGAATTCTCGCGGCCCAACCCGACAACTCGGTCACCGTGGTCAGCGTCGGCTTCCTCAACAACCTCGCCGACCTCCTCGACTCTTCAAGGGACGACCTCAGCCCGCTCAACGGCGAGGAGCTCGTGAAGCGGAAGGTCCACCAATGGGTCTGCATGGGCGGCAAATTCCCCCAGGGCCGCTTCGACGACGGCGGGGGCGAGTACAACGTCATGTACGACACCGCCGCCTCGATCCGCGCCATCCACGATTGGCCCACACCTGTAATCTTCAGCGGGTTCGAAATCGGGGCGGAGATCAAGACGGGGTCGACCCTCCGCAACCTGCCGGAGTCGAACCCGGTCCGCCTCGCCTACTTCCACTACACCGGGCTGAACACGCGCGAGAGCTGGGACCTCACGGCCACGCTGTTCGCCGTTCGGGGAGCGGGCGAGTTATGGACGCTCTCCGATCCGGGATTCTGCCTGATGCACAACCGCGTTCCGCACGGCTACAACGACTGGATCCGGACGCCGCAGGGGCGCCACCGCTATCTCGTGGCGCGGAAGCCACCGGCTGAGGTCGCCAGGATTCTCGAGGAATTGATGACCTCCCCGCCACGCGGGCGGTGATCCATGGAGGGCGTCGGCAGGTCGCCTTTTCGGCGGTCTCCACGGAGCGCGCCCCATCCTTCTTCCAAACTCCAGCCTCCCCTCGCCCCGTCACGAAGCCTACCCTGCGACCGGCATGAGTAGCCCAGCCATCGCCCCGACCTCAAAACCGCACCCGATGCCCAGCCAGCTGTTGAACCGGGAGCTGTCGTGGCTGGCCTTCAACCAACGCGTCCTCGAGGAAGTCCTCGACCCCGCGAACCCACTCCTCGAGCGGGTGAAATTCTTCTGCATCACCAGCTCGAACCTCGACGAATTCTTCGAGGTCCGCGTGGCCGGATTACGCCAGCAGGTCGAGGGCGGGGTCGTCGAAATCACCCCGGACGGGTTGACCCCGCCGGAGGTGCTTCACGCCGTCCGCACCCGGATGCACCAGCTCGTTGACGACCTCTACCGGGGTTGGCGCGACCTCCTTGTTCCAGAGCTCGCCAGGAACGGGATCCGATTCCTGCGCGTGGAGGACCTCGATGCCTCCGCGCTCGAATGGCTCACAAACTTCTACAACGAACAAGTCCACCCGGTCACCACCCCGATCTTCATCGACAAATCCCACCCCTTCCCGCTTCTCGCGAACAAGATGCTGAATGTGGTGGTCCGCATCGGCGTACCGGGCACGGAAAAATCCGATGGCCAGCTCGGCCTCGTCCAGGTGCCGTCGAACCTTCCACGCCTCGTCCGGTTGCCGAGCACCGAGGGGCGGCACGACTACATCTTCCTCGGCCGGATCATCGGCCATTTCCTCGAACGCATGTTCGTCGGGCAGAAAATCCTTGGCCAGTGGAACATGCGGATCACCCGCAACGGCGAATTCTACATCGACACCGAGGACGCCGAGAGCCTGCTCGTGGCCATCGAGCAGGAACTTCACAACCGCCTGAAGGGCGAGGCGGTCCGCCTCGAGATCAGTCACGATTGTCCCGAGGACATCTGCGCCCTGCTCGCTGATCGGCTCAAGCTTTCGCCCGACGACATCTATCGCATCAACGGGCCCATGCACCCGGGCCGCATCATGAGCATCATCGACGAGGTGCACAGGCCCGACCTGCGCGACGTCCCGTACGTCGCCCCCATCACGCCGCTCCTCAGAGGATGCACCGACCTCTTCGCCGCCATCCGCGAGCGCGACATCCTGTTCCATCAGCCCTACGAATCGTTCTCAAGCGTCGTCGATCTCCTGCAACACGCCGCCAGCGATGGAAAGGTGCTCGCCATCAAACAAACCCTGTATCGCACAGGCGGCGACCCCCGCATCATCAACGCCCTCATCCACGCCGCCCACAACGGCAAGCAGGTCACCGCGATCGTCGAACTCAAAGCCCGCTTCGACGAACACAACAACATCCTCTGGGCCAAGAAACTCGAGGAGGCCGGTGTCCACGTCATCTACGGCCTCCTCGGGCTCAAGATCCACGCCAAGATCGCGCTCATCGTCCGCGCCGAACCCGACGGGATCCGCCGCTACGTCCACCTGAGCACCGGCAATTACAACGCCACCACCGCCAGGATCTACACCGACCTCAGCCTGTTCACCTGCAGGCCTGACTTCGGCGAGGACGCCACCGCGCTCTTCAACATCCTCACCGGCAATTGCCAGTTCAGACCGACCCGCAAGTTCATGGTCGCCCCCTTCGAACTCCACGATCGCATCGTGAAGCTGATCGAGGACGAGGCCGCCAACGCCGCCCGTGCCCTGCCAGCCCGGATCATCGCCAAGATGAACTCCCTGGTCGACCCGCACGTGATCAACTCGCTCTACGCGGCGTCACAAAAGGGAGTCCAGATCGACCTCATCGTCCGCGGCATCTGCTGCCTCCGCCCCGGCGTGCCCGGCCTCAGCGAGAACATCCGCGTCCGAAGCATCGTCGACCGCTTCCTTGAGCACAGCCGGATCTTCTACTTCGAGAACGCCACCAACCCCCGCGTGTTCATTGGCAGCGCCGATTGGATGCCCCGCAATTTCTTCCGTCGCATCGAGGTCGTGTTCCCCATCGAAGACGGCCTCATCCGCGACCGCATCGTGCGCGAAATCCTCGAAGCCTGCCTTCGCGACGACACCCGCGCCCGCCGCCTCCAACCCGACGGCACCTACCTCCGTCCGACATCCACCGGCAGCCGCAACCACCGCTGCCAAACAGAGCTCCTGGCGATCGCAGCCCGGTCCGCCAAGATCGATCCCGGGATTCGTGAACTCCCGGCCGTCGGCGCAGCCCAGAACACCCGCCCCTCACGAACCACCCGCGTCGTCGTCCGCCGCAAACCCGACGCCGCCTGACCCGTCCCCTCACGCCCATGGCGCGCCTTGGCCTCTACGGCGGCACATTCGACCCGGTCCACCTCGGCCACCTGCTCGTGGCCCAGGCCGCCATCGAGGAATTGTCGCTCGACCGGCTCTTCTTCATCCCGGCCACACAGTCGCCCTTCAAACCGGAGTTCAAGCCCGCCTCCGCAGCCCTCCGAATCCGCATGCTCCGACTCGCCCTGGCCGGGCAGGAGCGCGTCGAGGTCGATGAACAGGAGACCCTCCGGGGCGGCATCTCCTACAGCATCGATACGGTCCGCGATTACGTCGCGCGGTTTCCGGGAGCGGAACTCTTCTGGCTGATCGGCGCCGATCATGTTGGTTCGCTGCCACGATGGCGCGAAGCCGAGCAACTCGCGCAACTCGCGGAATTTGTCGTGATCCCCCGCCCGGGCTCGTCTCCTGCCAGCCTGCCCGCACCGTATCGCCTGCGCGAATTGCGCGGCTTCCCCTTGTCCCTGTCGTCCTCGGAAATCCGATCCCGCGTCGGAGCCGGCCGGGCCATCCGCCACCTCGTGCCGGCAGCGGTGGCGGAAGTCATCCCAGCCGAGGGGCTGTATCGCGCAAGTCCAGCGATCAGGCCCCAATGCTAGTGGTCCTGGGCGGAATGCCGGCGGCTCGGTGAGTCACGGCAGGAATGGGGTCCTGCGCCTGTGACGCAAGCCGCCTCCCCACGGCTTGCCCAACGCATCCATTCCCGGCTTCCATCTTCGCCATGAACCCCCGCCCGACCGCATCACGCCTCGCATCAACGATGTTCCGGCTTGTTCCCGGTCTCGCGATCGCCGCAGTGCTCGGCGCTCAGGCCCAACGCCACGGCGCTGAACAACTCACGCGCCCCTCCAATACCCTCCGCTCCCCGGCCACCGGCGCGATCCCGATAGTCCCAACCTCGACGGCGCCCATCCAGATCCGCATCGGCCCCTATTTCGGCTGGAACCGATCCATCACGATCTCCAATGGCAAGGTGGAAGCCGTCGCCGTCCCCGCCGTCGGCCGGGTCATGCAGTTTCGATTCGTCGGTCAATCGAGTCCGTTCTGGGAAGACCCCGCCTTGCGCGGCAAGGATCCCGACCCGAAGTCCTCCGACTGGGGTAATTTCGGCGGCGACAAGACCTGGCCCTCGCCTCAATCCGACTGGAGCCAACACACGCAGCGCGGCTGGCCTCCACCGCCGGCCTTCGATTCCATGCCCGTCGAGGCCTCCATCCGACGGGACACTGTGGTGCTCACGTCACCCGTCGATCCCTACTACGGGATCCGCACCGAACGCGTCATCGCCCTCGCCCACGACGCCCCGGTGATGACGATCACCACGACCTACGAAAAGGTGGACGGCGCCCCGGTCAAGGCAGGCATCTGGGTCATCACGCAACTCGACGAACCCGTCGGCGTCTTCTGCCCTGTCCCCACACGGTCGAAGTTTGAGACCGGCTACGATCCCCAGTCAGGCAACGAGCTTCCCGCCAATCTCAAGGTCGATCGCGCCCTCCTCTCGCTCACCCGCGACCCGCGCAAGTCGACCAAGATCGGAACCGACTCCTCCCGGCTCCTGTGGGTGGGCTCGACACAGATGTTGCTCATCGATTCACCGCGCATCGCCAATGCCGAATATCCGGACAACGGCAGCAGCGCCGAGGTCTATACCAACCCCGACCCCAGGACCTACGTCGAACTGGAAATGCTCGGCCCCGTCAAACTTCTCAAGCCCGGTGACACGCTCCAACAGGTCAACACGTACTCCCTGCTCCCACGCCAGTCCTCCGACGCCGCCACCGACGCCCGCCGCGTTCTCGGACTCTCTCGCTGAGACGCGTCAACCGCGCCCACAGACGTCGCCTATCGTGACCACTCCTTCGCCCCAGGTCCCGATCCCGCCACCGGGAACGCCGAGATCCGAAGCCGCGCCGCGCCCATCGGCACCAGCATCACATCCTCAACTTTCTCGGTGGTGCGCACCGGACTGTCCTGCAACTCCTGCACGAGGCCCTTTTCGTCGAGACCCCACTGCGGCAGACGCCGGGCCTTGGCGCGGATTCGGACGGGTTCAGCGGATTCGGCCCAGGGCTGGTCGTCCCTGGGCCACGAGCCTTTCACGACGGTGAAGGTTCCGCCGGCCCCGGTGGACCGCGGTTCGAGGGCGTAATTCCACGGCGAGTCCGGAAACAAATCCCAGGCCGGCCAGGCGTCCGTGCCGCCGCTCCGGACAAGCCGCTGCTTGATCTGGAGCGAATAGGTCAACGGCCCGCGCTCGACCGATGCAAAACCACGGTTCGACGGCCACGCCTTCATCCAAAGCTCCATCGGAAATCGCAGGTCGATCTTGTCGCCCGACTTCCACGCTCGCTCGATGCGCACGTACCGGCCTTTGCTCCCGTCCGCACGGACCGAACTTCCGTTGATCGAGACGGCCGGCACGTTGCACCACGACGGGACGCGGAGGAAAAGCGGAAAGGAAACGGGGGCATCCATCTTGAAGGTCATCGTCACTGTCTCCTCAAACGGATACCGGGTGTCCTGCGTGATGTGGACCTGCTGGCCCGCACCCGCCCCGACCTTCGCGGTGATCTCGCACGGCGCGTAGAGCACCGCGGCGAGACCGTCGCCGGGCGCGGCATACCACAGGTGCTCGATGAAGTTCGGCCAGGCATGACCCGCATTGTGCTGGCAGCAACGGTGATCATGCGGGTTCATGCAGTACATCGGACCTCCGTTCTCGATCCCGGGCGACTTGCTCGTGTGATCACTCTGCGGCTGGTTCGGAGCCGTGAGATAGCGAAGCGCCTTCATGTCCGCGCTGAACGCCGCGGGCAGGCTGTTGAAGGCCGCGTTCTCACAGCGGTCCGCCCACGTCAAATCCCCGGTGATCGCGAGCAGGATCTCGTTCGAAAGCATCTCCTCCGCAATGCCGCAGGTCTCGATCGCCTGACGCGGACCGTTGCGGCCCGGCCGGCAATTCTCGTCACCGCCAAACATGCCGCCCGGCACCGGGCCGTAGGTGTTGCGCACCTTCTGCCAGACCTTCTCCGTCGCCGCGACGTACTTGGGATCGCGGGTCACGACAAAATACTCCGCCGGCTCACGAAAACCCTGGCCGATGTTCACGTTGTGGACGCTGATCAGATCCTGATCCCACCGGGCCGTGTTGCGATGGACCTTGTGGGCGAGATCGAGAAGCCAGTCACCACCCGTGCGGTTGTAGAGCCAGAGCACGCTCCACAACAGATCGCCGCCCCTCATCTTGGGCCAGAATCCCACGAGAAACTTCTCCTCCGGCACCCCCTGCAGGTAGCGGAAATAGCGCTCCATGAGCTGCAGGACCCGCGTGTCGCCGGTCTGGTTGTGATAGGACTGAAGGCAGAAGAGCATGATCATGTTCGGCCACAGATCCTCCCGCCCCTTCAGGTCGGTGGCCTCCCCGGTCCGACCTTCCCCAGGCCCAAACCACCCATCCGCCTGCTGGCTGTTCAACGCGCCTTCGATCCAGACCCGCGCCTCCGCGATCTTGTCCTTGTCCCCCACAAGAAACGCGCAGTCCTGGAAACCCTTCAGCCAATAGGGTTCCTCTTCCCAACCGTTCCTGCCCTTGCCGTCGCGGCTCAGCCAACGGTTGTCCTCGCGCTTGAGATACTTGCTGATCTCCGGCAAATGCCCGTGAAAACCGTCGTTCTGCAACTGCAGCATCCGCAGCGTCCACCCCCGTCCACGCACGCTGCCGACGGGAAGCTCGACCAACGGGCTCGGCGCGAGGGGTGATCGATTACCGATGTAATGCGTGTTGCCCGCGGAGGCCTCCGGACGATCCACCACGGAAACCCGGAGGGAATCGGACGAGGCGGCCAGGGACACGCGCAACGCAAAAACAAGCGCCGCCGAGAGAACCGAAATGTGGAGTTTCATCGGAGTGATTGGCGATGCCACCCAGCGAACATCAGACCCCGATGCGACGCAATCCCAGCGATTTGAGCGGAGGGCCCGCCCAACCCGATGACAGATGACCGCCGAACCCACGACCAGGCCGCCTACGCCACCCCCGTCATCGCCTCCATTCTCGGTGAGACCCAGGTCATCTCCTACAACGTCCCGGGCGTCGTCGGACTGCGCCGCAGCGACAGACTCGAGCGCTGGCGTGTCCCCGTGAAAACCTCGCTCTCACGCCATGTGACCACACCCGTAATCCTCAAGGACACCGTCGTCGTCTCCTCCCACCAGGCGGGACAGATCGGGATCCGCGTCTCCCACGAGGGAGACCGCTGGACCGCGACGAACGCGTGGACGAGCAGGGAGTCCGCGATCAACTACTCCAGTCCCGTCGCCGTCGGCGGGTTCCTCTACTGCGTCGGCCCAGGCAGGAACGTGATCTGCGTCGAGATCACCACCGGCCGCTTGCGCTGGACGAAGACCGGCGTTTTCCAAACCTCCGCCGACAAAGCCCACGGAGGTTTCATCGTCATGGGAGACCGCATCCTCATCCTCACGGACAGCGGCGAACTGGTGCTCTTCAAGGCCAGTCCCGAGGTCTACGAGGAACTGGGGCGCGTTCAGGTCTGCGCCCTCAACTGGTGCAATCCCGCCTACGCCGCCGGCGTGGTCTACCTGCGTGACGGACTCAGGAAGGACGGCCAATGGAAAGCCGTGCGGATCCTCGACGGCGCGCGCTGATCCGCCGATCCCTGACCCGAAACGCAATCCGCAGCCGCCGGTCGGGGATGGCGCCAACCGCCACCCCGTGGGCGCGCGCGCCACAGGAGGGAACACCGCGGCTACGCGGGAAACAGGCCGCGGAGGAATTTCCGGTTCTCGACGTAGCTCGAGAGCATCTGTCCCCCAGGGGCAACCCCACCCTCGATCTGCATCCAGCCGGAATATCCAATCTCGCCGATCGCATCGCGGACCTTCGCGAAATCGACCCGCCCCTTGCCGAGCACCGACTCGTTTTCCTTCATGTGGAATTCGCAGATGGCGCCCTTCTTTCCCAGCCACCGGATCTCCTTGTAGATGTCGTATCCCATCTTCTCGGAGTTCGCGACGTCGTAGTAGACCTGCACGGACTTCGATCCCACCCGGTCGACGATGGCCATGTTCTCCTCCGCGCTCAGCCAACTTTCGATGCCAAGAATGACGCCCGCTTTCTCGGCGCGCGGCGCGACCTGCTTGAAACGCCGGACCACCTCGTCCGTACCCGCCTTGTCGTCCTTCAGGTCGCCCTTGTAGAAAAACGCGACGAGGATCGCCTTCACCCCAAGAGCCTGAGCGGCGTCCACAGCGCCTTCCACCCAGCCAATCGTCCGTTCGTCGGACTTGTACGGGATGTTGTTCAACTCACCGATCGCCAGCGACGCAATCGCAACGCCGGTGCGCTTCGCCGCATCGCGGTACTTCGCCTGAACCTCGGGCTGCCGGAGCGACATGTTGTTGCCCGCGGTCCCGAGACTGATCTGGACGCCGTCGAGGCCGATCTCCTTGGCGACATCAAACGCGGCCGTGTCGGCCATCTTCCCGATCGACCAGTCGCACGCCCCGATCCGAAACCGCGGACCGTCTGTCGCCGCCCGCGCGGACGGTCGGGAAAAACCAAACGCGGCCGTCGCCGCCAGTGCTCCGGCCGAGCGCCCCAAAAAGCCTCGGCGCGTCAGACCCGTGTTCCTGCGTGTGCGTGGGTTCTCCGTGGGAATCATGGGCTCCACTGCATCAGGTTTTGGGAGGAACCGCCAGCGCGACGTGAATGACGCCGGCGATCCCTCGCCGCCCTCCTTCACTCGCGCTCATCCCTTCCGAACCCGAACCCGTCCCGCCGAAAACGCAGGAAATTCCACGACCACCTTCCCCTCGCTCACATCCAACCGGACCGCCTTCTCAACGATCGCATCCGGATGCTCGAGCGAATTCCCAGCCGCCGGCGTGTCGCCACCCACGATCCACGCCTCGGCCGTGCCGGACTTCGAGAATCCCCCCACATCAAGGGTCACGCGCGTCGGACCTTCGGCCCGGCGATTCACCAGTGAGACCAGCAAATCGCCGTCGGCAGTGATCGCAGCAAAAGCGTCGATGCTCGCGTACTTCGCCTCCTTCGTCGCGTTGCGGAGCTCCGGCAGGACACGCGGAGCAACACGCTCCGAAGCCTCGATCTCCACCGCCACAGGCGTCGCCCCGGCAAACGCGGCAAAACCCGACTGCAGCGTGTGACACGGATTCGCATAGACCCGCTCGTGCTCCTTCCGCAGCCCACCCCCGTGGTTCACGGTCGCTGCATGGTCCGCCGGACGCAGGAAAATGTGGCGCACCACGAACTGCCCTTTTTCGGGAGAAGCCACGCTCAGCAGGAAACGCCCCTCGCGCCGTTCACGACCCGCCACGCGAAGGTGACCGCGCAACGTCCTCCATTCCGGACCCAGGCCTCCCACCTCGATCGACACCCCGCCCGCCGGTTCATCCGCCGGGGCCACCGACACCGAGAGACGCGTGAGGCCGGGCGATCGCGCGAGAATTTCAAACTCATACTCGGCCGTCCGATGCGTTGGCAGCCAGGCCCACTGGATCAAGACTGGCAGCCCTTTATGCTTGCGCCCCGTGGGTCGCGTTCAAAATCGTAGGGCGTGAGTCAACCCGCCAACGCCCCCACCTCCGACCAACTCACCGAACTCTTCCGGATGCAGAAGGCTCTCAACGCCCGCATCGGCGTCGATACCGACAGCATGACCGAGGCGGACAAGACCCGCTGGGTCCTCAACTACTGCCGGGCCATGAGCCAGGAAATCGCCGAACTCACCGACAGCGTCCCCTGGAAATGGTGGGCCAAATATCAGAATTTCGACGAACAAAACGCACGCGTCGAAGTCGTTGATCTGTTCCACTTTCTCATCAGTCTCGCCCAGGTCCTCGGCATGGGCGCCGACGACGTCTTCGCCGCCTATGTGAAGAAAAACGAAGTCAACCTCCGACGCCAGGAGACCGGCTACTCGGTCAAGGATGAGTCCGATTCACGCCATATCTGACAAGTCGCCCAGCAGTGGGCCCGCGGCCCAACCGCAGCCTCTGCCCCGAGGCGCGCCCGTGACCTGCCCGCAGCCCCGCAAAGTGGAACGTCCCCGGCATTGGATCCGGACACTCCTCCCGCTTGGTCGTGCGGCCGCCAGCGCCTCGACCGCCCGATTCATCCGCTGTCCTGAAGCTCGCCTCGGCCTGATGCTCCTCACCGCCGCCTGTTGCTCGCAGGATTGCCCAGCCGCCACGACATCGGCTCCGTTGACGGCGGAGAAACGACTCCTCGAGGAGATGGCCGCCACCACCACCAACACCACGCGACTCTTCCAACTCGCCGACGTATGCCACGACGCCGGCGCCGGCGGTGACAAGAAGGCCGTCGAACGCGCCGATGCGTACCTCCGACAACTCCTCGCCCTCGAACCCTCCAACGCCCCGGCCGTCGCGCTCCTCGGCTCCATCTACACCATGAAAGGCCGGGACGCCTTCTGGCCCAATGTCCAACTGCGCCTCGTCCACGAGGGCAACACCTTCATGGATCAGGCCGTCCGCCTCGACCCCGAGAGCCACCGCGTCCGACTCATCCGCGCATTCAACAATGTCCACATGCCGGATTTCCTGGGCCGCGCCGAATCCGTCCGCGCCGACCTCGCGTGGCTAGCCGAAAAATCAGGGAAAGACCCCGGCCGCTTCTCGATCGGTGAACGCCAGGAACTCGCGCTCCACCTCGGACGCCAGTTCAAACACCAGCACCGGAACGACGAGGCACGGCGCACCTGGGTTGCCGGTCGCGACCTCGCCCCCGGCTCACACTTCGCCACCGAGATCGATTCCGAACTCACCAAACTTCACTGAAACGGCACGACGATGCCCCGGTCCGCAGCCCCAGATCGTCCCGCCGCGAACGGGACGTGGCAGGATGACATCGATCGAATCCTCATCACCGAGGAGCAAATCGCCCGCCGCATCCGCGAACTCGCCCGTGATATCAATCGCGATTTCGCACGCCGCGACACCGTCGTCATCGGTGTCCTCACCGGCACGGTCATGTTCCTCGCGGATCTCATCAGGAACCTCGACCTCCCCCTCCGCCTCGATTTCGTTGGCGTCTCGAGCTACGGCGCCGACACAACGTCCGGCGGGCTCACGCTCACCAAATCCACACGACTCGACGTCCGCGGCCGCGATGTCCTCGTCGTCGACGACATTCTCGACACCGGCAAGACCCTCGACCACGTCGTCACGCTTCTGCGCCAGTTCAAGCCCCGCCGACTGCGCACGTGCGTGTTGCTCGACAAGAAGGCACGACGACAGGTGAAGATCCGCGTGGACTACACCGGGTTCCAGATCCACGACGAATTTGTGGTGGGCTACGGTCTCGACTTCGCCGAGCGCTACCGGAACCTTCCCTTCATCGCCGCACTCAAGTCCGAGGTCTTCACCGCACCCGAGCCCCACACCTCTTCATGAACCAAGAAGCAGTCGTCCGGGTCGAAGTCCGCTATTGGTCCTGGTTCAAGGACCTCGCCGGCGTGGACCACGAGACCTTTGACATCGTGGCGGGCAACGACCTGGGAACCCTGCTCCGCCGCGTTCGGGAGAAACATCCGAAGCTCGAGGAAGTCCGACGCTCAACCCTGGTGGCCGTGGGCGTCGAGTATCAGCCCGAGAACCATCTCCTCGGCGACGGAGATGAAGTCTCCCTTTTTCCGCCGGTGCAAGGGGGCTGAACGCAACTCTCACCCGAGAGTCCTCCCCATTCCACCCTCGCCATGTTGAAGCACCTCCTTCTCACCCGTGACCCGATCGATCACGCCGCACTGCGGGCCGGGCGGATCGCCACACCGACGGCGGGGGCGGTACTGGAGTTCCTCGGGATCGTGCGTGGGTCGGAGGATGGGGCTCCGATAACCGCGATCGACTACGAGGCATTCGACGCGATGGCGGAGCATCAGTTCCGCAAGTTGTTCGATGAACTCGAACGGCGCTGGCCGCGCGTCGAGTCGGTACGCCTGGTGCACCGGCTGGGAATGGTGCCGGTGGCCGAGCCGTCGTTGTGGGTGGAGATCTCGAGCCCGCACCGCGGCGAGGCGTTTGAGGCGTGCCAGTGGCTCATCGACGAGATGAAGCGGGCGGTGCCGATCTGGAAGCGGTCCATTTCCGGCGCTTGACGCTGCCCGTTCAGGGAACCTACTTTCGGGGTTCGGGCCCCACGCCCACGGTTTCCACGGGACTGGGTGGGGATTCGAATGGTGGCCGTAGCTCAGCTTGGTTAGAGCTCCAGATTGTGGATCTGGTTGTCGCGGGTTCAAATCCCGTCGGTCACCCCATTCTTCTCGTTGATCCTCAACGGTTCAGCTTCTGGATCCCAAAAATGCAGGACGTTTCCGTGACAATCCGGCATGGGATCCCGGGGTGAGAAGCCTCGGGGTCAAACATTGACTATTGACACTTCTACCCTCATCTCCCGCACCTCAACGCAAATGTCAATTGTCCATGTTTGACCCCATCGCCACACCTGCTGCCTGTTCTGGAATGGGGTTGCGCTATTCGCTCGTGCGTTGATTGTTCATCCCCCGTCATTGGCAGTCGTCCGTGACGAGCCATCCGTTTCTCGGACCACAGAATCACCGAGCCTTGAGCGATGGTTGAGCGACTGGATAGCCGGACGAGATTTGTGGAAGCTTCCGGCACAGTAAGGACGCGGTCTAACCCCTCCACTACAGCCAACCGCCATGAGACCGCAGCCTCCAATTTCTCACCGGGCTAAGAACCACGTGGACTCAACCTTTCAAATTGGCCAGACTCAAGCGTGGCCACTCCGCCTGGCGCGTGACGCGGATGTGCCAGAACTCGAGGCTCTCATTCCCTTGTCCGTGCGCGCGTTGCAGGCTCCCTATTACTCGAAGGCACAAATGGAAGCCGCCTTGGGGCCCGTCTTTGCTGTCGATCGGCAGCTCATCCGCGACGGCACCTACTTCGTCGCTCAACAGAACGGAACCATTATCGGCTGCGGCGGTTGGAGTCGGCGGCGTTCGCTCTACGGAGGGGACAACGGAAGGGAAAATGAGGATGGCCTGCTCGACTCGCGACGGGACGCTGCGCGTGTGCGAGCCCTTTTTGTGCGCCCGGCTTGGGCCCGCCAAGGTGTCGGCCGGAGCATCATGGCCGCCTGCGAGCGGGCGATTGTTGAGTCGGGCTTTCGCACGGTGGAGATCGTGTCGACGCTGGCGGGAGAGCCGCTGTACGCTTCGTTCGGCTACACTGTCGCCGAACGCTATGATATTGAGATGGTCGGCGGTTTGAAACTACCTGTCGTGCGGATGACCAAGTCCATGGAGCATCGGATATGATCGTGCGGGCGAACAATCTACTGCTGCCAACCCCGGGTAGCGGGCCCGCTTCATGCTGGGGCGCAGGGTCCGGGGTGGCAGAAGATTGCCGCCAGGCAAAGAAGGATTACGAATGAAACGGACAATTTTATTAAGCGCCGCTATTTGTGCAGGAGTCACTCAACTCTTTGGAGATGTCATCGTCGGGCCTGGACAAACTTGGTCATTTGCGTTCTCCGACATTCCATTTGTCGGAACAGGCTTGCCCAGTTCCAGCATCGGGGGTGCGAGTATGGCAATCTTGCGCTTCACCACGGATCCCGGCGTACAATCCAGTTATTACGTCGAGATGTTTCGGAACAGCTTAGCCGATCCCAGCATAGTTCAGGGCCACCTCAATGATTACAGCACGCCCGGAATGTGCTACGTCGGAGGATACCAAATTTGGAACGACGACTTCCAAGGTTGGATCCGACTGCACGTCACAGCTGGTCAATTGAGGATTAATGAAGTTGTGGTCAGTGTCTGGAACAACAGGGTCGCGGACGGACAACTTTCGCAGTACCAGCTAGTCAGCGCTGTTAACAGACCGATTCTACGATACAGGCTCACAACAAGCACGAGTGGTGCTGTGCAGGCCGTGCTTTCATGGCCCACAGGCGCGACTGCGTACAAACTGCAATCAACACAAGCAATAAACTCTGATTTGTGGCTGGATAGTACCCAGCCTGTCACCGTTGTTGACGGAGAATGGAGCGTTGTATTGGATGCCGACGCAGGGCAGCGATTCTTTCGCCTTGAGAACAGATGATGGCCATGCCCAACAACCCATCCACTCCAGCCAACCGCCATGATCACGGAGCTTCCAATCCACCGTCAGTGTGTGGCGGTGCCTGGGCGGCGGCGTTCGGGAGCCAGCGTTATGCAAGTTGAGCCTCGGGGTCAAACATTGACTATTGACACTTCTACCCTCATCTGCCGCACCTGAACGCAAATGTCGATTGTCAATGTTTGACCCCATTGCCATCATTCATAACGCAGCGCCTGGATCGAATTCAGGCGGGCGGCCTTCAATCCCGGAAATATCCCGGCCAGGATCCCCACAACCACGCTGAAGCTGAAGGCAAGCAGCATCGCGTCGAGCGTGATGACCGGGGTATTCGCCCCCGGTGAAAGCAACGAAAGAATCCCGACGAGGAACCTGGAGGCTAGCAAACCTGCGATTCCCCCGATGACCGCGATGACCACGCTCTCGACGAGGATCTGCACGAAGATATCCAGGAAGGTCGCGCCAACCGCCTTGCGAACCCCGATTTCCCGGACGCGCTCGGTGATGCTGGCAAGCATGATGTTCATGATGCC
>CAIMTB010000407.1 GCA_903844265.1 uncultured Verrucomicrobiota bacterium
CGCTCCGCGGCCTGAAGGTGCTCGTGGTCGGCGACACGATCCTCGACCGCTATTCGCAGGTGAAGGCCCAGGGCCTGACCTCGAAGAACCTCATCATCTCGGGCCGTTATCTCGGCGAGGAAACCCAATGCGGCGGCGCCCTCGCCGTGTTCCGGCACGTCCGAGAATTCGTCGATGACGTCCGCTATCTCAGCCTCGTGGGACGCGAACCGTGGGTCGGCGAAATCCTGGCAACCCACGTCCCGCCGGAATCGGATCGCACGGTCCGCATCGATGGTTTCACGACGGTGGTGAAACAGCGCTTCGTCGAACCGCCCACCCCCGGCAAGGAGGTGAAGAAGCTCTTCTCGGTGAACTATCTCGACGGCACACCGCCTGCCCCCGCCGTCGTGGACCAGATCCTCGCCCGGCTCCGCGAGGAGATCGAAGGCGTCGACGCCGTCCTGCTCCTCGATTTCGGCCATGGCATGATGCAGCCCGCGGTCCGCGACCTGGTCCAGGACGCCGCGCCGTTCCTCGCGTTGAACTGCCAGACGAACTCGAACAACCACGGCTTCAACATCATCAACCGCCAGTACCGGCGCGCCGACATGTTCACGCTCGACGAGCAGGAACTGACGCTCGCCTGCGGCCGCCGGCGCTTCGATCACTCCAGCGAGCTCGAGACCCTTCGCAGACAATTGAACGCCCGCTCCGGCTGGCTCACCCGCGGCAACGTCGAAGCCCGCGGCATCTCAAGCGAAGGCGAAACCTCCACGTGCCCGCCGCTTGAGTATGAGGTTGTCGACACCATCGGCGCGGGCGATGCCTTCTTCTCCGTGGTCGCCCTCGCCGCCGCCCGCGGCCTGGCCCTGCCGCTCACCACGTTCCTCGGCCAGCTCGCCGGCGCCCAGGCCGTCAAGATCGTCGGCAATTCCCATCCCATCTCCAAGCAGACCGTCGTCCACAGCGGCATGTCCCTCCTCAATATCTGACCCGTCGTGACGCCGTGAAATCCCGCGCCGCCATCCTCGTCGAATCCCGCCAACCGCTCGTCATCGGGAATATCGAGGTCCCCAGACCCGGCTTCGGCCAGGTCCTCGTCCAAATCATCGCCTCCCGGATCTGCGGTTCCCAGATCGGCGAGATCGACGCCGTCAAGGGCCCCGACAAATGGCTGCCGCATCTCCTCGGCCACGAGGCGTGTGCCACGGTCATCGAGACCGGACCCGAGGTCCGCCACGCCAAGGCTGGCGACCGCGTGGCCTGCCATTGGCGGCCGGGGCGCGGCCTCGAGGCGCGCGGAGTCGTCTATGATTGGGAAGGGCGCGCGGTGAATTCCGGCTGCATCACGACCTTCCAGGAATTCGCCATCCTGTCCGAGAACCGCGTCACGGTCGTCCCGCCCGACACGGACCCCGAGCTCTGCTGCCTCCTCGCCGACACGCTCACCACCGGCTTCGGCGTGATCAACAACGACGCCGCGGTGAAACTCGGCGAAGCCGTCGTGGTCATCGGCTGTGGCGGGATCGGCCTCGGCACCGTCCTCGGCGCCCACCTCGCCGGCGCGCATCCCGTGATCGCCGTCGATATCCAGGATCACAAGCTCGCCAAGGCCCGCGAATTCGGAGCCACCCACACCGTCCATTCCGGACGCGAGGATTTCCCTGACGCCGTGCTCCGCATCCTCGGCAACCAGCGGCCCGACGTCGTCGTCGATGGCACCGGCCAACCCGCGGTGCTCGAAAAGGCCTTCGCCCTGACCGCGCCGAAGGGACGCTGCATCTGCGTGGGCGTCATGCCGCACGACCGCGCGCTGTCCATCAACACGCTTGCGCTTCACCACGGAAAAATCCTCACGGGCTCCGAAGGGGGTGGCAGCCAGCCAGCCCAGGACATCCCGCGTTACCTCCGCATGATCGCGGCCGGCCGCTTCAACCCCGCCGCCATGGTCTCCCACCGCGTCGGGCTCGACGACATCAACGACGCCATCACCCGCATGCGCTCCGGCGAAGTCGTCCACGGCATCGTCCATTTCTTATGACCACCGTCACCGACCCAGAACTCGCCCGGGTCGCCGCGCTCCTGCGCCTCCGGGTCGTGGAGATGTCGCACCGGGCTGGCACGCCGCATCTCGGGTCTGCCCTGTCGTGCATGGATATCCTCGTTGCGCTCTACTGGCGGATCCTCCGCATCGACGCCACGCAGCCACACGACCCGCACCGCGACCGCTTTATTCTCAGCAAGGGCCACGCAGCCTCGGCGCTCTACGCCGTACTCGCCGAGCGCGGCTTCTTCCCAAAAACCTGGATCGACAAGTTCGCCACCCACGGCGCGCAACTCGCCGAACAACCGGCCCCGCACTGCGCCCCAGGCGTTGAACTCGCCACGGGATCCCTCGGGCACGGACTCCCCGTGGGCCTCGGACTGGCCCTCGCCGCACGCATTCGCCGACAACCCCAGCGGGTCTTCGTCTGCCTCAGTGATGGCGAGTGCAACGAAGGCACCGTCTGGGAAGCCGCCTTGCTCGCCGCCGCCCAGAAGCTCGGCTCGCTCACAGTCATCATCGATTACAACAAGTGGCAGGCCACCGGCCGCAGCGAGGAAGTCATGGCCCTGCCTCCACTCCGCGACAAATGGGCCGCCTTCGGCTGGGCTGCCACCGAACTCGACGGCCACGACATCACGGCGCTGGTGGCCGAACTGGGTCGTGACCCGGACTCCGGAGGCCGTCCCCGAGCCATCATCGCTCATACCGTGAAGGGCAAGGGAGTGTCCTTCATGGAGGACGACAACAACTGGCACTACCGGATTCCGACCCCGGACGAGGTGGCGGCCGCCAGGCGGGAGTTGGGGCTGTCATGAGAAACGCCTTCGTCGACGAAATCCTCACCC
>CAIMTB010000408.1 GCA_903844265.1 uncultured Verrucomicrobiota bacterium
AGGGTGGGGTCGGTAAATCGACGGTTTCGGTGCACTTGGCGGCGTGGGTCCATGAGCGGGGCCGACGCGTGGCGTTGGTGGATGCGGACGCGCAGGGATCCTCCTCCCACTGGCTTCATGAGGCGGTCCCGGAGGTCCCCATCTTCCGGCTTCAGAGCCCCGATGAGATCCTCGATCAGGTGCGGGTGCTCGCGCCGCAGTTCGATGTCCTGGTCATCGACGGGCCGGCCGGACTCTCCGAGGTAACCCGGGCGATTCTGCTCCTCGCGCACCTGGCGATTCTGCCGTGCGGCCCGTCCGCCCTGGACCTCCGTGCAGCCCAGGACGCCATTCGGGTGGTACGCCAGGCCCAACTCATCCGTTCAGGGCCACCCCAGGCCGTCCTGGTGCCCAATAAGCTGCAAATCCAGCACCGCCTGACCCGTGAACTCCTCGCCTCGGCATCCACCCTTGGCGTGCCGGTCCTCGGGGCCCTGAGGCTCCGCCAGGTATACGCCGACGCCGCCGGGCAGGGTTCGCTTGTTTGGAGGTTGGCGCCCGACAGCGCCGCTGCGACCGAGATCACGACATTCTTTGAAGGATTGATGGGATATGAAACGAACCCTGAGTGAGGCTCTTTATGGTGTAGGACTTCCCCCGGTGGCGGCGGCGTTCGTTGCCGCGGGCAACCCCGCGAACATCGCGCCCGAAACGACTTCGCCCCGGCCGGAGCCCGAGCCGGTTTCCCCATCGGCTCACGAATCGGTTCCGATCCCGGAGCGGCCGGTGTCGATGACCTTCCGGCTGCCGGCTGATCTGCCGGAGACCCTGTTGAGGGTTTCGATGGAGCGACGGCTGGCGCGCCGGAAGCCATGGTCCCAGCAGGACATTGTCGCCGAGGCGGTGCGCCAGTGGTTGGATCGCAACCAGAAGTAGGATGAGGGTGAGGATTGATTGGCGGCTCAATTCCTCAAAAGCCGTGAACCGTCTGCAGAACCTTAAGGAGGCTCAACCTTGCGGCACGTCCTCGCGGTCCTGGACCGGCTGGCTGATCCAGGTGTGGGCCTGGTCTGCCACCTTCGCCAGGACGAGGAGGTCGTCGCGCCCGAAGGAGTCGGTCGAGCGCCACTGGGCCTCGTCCTTGTCCTTGTAGATCCGGTTGAACGTGACGTTGAAGCGCACGCCACCGGCCGTGTCGTTCTTCCAGATCGCCGCCTTCACGGCACCGATCCGGACCTCGTGGATAGGTCGTTCTTTGTTCATGCTGTCCTCCATTCAACCTCCGACAAATGACCTTCAGCATCGGTCATATCACGTCGGTGTTTGCTAACCAAGGGGCCCGGACCGGGTGTCCGGCATGCCCGAGGATTCAGTCGCGGCAGGACCGTGAAACCGAACAGACGAAATGTCGGGGCCATGCCCATCCCAGGTGTTGATGTCCGGCACTTGCCCCCGGAAGAACTCGGCGAAGGCCAGGAGACGGCTCGGCTCCGAGTCGAATCTGGCGAGCGTGTCGGCCGAGGCGAGGAAGAGACCGCCGGTCATGCGTTGGCGGGTGAGGCGGCGTTCGTCGAGGAAGCGCGCGTACCGGGCCGCCTCGTCGTTGCGCAGGCGCCCTTCCATGGCCCGGAGGAAGGTCAAATAGGCGGGCATGCGCTCCGCCGCCCGAGCCTCCTCGGCCTGGCTGCCGCGCTTGGCCCGGTTGACGCTGCGCGAACGCTCGATCGCCTGGAGGAACTCATCGCCGTAGAGCACCAGCGCCGAGCAGAGGTGCGGGCGCGCTCTCGCATCCGTCCGGTGACGCTGTTTGATGCGGATCCCAAACTGTCTTCCCCACTCGGGGATCCGCTGCTCGTCCGGGTCCAGTGCCAGAAGCCGATCCACGAAGCGGGCGCCCACCCCGCAATCCCGGGTGGTGGGCTCCGCCGCGGGTTCCCCGGTGTTGCCGTGGTAGGCGGCGTAGTAATGGCGCGCGAATTCCCGGCCGCGTTGCTGGTCGGCGGGCAGGACTTCGATTTCGGGGCGGGACCAGTTCTGCTCGATGGCGCGTCGCAGAAGTCCCAGCCGGTTGCGGGTGCTCTTGCGCAGCGGCAACCACTCGATCTGCCGCCGAATTACCTCCTTGGGGCGCATCTCGGCCAAAGCCCGGGCCGTGTCGGAATCAAACCCCGTTTTGAGGAGCAACTCCAAGGCGGAGGCAGCCGCAGCCGGGTGGGGCACTTGAAGGTCGGGTGCTGTTGTCTCCTGGGTTTTAGATTCTGTTTTAATACTCATACTGTTCACCTTTTCTGACGGGTGGCTGTTCACCTTTTCGGACCGCTCCTGTTCACCTTTTCCGACCGGTACCGAAGGCGCCCGCACGACCGTGGGATCCCGGACCCAATGGATGGCATAGGTGGCAGCCTCCCCGGCGTGGGCGTCGAAGCGCCCCTGGCTGACGGTCTGGATGTACCCCCGCGCCTGCGCCTCCCGCAGGGCCTCGTGGACGTGCTGGCGGGAGAGATGGGTTAGCCTCGAAAGCTGCGAAATCGACAATTGGACCGGCACCTTGCGCTCGCCTCCCGGTCCCCACTTGATGCTGTAGAAGAGCAGCGCCCCGACGACCCGGATGACCGACAGACGCTCCTGGGGGATGAGCACGTCGAAGAAGGCGTTGGGGATGTTCTTCCGGGCCGCCTTGGGCCGATGCCGGACGCCATCCGGATGTTGTTCCGTCACGACCGCCGCCTCGGGATAGTAGAAGCCTGAGAACTCGGTCGGGCGGTCCGTGTATGGCGCGTCGGTGTTCCAAGCGATCACGTAGGTCCCATGGCGTGAGGCCTGCCCGGGCAGGTCGGGTCGCGGGGTCTGGACGCAGCGGAGGTACTTCTTGTCCACGGCTTCGCGAAGCGCGTCGGCGATGGCGTCGCGCGAGACCCCGGCCTTCTCGATCAACTCCCGGTAGGAGAAATGGACCTGCTCCTGAGTGGGGTTGCCAAGTTCATCGACCCAGCCCAGGAGTTTGCGAAGGGCGTACCCGACAATCCGCACGCAACCCCGGGATGCGGTCGGGATGACGATGGTGAAGAATTGGATCGGGACGAAGGTGACGTTCGACCGGAAGTCGGGAAATCCAGGGAATGCAGGGGTCGACTCGTCCGCCACCGGCTACGACTCCGCCGAGTCGGGAAGCCTCGGTGGGGTCTGCGAGGGAGGAGGCAGCGCGCGCCCGTGGCGCTCGGCGTGTTCCCGCACGATGCGATTGATGCACGAACTGCGGTCGCGATCCTCGCGTTCCGCCAATTCCCGCAGGTACTCGATCACCACCAGTTCCAGGCTCAC
>CAIMTB010000409.1 GCA_903844265.1 uncultured Verrucomicrobiota bacterium
ACCTGGCTCGGGGTGAGTGCGTGGTTGTAGATTGCTACCTCGCTCATGTAGCCCCTGAAGTTGCGTCCCCGGACCTCGGCATTTTCTCCGATGAGGACGGGGGCGTTGTTCTGGAGAATCGGCTCAGAGTAGACAGCAAAGGATTCGAGGATGCCATCGACGTAGAGGCACTTGGCGTGGCCGTCGTAAGTCGCGACGACGTGGTGCCACTGGTTGTCGGCTATCTTGTGGGCGCCGGGCAGGCTATGGGCGCCCTTGGCGCTCGAGGTATCGAACGAGAGCCGGTCCTGGTTGCCGTAAGTGCTCAGGCGCCAGGCGCTGTCGCCCTTGGTCACGATCGCCTCCCAGTCGGTGTTGATCAGGTCCTTTTTGATCCAGACCTCCACGGCGAGGGCGGACGAGAAGTCGAACGACCCTTCGCTGCCGAGCGATATATAGCCGTCGTTGCCGCCGAACTGGGCTGAAGGAACCCCACCCCTGGCAGAAGACATCGGGGAGGGCTTGCCGTGCAGGATGCCGCCGACGTAGGTCCCGGGAATCGCCGGATTGGTTCTCGGATTGCTCTTCTTGGAATCGGTGGCGGCGGTTCCCGAGGCTTCTCCCAGGCGCCAGTAGCCCACCGGGTTGTCCCCGAAATCATTGAGGCTGAAGACCGAGGTGCCGCCGGCAATGAGGGCGGGATAGGACACGGCCGGCCGGCTGAGCGAGAGACTCACGCTGTTGAGCGGGTAACCCAGGATGTTCATCCCGTTGAGGAAGTTGTTCGTCAGCAGGAGGGTTCCATCCGTACTCGCGCTTCCGTGGAAGCCGAACGTGCCGATGTCGGTGACCGTGATGTTGCCCCCGACTCCGACCTTGGCCTGGCTGCTGGAGCCGGTCAGTTCAACGAACACGTCGTTGAAATTCAGGCCGAGGATCGCGCCGTTGCCGACGGTCGCGAAAAAGTCGGCGTTCGCCGGTGGCGTGAGGCTGCCGGAAAGATGGGCGGCGGGGATGCCGTCGACGGCGAGGTCTCCATCGGCCAGGAATGTGGGCAGGGGGTCACCCGGCAGCTTCGAGAGATAGAACGAGGCATTGTTGAGTCCGAATCCGCCGAAGGACGAATTGGCGGGCCCGCCGGTCAGGACAAAGGCGGAGTTGGGCCAGAAGAAGCCTGTCAGGACCGGGGTGCTGACGTTGGGCATTCCCAGGTTGAGTTGAGCGCGGAGCACGAGGCCGCCACCGGACTGGTAATGCTCGGTGATCTCGGTGGGGGTGAGGGCCCGGTTATAGACGGCGACGTCATCGAGTGCGCCGTTCCAGTAGCGGTTCATGAGATTGCCCTTGGGGTCGATGCTGTTGCCGATGCAGACCGTCAGGGAATTGCCGGCGATGGAGCCTGTGGCGGCGAGTCGGGCGTCGATCTGGCCGTCGATCCAGAGTTCCTTGTGGCTGCCGTCGTAGGTGGCGACGACGTGATGCCACGCGCCGTCATTGACGGGCTTGTTGCCTTCGAGATAGGGCGGGGTGAGACCGTCGGTGTCGAAGCGCAGGGTGTTCAAGTCGCCGTTCCGCTGGAGCCGCCAAGTCGTGTCACCTTTGGCGATGATGGTGTTCCAGGTCAGATTGAACTTATCGACCCGGATCCACGCCTCGAGGGTGAGGGCGCCTTTGATATCGGCGAACTGGATGGGGTTCTTGGCCGGGATGAATCCGGATTTTCCGTCGAATAGAACCCCGCGGCTGCCTGGGAACGCGCCAGGTTGGGCGAGGGTAACGCCACCCTGGTAGCTGGCGTCGAAGGCGGTGCCGGTGCTGGAGGCCGCGGTGGTCGCCTTGGTTTCCTGGAATTGCCAGTAGGCGAGCGGCCCCGCGGAAGTAACCAGCGCGGGATAACTGGTGCCGCCACGTCGCAGGCTGGCCGTCATGGAGGCCATCTGGAATCCATTCATCGAGCCGGCCGAGGCCGATCCCTCCAGTGAGACACCGCCGGCGCTGTCGATGTAGCCGGAGAGGGAAATTCCAGGACTTACTCCGGCAGGTGAGAATTGGCCGGTGAGATTGGTGACCGTGAAGATGCCGTTGGTATGGTAGGCATTGAACCCGACGTTGCTCAGGGCGAACGGCCCGAGGTTCAGCGAGGTGGGACCGACGTGGTAATTGAAGTTGCCCGACTTGTCGAAAGTAAGCCCCGGGAGCCCGGTCGCGAGGAGACCGCTGCAGGCCAGTCGGACGCCGGGCTTGAGGGTCATGCCTGAGTCGCTGAAGACCGCGTTGAAGATGGGACTGCCGTCGTCGGGTTCCAGGCGGAAGGCGCCGAAGACAAAGGGTCCGAGTGTTGCCGTGCCGGAGAAGGACGAGGAGGAACTCGTGACAGTCACTGTCCCCGAGGCACCGAGCGGGTTCATGCCATCGATCGTGCTGCCGGTGAGGGATCCCGACAGGGTCAGACTCGACTGGGTCAGCCGGGCGGTGGCGCCGGCGCTCAGGGTTGAGAATGCGACGCCGGACAAGGGAAGGCTGCCGTCAGCCGAGCCTGTCAGCTCGAAGGTGCCGTCGGTGCGGAGGATCAGCCTGGGAGACGAGCTGGCGCTGAGTGTGATGGAGCGGGCGACCGGGCGGCCGTTGAAGGCCGTGGCCACGATGCCCTGGGGGAAGGTGACCGTGATTTCCGCGCTGGAGACACCCACGCCCGCGATGCTTCCGATGAGTGGCGTGGTCGAGTCGATACGCAGGACCTCGATCAGGCCGGAGCTGTCATACAACTTGATGCCGCCCTCGAAGCTCGCGGTGGCTGTCCACGGGCCGCTGGTGGAAAACGTGAAGGGCTGGGTGGCATCGGCTCCGTAGAGCTTGATGGTTTGGCCGGTCCCTACTTTGGGGAAATCAATCCGGGCCGGGTTGATCGAGAGGCGGGTTCCCGGGGGGGCGCCGGCGGGGCCTTGGATGACCTGTACGCTGGCGCCGAGAGTCGTGGCGCCGGAAGCGAGGGGCCTGAGGGTGGTGCCGAGAACTCCAAGGGTGATGGGCGACACCGCGCCGGCGGCGGCGAAGAACGGCTGTCCGGCGGCGGGCGCCGTGTTGAAGTCCAGTTGGCCGTTGCTGAACGTGATGTTGCCCGGGAGCGGGAAACCTACTCCGGCGAAGTGCCCGGCGAGAGTGGGGACGCCATTGCCGTTCGGGGTCAGGGAGAGTTCGGCGGGGTTGACGGTGACCAGGCCGGCGAGGTTGAACGCGCCGGTGAGGACGATGCCGCCTTCTCTCCTCGCCGTGGCGGCGATGCCGTCGCCGGGCGTGTTGGGGGCATAGCGCGGGGAATAGGCAAGGAGCTTGAAGCTCACGTTGGCCGGGGGTGCCGAGAGATAGGTCGTGAGGGCCGGTGGCAGGTGGAAGTTCTGCAGCGAGGCATCCAGCGAGACCTTGGGCAGGTCGGCGGCGAGACTGTTGAGTGCCTCCCCCGACTTGGCAATCAGTTCGGCCTGGGTGACTCCGGCCTTGTTGGTGAGCGCGGTTATCTCGGCGAGCAATGCGTTGAAGCGCCCCAGGATGTTGGTTGGCGGCGTCTGGCGGAGCTCGAAGTTCAGGCTTGCCTGGTCGACGAATTGCTTCACCCAGCCGTTGTTGGCCACGCCTGCGGTCACCCGGATATAGGCATCGCCACCATTGGAAGGCGGAACCCCCTCGACGTCGGCGCGTGCGATGGGGACGCCGAGGAACTGTCCGTCGACATAGCCGCGGAGGAAGGCGTATTGGATCGGGTAGAGATTCGCGACCTGGATGCGGGATGGGTCGAATGACTTGATGGAGTCCAGTATCTGCGATGCGGAATTTGCGCGGCTGATCTGGTCGAGTTGGGATTGTCCGAGAGGCTCCCCGCTGGGGCCGAAAAAGATCGGCGGATTGGGTGCGGGGAGATAGAAGGCCAGGGTGCCGTTGGTTTCGGTCTTCAGGACATACTCACTGATGATCTTGGCGGCGGCGCCGAGTCGGTCGAGCGGGTTGGCGGCCTGGTTCACCACCTTTCGGTAGTCGTCGTAGGGTGGCGTGGCGGTGAGGATCCTGGGCACCGTGAGAAGTCCGGCGCCGACCACGCCGCCGTGTGGGAAGTAATCCCTGGCGAGACTGCGGTTGATCAGGGCGTTCCGCTGGGGCGAACCTTCTGGAAACACGGTGAAGAGGTCGTTCGTGGTTCCTTTCCAGAGGAAGGCATTGCCCAGGTTCCGGGAATCCGCCGCGGCGATGAGAAGGTCCTGTCGGGAGGGCAGGGTGGGTTGGGTGGCGGCGAGGGATTCGGGCGTCTTCCAATGGCGTGGATCGGCGGGGAGATAGCGTTCCGGGTGCTCGGTCAGGTTGGGGATGATGATGCGGGCCTGGGCGGTCGCGACGCGCATGCCGAGCGGGGAGAAGGTGTAGTCCACGCCGAACGCCGTGTTCTGGAGGAGATAGTCGAGGCTTTCCTTGCCATAGGCCATCGCGGCCTCGGGTGTGGCGAAACGTCCGGCCATGCCGCCGAGCAGGAATTTCACCGCGTCGGGGTACCGGATGTCGTAGCTCAGCGTTGCCTGGTCAGCCGGGAAGATGGGTAGGAAGTAGCTGAGCAGCATGGACGGCGAGAAACTCAGGCTGCCCGCTTCCTGTGATTTCGTGGCCATGGCGCTGAAATCGACGGCGCTCGGTGTTATGGGGAGGCCGAAGAGTTTCGGCTGGACCGAGCCGCAGAAGGTTTCCCTTGGGTTGATCTGGTCCCAGACCCCGCTCAGGCCGCTGAAGAAGACCTGCGGAAGATCGGTGGGCAGCACGCCTGCGGGAGCGCGGGCGAGTTCGGCCAGGAATCCCAGGCGTTGCTGGGGCGAGAGAAGGGCGATGATGCGGTCGGGAGTCAGGCCGTTGACATTCACGTCGGGGGCGACGCGGGCGACGATCTGCTGGAAAATGCCGGGGGAGAAATCGGCGAGACGCAGGGCGACGACGCCGAAGCCCTTGAGCATGCCGGTGACACAGCCTGGGCATTCATAGGCGAGCTTGACCTCGCCGATGCTGAGCGGGCCGAACTCGAAGCCCACGCGGCCGCAGAGGGAGGGATTGGGATCGCCCTGGGCGTCGGTAACCGCGACGAAGACCTTGGCTTCCCCGACAGGGATTCCGATGACATTGAGCGTGCCGATAATTCCGACGGAACCGGCGGTGCTGAGGATCCCCTTGCCGGTGACGGATGCGAAGCTGGAGATGCCGGCATAGGAAAAGGTGCCGGACACGGACATCGTCTCATCAGGGCAGGGAAGGCCTGAGTAGACGAGATCGCGGATTTTTCCGTAGTACTGGTCGGGTGCGCTGCCGCGGAGCTGCTGGTTCAGGAGGTCGGTGAGTGCGGATTGGAGTGAGTCAAAGACCTGGTTCACGAGCGCCCGGAGTTGTTGCTGTTCCTGGGCGGTCAGGGGTGGCGAGAGTGGTGGCGGGGTGATTTGTTCCACCTGATGGCGGATCGACTGGGCCACCGAAGTCACGATCCGGGTTGTGTCGTTGCCGAGTGCGGCGATGGAGCCGGGGGTGATCCCGACGATGTTATTCAGCGTGGACTCATCGATGGAACTGAACTTCATGATGACCTTGCCTGGGAACCGGGCCTGGTCGGGGTGCGGTTGGCAGAAGATGTTGACCGTGGCTGGCGGGCAGTCGCCGGGGCAGGGAATGCCGGAGGAACCGGTGGAGGATGCTTCCGTGGCGAAAGCCTCGACGACGGCCTGCTCGGCGGGGAAGGGATCGGGTTCAGACCAGTCGGTATCTCCGGTCGGGACAGCGGAAGTGTTGGGTGCAGCGCTGGTGTTGGCGAGGGCAGGCTGTGAGTTCGCGGCCAGGGGGGGTGGACGGAACTGGGCGAAGACCGCTTCCTGGGCTTCCATGCGGCGGACCATCTGGGTCATCTGCTCCCAGCTCATGGTGGGCAGGGGGATGCCGGCGCTGGAGGGGCCGGTCAGATTGCCCTGGGGATCCTGGGTGAAATAGGTCTTGAAGTCACACGGGTCGCCGTTGTTGTTGACGTACGAGATGCCGCCGGAGGCGCCCGTGAACAGGAAGCCGCTGGGCCCGAGGGGGATTCCGGCGGCGCCGGCGTTGACATCGAGACACAGCCCGATCGGGCCGTGGAGAGTAAAGGCGCCCTGGACGATGACCTGGTAACCCTCATAACTGCCACCGAGTCGTCCGACGAGAAAGATACGGTTCAGGTCGGGGAGCCCGGTGGAATCGACCGCACTCAGGCCGCCGAGATAGAGCCGTCCGCCGAGTTCCTTGATCGGCGGGAATTTAAGGCCTCCGACGCCGAGGCCGAAGCCATCGATGCCTTGTATGAGCGGAATGCCTTCCGGCGAGAAATGGATCTCCAGGTCGTCGACGCGCCCGGTGAAGTAGGGATCGCTGGGTGCGGGCGGGATGGAGATGTCGGCGCTGACGGTGAATTGGATGTTGGCGGGTTGGAAGAGCTGCTCGATGGACAGGTTGGAATTGGCGAAGTGGAACGACGCATTCTGCACGCGCACGGGGAGGCGCTGCATGAGCGTGAAGTCGCGATTGTTGACGGCCATGCCGTCGAGGGCGAACTGGGGCGGACGCTGGGGGTCGAAGAATCTGAGGCGGGCATTGTCGAGCGTGAACGACGGGCCCTGGGGGATCTTGAGCGTGCCGGCGACGCGGAAGATGACTTCACGCCCGTTGCCGAGGTTGAAGATGTTCTGCAGTTGGTCGACGGATATCTCGGCGCCCTCGATGACCGGGCCGCTGCTGCCCAGGTGGAACGTGCCGCCGATGCCGAGGGTGGAGAGCACGAAATCGGGGGGTGTGTTGGGTCGCACCGTGAGGCTGCCGCAGGCGATGCCGGTGACCTTGTCGGGAGGGCTGCTGGTCGTGGTCAGCGCGCTGAGGGGCAGCGCGAGCTTGATTCCGCCGTCGAGACGGAAACCGGGCAGGACGGGAGGGAAGGAGATGGCGTCGCCGGGGAACACCGTGATTGCGCTGGCGAGGGGGGTATGTCCGTCCTCTGTGAAGCAGTTGGTATTGGCAGCGCCGAGCAGGGTGAGACTGAGACCGGCTTGGTCGAGGAGGGTGAGATCCTCGGAAAGGCGGACCGTGCCGCTGGGGAAGCCGTTGAGGGCCCAGTTGACGTGGACGATGTCGAGGCGCGATGTCTGGCCGGGCGGAAGGGGGATGCGCATCTTGCCGAGCTCGATCTCGAGGCGGGGCATCTGCTCGAGCGAGAGGGTCTGGTTGGCGATTTCTATTCCGGGGAAGTGGAGGACACCGGAGCAGATCTCGCCGGCGAGGCCTTCGATCTGGGGCACGCTGATCCCGATGTCATGGAGCGCGAGGGAGCCGGAGAACCTGACCGAGGTGATGGACGGCGGGGTAAGTCCCTGCGGCGGGGCAAGTCCGAAGGTGAGCTGGATGGGATTGTCGGGGCGTATCTCTATCGTGGCGCGCTCGGTTGACTCATCGGGTGGGTTGGTGCTGCAGATCCCGGGGGTGAACAGCTCGGGAAGCTTCAGTATGCCGCCTGTGATGGCGAGGTCGAAACCGTCGGTGCGGAACGTGAACCTGGTTTTCACCTGGTCGGCGATGAGCTGGTAATTACGTTCACTCACCTGGTCGGGAAGCGGGGCGGGGTCCTTGCGGAGGAACCCGGCGCTGCCGCTGAAGTCCAGTTCACCACCGCGGGGTCGGAGGCCGTCGAGGCCGATGCCGCCGAGCTTGAAGCCCATGCCGGCGCCGAACAGGACGACCTGGGGGCCGAGTTCAAGGTCGAGGTTGCGGACCTGGGTATCAAAGCTGAGCACCTTGGTGGTGGTGCTGTAGGACACCGCGCATTGGTATTCCTGGTCGCGTCCGCCGCTGCG
>CAIMTB010000410.1 GCA_903844265.1 uncultured Verrucomicrobiota bacterium
AAGCACGTTGTCGTCGTGAACAAGGAAAGTAAGCCGTTCATTTCTGGACTGCACACCATCGTAGCCAAGAGCAGGACCAATGAGCTTGCCCACGAGTATCGCTGCCACTGTTTTCAGACGAAGGCAGTCCGAGACCAGTTTCTATTCTACTCAGTAGGAACGAAAGTCTCGGGCATCAGCAAGAGCAACATTCCGAAGCTGACACTACCGGTTCCATCAGTCCCCGAACAAACCGCCATCGCCAAGGTGCTAAGCGGCATGGACGCGGAACTGGCGGCGTTGGAGCAGCGGCGAGAGAAGACCCGCGCCCTGAAGCAGGGCATGATGCAGGAACTCCTCACCGGAAGGACGCGGTTGGTATGAGGGAGAATCGACCCATCTCGGAACCGCTCCCCCGTCCCGAGATCGAGGGGTGCGTCCCCTTTCTGGCGCTACCGTGGGAAGTAGCAGGGTTGGGTGAAAGGTTGGGTGAAAGGTTGGGTGAAAGGTTGGGTGAAACCCGGGCGGCCATCCTCCGCGCCATCTCAAGACGGGCGGTACTTGACGCGAAAAGGCCTCCCGCCGGACCCCGAGAAAATAAAAAGCCGCTGGATATAGGTTTCACTGGCCCAAAGACCCGAAACACACGGCATGAAGCCGAATTTTGTCCAACGGCGTGTTGTTCATCGCGCAAAAGCGTCCTGAAGTCAACCTTCCCCAGCCCCTTTCCCAAGCCCCGATGCCTGACCAACCCCGCAGCGAACGCCGCACCCAGAACCGGGTGGTCGCCCTGTTCACCCTGCCCACCGTCTCCGGCGGGCTCGGCTATCGCCACCTCGGCGACTGGAGCAGGCGGGTCAACAACCGCCCCATTGAAGCCGAACTGCTGCGCCGCAACCTGACCCAGCGCGGCTACTCCCACCCCCAGATCTCCGCCGCCCTCCAGAAGCTGGGAACGGCTGCGGACTCGACGGGCATCACCCTCTATCAGGCAAACCTGCGCACCTACCAGTTGCTGCGGTACGGAGTCCCGGTGCAGATCGCCGTCGGCCAGGCGCACGAGACCGTTCATCTCGTGGACTGGGACCACCCTGAGAACAACGACTTCGCCCTGGCCGAGGAAGTCACCCTGCGCGGTGGCCACGAGCGGCGGCCGGACCTGGTGCTCTACCTGAACGGCCTGGCCATCGCCGTCATCGAGCTGAAGCGCAGCTCCGTGGAGGTCGCCGACGGTGTTCGCCAGCTGATCACCAACCAGGAGGCGATCTTCAACCAGGGTTTCTTCAGCACGGTGCAACTCGTGTTCGCGGGGAGCGATACCCAGGGCCTGCGCTACGGCACCACCGGCACGCCGGAGAAATTCTTTACCGAGTGGAAGGATCCGGCGGCAGCGGATGCCCATCCCCACGAGGGCGGACTCCTCGATGCGCCGTTGGCGGCCATGTGCAACCCGGCCCGCCTCCTCGACCTGATCCGCCATGGCATCCTCTTCGACGGCGGCCAGAAGAAAGTGCCGCGTAAACATCAGTACGATGGGTTCAAGGCAGCCCAGGAGCGGATCAGGAAACACGAAGGCGGCGTCATCTGGCACACCCAGGGCAGCGGCAAGAGCATCCTCATGGTGATGCTGGCCAAGTGGCTCCTGGAACACGATCCCGACGGGCGGATCCTGATCGTCACCGACCGCGACGAGCTGGATAAACAGATCGAGGGCGTGATGCGCAACGCCGGGGTGATCAGCGCGGACTCAGCTTCTCCACGCATCACCTCGCGGGACGAGTTCGAACGGAAACTCACCGCCGCAAGACCGCGCCTGATGTGCGCCCTGATCCACAAGTTTCAATTGGATCTCCAGGGACCACCGCCGCCGGTCCAGGGGCGGTTTTACGTCTTCGTCGATGAGTGCCATCGCACCCAGGGCGGGGCGATGAACGAGCAGATGAAGCGCTGGCTGGCGGGCGCGATCTTCATCGGGTTCACCGGCACTCCCCTGTTGCGCCGGGATCGCGAGACCACCCGCGAGGTGTTCGGCACCTTCATCCACACCTACAAATTCCACGAAGCGGTCGAGGACAAGGTCGTGCTCGACCTCAAGTACGAGGCGCGCGACGTGCCTCAGCAGCTGACTTCCAAGAAGGCCATCGACGACTGGTTCGAGCAGGCGACCAAGGGCCTCAACGGTTACCAGAGGTCGGTCCTCCGTAAACGCTGGGCGACCATGGAGGAGCTGATGAGCGCCGGAGAGCGCAAGCAACGCATCATCGCCAGCATCATCCACGACTTCGGGGTCCAACCGCGCCTGAACAACAACCGGGGCACCGCGATCCTCGTCGCCGCCAGCATCTACGACGCCTGCCATTATTACCGGCTCCTCCAGAACACCCACTTCGGCCGGTACTGCGGGATCATCACCTCCTACGAGCCAAACCCCTCCGCGATCTCCAAGGAACCCTCCCACAGCGACGAGCGCTACAAGTTCGACACCTATTCCGAACACGTGCTCGCGGACGGCCAGACCACCAAGCAGTACGAGGACGAGACCAAGCGCCGCTTCATCGAGGAACCCGCCAACTGCAAGCTGCTCATCGTGGTCAGCAAGCTCCTGACCGGGTTCGACGCGCCGTCCTGCACCTACATCTACCTCGATAACGAGATGCGGGATCACAACCTGTTCCAGGCGATCTGCCGCACCAACCGCCTCGACGGCGAGGACAAGGACTACGGGCACATCGTTGATTTCAAGGAACTGTTCGAGGAGGTCCAGAACTCCATCGCTGTCTACACGTCCGATGAGCTCGATACCGAGACCTGCGGCAGCGACTCCAACGTGGTGCTCAAAGACTGGCGGAAGGAAGGGCGCAAGAAGCTCGACGAGGCACGCGAGGCGTTGCGCTACCTCTGTGAGCCGGTGGCCCAACCCCGGAGCCAGGAGCAGTACCTACGATATTTCTGCGGCGACGCCGCCAAGCCGGACGCCCTCGCCGAAACCGAGCAGCTGCGGATCTCCTTCTACAAGGCCACCGCCCATTTCCTGCGTGCCTATGCGGACATCGCCCAGAACCTGGATCAGGCCGGGTATTCCGACGCGGAGATCCGGGCGGTGGAACAAGAGACGACCTTCTACGCCGATCTCCGCGAGGCGATGAAGCGGCACGCCGGTGAGGAGTTGGACATCAAGCCCTACGAGGCGGACATGCGCCACCTCATCAACACCTACATCCAGGCCGACCCGTCGTTGGACATGGGGAACCTGAGTTCGCTCTCCCTGACCGAACTCATCATTGAGACCGGCATCCACGACGCCATCGCCCGGAAGCTCAACCGGAAGGGCCAACTCTCGAAGAACGCCATCGCCGAAGGCATCATCAACAACGTCCGCAAGACGATCATCCGCGACCAACTCACCGACCCGAAGTTCTATGAGGAGATGTCCACGCTCCTGGAGGATCTGATCCGGCAGAAGCGCGATGACGCGGCGTCCTACCAAAAATTTCTCCAGAAAGCCGAGGAACTGGTCAGGAAGCTGGCTCGGAAGGAATCCTCCGGCGGGGTTCCTGCGGCCCTCCACGGAAAGCCCGAAGCCACGGTGCTCTACAACAACCTGCTTTCCCTGCCCGCCACCACCTTCCGTTACCCGGAGGCGGAGGAAGAGCGGGTTGATCTCGCCTTGAGGCTCGACTGCGCCATGCGCGAGGAGGCACCGGCGGGCTGGAAAGAGGACATCGAAGGGCCGAGAGGCAGGCAGGTTCTGAACGCCCTCCATCCGATCATGTCCCGCGACCAGACCGCGACGCGGGCGATCTTCGACATCATCAAGAACCAGCCCGGTTACTGATGCCGAAGTTCATCCACATCGGCGAGATAGCCATCGCCGTCACCCTGAAGGACATCAAGAACGTCCATCTCTCGGTCCATCCGCCGGACGGGCGCGTGACCCTGGCCGCACCCACTACCACCCGGCTGGAAGTCGCCAGGGCCTATGCCATCTCCAAGCTGGGGTGGATCCGGGAGCAGCGCCGGAAGCTCGCCGCCCAGGCACGGGAGACGCCCCGCCAATTTGTCACCCGCGAGAGTCATTACCTCTGGGGACGCCGTCATCTCCTCGCCGTCGTGTATCGGGACGCCAAGCCCACCGTATCGGTCGACCCCAAGCGCATCACGCTCGCCGTCCGTCCTGGCAGCACCGAGGCCAAGCGGGCCGAGGTCATGCACGAGTGGCACAAGTCGCTGCTGCACGAGGTGATCCCGCCCTTGATCAAGAAATGGGAACCGCGCCTGAAGGTCCGCGTGAAGGGCTACTTCCTCCAGCGCATGAAAACCAAGTGGGGCGGATGCAATCACCGCGCCGGGCACATCCGGCTGAACACTGAGCTCGTCAAAAAGCCCAAGGACCTCCTGGAGTACGTGGTCGTCCATGAGATGGCGCACCTCCTGGAACCGGTCCACAGCGAGCGGTTTGTAGACCTCTTGGATAAACACTGGCCGACCTGGCGCGAGTGTCGGGCTGAGCTCAATGAGTTACCGCTGGCCAATGCTGGCTGGGGACTTTCCTGACGCATAACTAACACCGATATTTCTCTTATGCCAACATTAGATGAAATCGCGGGAGTCGCACAAAGTGTCTCCCAAGAGATTGTTGGCTTCTGGTGTGGAGGTGCGGACCGTGCCAACGGAACGGACACCATTTCAGACCAAGAGATCCAGCAGCTCGAAAACCAGTTTCCGGCGGTCTCCGGCTCCGCGTTCGCGGCGGCGCGCGAGCGAGTCCTGGCCTCAGGTCAGAGCGTGCTGCAGTCGCAAGATGGCGTCATCTACGAGGTATTCCCGGATGGACGCCGGGCGGTCGTGAAGGAGATCGAACCGCCGACCCATTTTGCTTCGGGGAGCACCTTCATCCTGAGGTGAACCCCGACGACGCCACAGGTGCGGATGCATTTCGGGCCTATGTCTTCGACAACTCGGGTGACAACGCCAACCACCGACACCCACGGCTGAGCTACCCCAAGCCCGACCTCGGCCATGACTCAGTGCGGCCATATCAGTAGCTCCTGAACGAAAGGAGTGAGGCACAGCCGCGCCAGTGGCCAAGCCTAGAACGGGACGGCAAGCGGCTGTCGCCTCGACCCCGTGTTCGCCGCGTTTTGGCTCTGTCGGATATCACGGACAAAGTGCCGCAGTCCGAGCGACCGGGCGTCAGGGAAGGTGTGGACATCAACACCCGAAGGCGCGGATTGGAGACCATCACTCGCATCCGGTCGGCAAGGCTCGTCTCCGTGATTGGGCTGCCGAAGGTGATCCCAGCGCAGCTGACGCAGACGTCCCACTGCATGTCCAAGTCGACGGGTGAATCCCGCACCAACTTCTGGGCGGTCCGCGCGAGTTCTGGGCGGTCCACGCTCGGCTGAACTCGGTGTCCTCGATGGCGTTCATAGGGCTGCCATGGCCGATGAACAGGGCGGGCATCGCGACCTCGGTGTCAGGGGCGTCGAACAGCGCGCGAATGACGGAGCCTTGGTCCATTGAGGTGGTTTCCTGTCCCTACTTGATCGCAGC
>CAIMTB010000411.1 GCA_903844265.1 uncultured Verrucomicrobiota bacterium
AACCCGGCTCTCCATGAACCGTGAAGGTAGGGCGGGCAGTCCCTTGCCCGCCGCCCTGTCGAGGCTACTCGAAAGTGAGTTACCCGTGGAACGTTCTCCTGCCGCGCTGGATCGAGTGGCGGGCAACCTCTGACGAGCGAACCGCCGGTCGGCAGGGCAGCGGAAGGAAATGGCGGGCTCAAAATTTCTGCGGCCTCAGGACCCTCACGTCGGACTCGAAAGCCACCATGCCGTACCGCGGAAACAAGTCCCGCCCCAGCGCCTGAAGCAGCCTCTCGGCAGCGTCCGGCTTGAGGATCACTTCGACCTGGATGTTGGAAAACTCAGGGATGTCCGCGGGTCGCTTGCCCCGCGAGCCATCGCCCTCAACGGGGAAGAGAGTGTAGCCTTGCGCGCCCACCTGGCGAAGCAGACCTGTCACGGCCTCCTTGGCGTAGGCTTCGCAGACGATTGTCACCAACTTCATCGGGTGTGTACTCATGGTCTCAGGCATAGAGCCGCCGGGCAATCTCGAGGTAGATGGGAATGCCGAGCGTGATGTTGAACGGAAAGGTGATCGCGAGGGACGAGGTCAGGTAGAGTGTCGGATTCGCCTCGGGCAGGGACATCCGGATGGCCGCCGGTGCCGCGATATACGAGGCGCTGGAGGACAGCACGCCGAGCAAGGTCGCCCCACCCAGTTCGAGACCCGTGAGCCGTCCGAGATAGACTCCGAGGGCTCCATTGAGTACTGGCACGAGGATCCCGAAGCCCAGCAGGAATGGACCGACCTTCTTGAGGTCCTCCAGTCTCCGCCCAGCCACAACACCCATCTCGAGGAGGAAGAGCGCAAGGACGCCCTGGAAGGGTGCGACAAAAAAGGGCTCAACTTTCCTCATTCCGGTCTCGCCACACAGGAAGCCCACCGCCAACGAGCCGACGAGCAGGAAGATGCTACGACCGAAGAGCGCCTCGTGCATCGCGGTCTTGAGGGAGGCTCCCGACTTCTCCCCCGAGGGCTTCGTGGCGAGTTTACCCAACACGACGCCCACGAGGATCGAGGGGGATTCCATCACGGCGAGAAAGGCGGTCGCGTAGGACTCGAACGGTTGGTTGATGGCCTTGAGGTAGTTGGTGGCGGCGATGAAAGTGACCGCGCTGACCGAACCGTAGTGCGCTGCGATGGCGGCCGAATCCACGGGGGACAACTTCCCGCCAACGCGCAGAACGGGATAAACCCACAGCGGAATCACCGTCCCGAGCAGCATCGCCGCCAGCGCGGGCAGCCAGACCTTCGCGATGCCGGCTGCGGCGATGGCGACGCCTCCTTTGAAGCCGATCGCGACGAGCAGGTAGATCGTCAGACCGGCATAGAGCGGCTCCGGGAAGCGGAGATCGCTTCGGGTGAGTGCCGCCACGAGGCCGAGGGCGAAGAACAGGACGGCCGGCGACAGCAGGTTGGCTTGAATGGCTTCGAGAATTTCCATGGCTGGGTGGCGAAGGTCTTGGGTGGGTGGTCACTCGAAGAAGGTCACGCGCCCGGTGTCGAGATCATACCTTCCCAGGATGTCATCGTTCAACACATGGCCCGTAACGCGGGCGCTGAAGATGTCGCCGATCCCCGATCGAAGATCTGCTCGGCCGAACAGCAGGAAACGGTGGGTCATGTTCGTTGCTTCAGTCTTCGAATTCATAGGGTCCAGGTCTTTTCGGTTATCCCCGCCGTGGGGTCATGAACCTCGGCGCACAACACCATCCGCGACGTTGATGGTTTGTCAAAATAGATTGTTTCCACGATACCGTTCGTTTATTCCGAACGCCATGCCCGAGGGTAAGGAATCTCTGGAATGGTTGAACTACCATCATCTACGGCATTTCTGGGTGATCGCCCGAAGGCGCAGCCTCACCCAGGCCGCCCGGGATCTGAACATCTCCCCGTCGACGCTGAGCCAGCAGTTGGGCAGCCTCGAAGCCTGGCTGGAGCAACCCCTCTTCGAGCGCCGCGGGCGCCAACTGCACCTGACCGAAGGCGGACGCATCGCGCTGGAACACGCCGAGATCATCTTCCGGACCGGGAGCGAATTGCTCGACCGCTTCCGGCGGCCGCACCGCCAGGAAAAGCCCACTCTCCGCCTCGGAGCCGTGGGTCCCCTCTCGAAGAACCTGCAGTACGACTTCATCGAACCCCTGCTGGCGGGCCGACAAGCGCGAGTCGTCGTCGTCTCGGGATCCTTGGACAGCCTGGTCGGAAGTCTCCGGGAACACGCACTGGACCTCGTCCTCTCCAACATGCCCCTGCGCACGGACCAAGAGGCGGGCGTGTTCAACCATCTGCTCGGGGAAATGCCCGTCTTCCTCGCGGGAAACGTGGTCTACGAGCGCCGCGCGCGCCGTTTCCCGGAATGGCTTCGGGGAGTTCCCCTCTTCTTGCCAACCCGCCAAAGCCACGTCCGGGCAGACTTCGATTTGCTCCTCTCCCAGGCCGATTTGGAACCCGACATCGCGGCCGAGGTGGATGACATGGCGCTGTTACGGTTGCTGGCGATTTCGGGGCACGGACTGGCCCTGGTATCGGCCATCGTCCTCGAACGGGAGCTAAGCTCGAAAGCGCTTCGATCGGTCTACCGTGTGCCGGGCCTTACCGAGAAATTCTTCGCCCTGACCCTTCGGCGCCAGTTCGCCAATCCTTGGATCGAGGAGGTGGTCGCTTCATTCCGGCGGCGGCTAAAGGCCCTGGCAAAGCTCCCGGCCACCGCGGAATCGGGTGGACGAAGACAGCGGGTAGCTCCTCGCTGACCTCTCAGGCCTGGGGCGGACCAGCCTGGCAGACCAGAGGCAGCAATTCCTCCGCCGCCTGCCAATCCCCCCGATCGATGACGCCGAGCAGTCGGGTGACCTCACTCACGCCCAGTTTCTACTGAGTCGGAAATACGGACCGCCATCGGAAAAGGAAGCGGAGGCGGACGAGTGAGGCTCCCGGTACCCCCTCAGGGACGCCGGAAGCCGAACATGCCAATGACCGCCGGGTTGACCGCGTTGATCTCGACCCGGAAATCGGCCCCGTTGCAGCGGCCGGCGAACAAGGCGTCCGGAACGCGCACCGACCACGTCTTCCAGGTTCGGCTCCCGGTCAGCGACAGTGTCCCCGCCTGCTTCCAGGCCCCTGGCGCGCTCGCCACCACATGAACCGTCGGGTCCGAGGAATCATAGACCAGGCGCAGCCCGCCACTGCCGGCGTCGTAGTACTCCACGGTGATCTGACCGCCCGGGGACCCGCCCTCGACGAACTCGGGGTGGGTGACGTCGAAGTACATGTAATAGGCATTGATCCCGGGCGCGATCGTCCTCGTCCCGCGCCAACCCACACGACCACCCACGGTGGTCGGAAGATTCGCCGACTCGCCGTCGCCTTCGCGCAACGCCAAGCCGTCCCGGGCCGGTCGTTGGCTCAGGATTGCGGAGATGAAGGGAGCCCCCGACACCGGCGCCGGATCCCTCGAAGCGTTGCCGAGCAGGGACGCGCCGGGACCACTGATCCGCAATCCCACCCCGCTCAACACGCCGCGTGCCGAGAGACTTCCTCCCCCAAGGTCGATATCTTCGCCGGCACCCCGGCGTCGCCCGAGATAGGTGTTGGCCAGATAAGTCGATCCGCCGTGCAGCTGGAGCGGCCCGAACTGACTGAAGTTCGCCAATTCCAACTCCAGCGAACCGCCGGATTGGTCCACGGACAAACCCGGTGAACCCCAGAAAGTGGCGTTGTATAACTTCAGATTCGCGCCGCTGGAGATGCGGAGATAGGCGCGGTTCGAGAACTGCATGGAAACCAATTGGGCATTGATGAGGCTGAACCCCGCCGGGTGGGTTGCCTCCGCGGTCACCGCCACCGGCGAGCCATCGGTCCCGTGTCCCAACGCCACCCCCGAAGGCCCGCGCCCATTCTCGGCAATCAGACGCAGACCAGTCGCCGAGCCGAAGACAAAGTTCCCATGTTGCATTCCGGTCCAATCCCCAAACACGAAGGGATCGAGGTGGGTGCCGAGATACGCCCAGAGGTCGTCGATCGAAGCCAGCGGGTTGTCCGTGAAAGGTGATCGGGCCCAGTAATGCGGATTGAACTGCACGTCCCGGACCAACCCGTCCACGCTGCCTCCACCCGCGCGAACGCCTTCAAGAAGCGGCGCCCCGGCGGCGTAGTCGACATGATGCCGGTCACAGCGGTAGGTCGCGAGATCGATGAACCGCCAGGGGTTGACGGCGGTGACGTTGATGATGGAGACATCACTGCCCCTCCCCTGGATGAGATACGGATAAGGAACCAGGGATCCGAAGCGCTGTTCGGGATGGAGGAACGTCATTCCGCGCAGGGAGGATCGCAGCGACAGGATCACCGTGGGCTCCGCGGACCCATTGCCCCTGCCGCCCAGGACGCGCAGCACACTTCCCCGCCCGACCGTGTGATGCGGGGTTTCAAAGGCGCCCCGGAGTTCGACATCCGATGGCACAACGAGATTTCCCTGCAGCGCATAGTTCCCCGGCGGCACGAAGACAATGCCGCCGCCGGCGTCGGAGGCAGCCTGAAGGGCGCGGGCGATGGCGAGGGTTGCGTCGTTCGTGCCGCTCCGGCTCGCGAGGTAAGGCGGGTCGGTCACCACGAACAGGCGCCTGGGCGCGGAGGTGCCCGGCCAGTCCGGAGGCCGGTTCACCCCGGGGATCGTGGTCACCCGACGGTCGGACTCCATGAGGCGCAACCCATCAAGCCCGGAATCATCCGTGATACGACGGGGTTCGAGGAACGAGTTGCCCACGGCGGTCACCGCCTCGATAGCCGAGCCCAGGACCAGGTGTTGCCCGGGGGCCGTGAATTGGTTGCCAAGCAGGGAGAGATAGCCGCCCTGACGTCGGACTGTTCCCGTGAAGGAACACGAATCGAACAGGGTCACGGAACTGGAGGTGCCGTCGAGGACGGCGGCGTCGATGGGGCCCTGGAACTGGGTATCATGAAACTCGAGCGCGCCGGCGAAGGCTGGATCAGTCCGCAGCGGCGCGCCGAAGGCGGCCAGGCGCGAGGCGGTGAAGAGATAGCCGGTCTCCGTGCTTTGTACCATCGAGATACCGGTGTCGCACTGGCTGACCTCGACCCCATAAAACTGTCCGTTCCCTGGGCCGTTGGGGCCGGCCAGGAATTCCATGCCGACATGATAGCCGGAGATACGGATGAAGGATCCGTACTCCCAGTCACTCCGGTAACATCTTAGTCCGACGGCGTTCGAGCGGAGGAACGCGGTGTGAGGACCTCCCGGCGCGGGGGCACCCGGCAATCCCGATCGTTCCCAGACCTGCGGGCTGAACTCGATATCCTCAAGCCGGCCGATGTCGGTGGTGAAGTCGAGGGAAAGCCCCAGGTCGAGAGGAGTCCCGAACAGGCCACGCACCAGGTGGAGTTCGTTGTTCTCCGGGCCAATGACCAGGCCGCGCCAGGGGTTGACGAGGGTCAGGTTGCGAACCGCGGCACTCATGCCGCCGAGCATCTTGATCGCAGGCGGATAAGGCACGGGCGCGGAGGCCGTCTGCTCCGGGTGCCAGATGGCGAGATCGACCAGTGCGGCGCAGGCTTCGAGTTGGAGAAACGGCGAGCCGGCGGCATTGCCGCGGTCATGGGTGGCCTGAAGCACCGTGCCCCGGAGAGGTTGCGCGCCGGGCCGTTCCCATTCCCCGCGTAATGTAACGCCAGTGGGGATGGTCAGAGGGGTGCGAATGTCGTAACGCCCGGCAGGCGCGAACACCGTTCCGCCACCGGCGGCTTTCATCGCTGCGAGCGCATCCCGGAAGGCCGCCGTATCATCCGCCGAACCGTCACCCACGGCACCGAAGTCCTGGACGGTCAGACCCGCGATCACGGGATCGCTGCTCGGGAGGGTCGTCGGAATGAGTCGCCAATGCACGGTAGGACTCGTGTAACGGCGGATCACGACGGAGTGGATGGTGGGCGATGCCGAGGCGGCGATTTCAAACCGGAAATCGGCACCGTTGCAGCGCTTGGTGAATAGCGCATCGCCGATCACGAGGGATTCGGTGCGCCAGGTCCTACTTCCGGTCAGGGTGATGCGGCCCGCGGACTTCCAGACGCCCGCGGGTGCGGTGGGATTGACGCGGAAGGTCGGGTCACTCGAGTCATAGGCCAGGCCCAGGGTACCCACGCCTTCGTCCAAGAAGGTGATCTCGATTTTGACCCCAGGCATGTTCCCGGAGGTGAACCTCGTGTCACTCACGAGATAGTACATGTACCAGGCGTTCGCATTGCCCGGCAGGCCGAGGACCGGGCGCCAACCGACGGTGCCCAGGTGGTTGGTGGGTTCGGCGCGGGATTCGCCATCCACGGCGCGCAAACCCAGGCCGACATTCAACGGGGTGGTCTCCAGCGTGACGGAAATCTTCGGCGGGGCGGGGGTAACCCGGGCGCGGAAGTAGCCACGCCCGGCGGCCGAGATGGCGGGCGCTTCAATGAATCCGAGCGACCCGTTGGGGAGGCCATTGGTGAGTCGAGGCACCCAGGCGGTGAGGTTCGAACTTCCCTCGATCACCGCCTCGGCACCTACGGGTCCGTGCAGTTCGAAGCGCACGCCGATCTTGGGGTTGGCTTCCACCACGCTGAGGCGGGCTTCCTGGGCTTGGGCGGGGCACAGGGGGAGTGGACCAAGGCCGAGAAGGCTGGCGCAGAGGAACAGCCTGGCAAGGGCCAACAAAGTTCGAGGACGCACCGGCAGGATCAGGACTTTCACGGCGTACAATGGATTCGAGCCGCACGTTGATCTTGGCGAGGCGGACGGGAAAGGACCGTTTTCGGCGGGACGTGTAGGGAGGCGCCGCGATCTCCCGCGAGCCTTCCCTCCAGGAACCACCCCTGCAGGAACCGCGTCCGCCGTACTTTTCCCGGGCTTCCTCGATGGCCCGCTTCACGACGACCCCGACCCGCTTCAGGAAATCGTTCCGCTTGAGGCTCGGAGAGAAACAGAGCGCCCACCGCTGAGGGACAACGGGCCGCCAAAAGCCATCGGCAGGGCCCAAAGTGCGCTGCGCGCTGTTCTCCGGCGTCCACGTTCGCGCACCCCGCTCGAACGGTGGACGTCGCCAACGGACGCCCGAGCGCTGCCCACGGTCGGACCGACATCGCCTACAAGTACCCGCGGGGAAGGCGTGGGTTTGCTTTCCGGTGCGGGATCCGGTTCGGCCAGCGCCACGATCCGTGGGGATCGGGAAGGCCGTGTGAGATAGGAACCCGCTCCTGCATGCGGACTCCCTCTCCCCCGGGAGAGGGCCAGTCGGCAGAATCCCAACGGGGATTCCGTCGCTTAGCCCGGGGTTGGGCCGCGAAGCGGACCTACCCTGGGTACGCGGCACCCTCGTCATAAAACC
>CAIMTB010000412.1 GCA_903844265.1 uncultured Verrucomicrobiota bacterium
GCACGGCGCCATCAGGGCCGCAGCTCCACGGGGCGCCAGGGAAAGAAGAGGGTGATGGAGGTGCCGCGCCCGACTTCACTGTCGACTTCAACCCGCCCGCCCTGCAATTCCACGCACTTCCTGACGATGTAAAGGCCCACGCCTGAACCCTTCACGCTCCCGACGTTGCCACCGCGGTGGAATGCCGAGAACAAAGCCAACTGGTCCGCTTCAGGGATCCCGATGCCGCGGTCCTGGACAACGATGATCCATTCCCCATCGACATGCCGGACCTCCAGCCCGACGGCCGTGAAATTGGGGGAATACTTGAAGGCGTTGGTCAGGAGATTGCTGAGGACATGCTCGAGCAGGCTCTCGTCGCCCAACGTCCGGACGTCCGGGACTGTGTTCACATACTCCACGGGCGGGTGCCTCGGGAAAGCGCCCTGCATTCGCGCCACCACCTCGCGGCACACCGCGTTCACATCCACCGCCCCCTCCTTGAACAGGACACGTCCCGCGTCTAATTGCCCCTGCAACAAGACGTCCTGGAGCATCCCCGTCAACCGCAGCACCTCCTGCCGGATGAGGTGGAAATAGGTCACCCGCTTCTCGGGAGTGAGGCGGTCGTGGAACTCCTCCAGCATCTCCGCCGCCCCAAGGATGGCCCCAAGCGGTGTCCGGAACTCATGCGACACCATGCTTACAAACGTACTCTTGAGCGCGCTCAACTCGCGTTCCGAGGCCAGCGTGCGCAGCAACTCCTCCTCCGCCTGCTTCCGCACTGTGATGTCCCAATTGGTCCCCAAGACCCGAATCGGCTGCCCCTTCTCATCCCGCTGTACCCGCGCCTTGGCCTGCAGATGTCGGATGGTTCCGTCCGGATGAAGCACACGAAACTCGGTGTTGAAATCCCCCTCCCCACGCAGCGCACGACGGATCTCCTCATCGGCCCGATCCCGGTCGTCAGGATGCAACCCCGCGCGCCACGCATCATACGCCCCTGAGAAACCCGAGCGCTCAATCCCGTACAACTGGAACATCTGGTCGTCCCAAATCAACGCCCCTGAAGCGACCTCGTAATCCCATACCCCCACCCCACCCGCACCCGTCGCCACCGCCAACCGCTCGGTCGTACGCTGCAAGTCCGCCGTGAGGCGCACCGCCAGCCGCCGGGCGTTGTAACGCGTGTTCAGCAGGGAATGCAGCAACCCCGCCAGCAACAGGCTCAGCGCCGCCCCGGCACACCCCACACCCCACACCCCAATCAACTCCGAAGCCCCCATCGGCCAACCCCACCGCGTCAGGATCAACGTCCAACGCCGCCCTGCGTACGTGATCGGCACCTTGCACGTTTCTTCTTCGATGGCCGCGGAATCCACTCGCCGTGGGCTCTGGCTGTCATAGAGGAGCGCCTCCGAGGACAACTCCTCACCGTCGAAGACGCGCAATTGAATCCGCTTCCCCGACGACGAATCCCAACCACCGAGAATCCCCTCCATCAGGTCGTTCATCCGGTACGGGCTGTACACCCAACCCCGTAATGCCGCCTGCCGTTCAGACACCGAACCCATCGGCAGCCCGCCTCGATACACCGGAAAGAACATCAGGGTTCCCGCCTGCACATCGGTGGTCGTCTCCTGCACCAGCTTCACCCGGGCCGTCAGGGCCGCGACACCCTCGTCACGGGCCCGCTCCATCGCCACCCGACGCGTCGGCTCCGTGAGCATGTCGTACCCGAAGGCACGCAGATTCCGGTTGGTGAAAGGCTCCAGGAACTCGATCGCAGAATAAACCTCACGATCGTCCTCGGGCCACACCCGATACGCAGGAAACCCATCCCGACGCACTTCCTCAAGGTGACCCGCCAATTCCCCACGCGGAACCAATCGCGCGAATCCGACGCCCTGGATACCTGGCCAGTGTTTCTCGATCTGGAGGCTCTGGACATAGGCGCGCCACTGCAACCGCGTCAGTGTGTCCACCACCGCAAACAATCCCGCCCCACTCCGCAGGATGTGCTCATGCGCGTGCAACCGCTCCTGCACCTTCAACCCGATCTCCTGCCCCGCGAACCCAAATTCCCGCTGCGACACCGCCAACGCGTCCCGATGCGCATGGCGGGCAAGAAGGACCGTCACGAAGATTCCCGCCGCAAACAGCAACAACCCAGGCCAACGGAGGCGCACAACCCTCGTCGGCGAATCGGATTTCGATGGCAGAATCTTGGGCATTTCAGGCATTCCCATTCAGCCCCAATCCAATCCGGATCAGGGCTTTCCATCCCCCTTTCGTACCACGCCAGCCCCACCATCGCACGTACCGAAATGAGTGCATCACCCGCATGGGTGCATGCACAGGTTGACGGCGCGGCGCGCACTCCGTCGGGTGCCAGCGATCGCGCGGCGGGCAAGGGACTGCCCGCCCTACCTCCCGACTGTGGCGAAACTGCCGGATGCGGCGTTCGGGGTGGGGTCGGTCGAGGGTGGGTAGGGCGTGCACTCCGCTGCGCGCCGTCTTTTACGGACGCACCCAGACACGGCACCCTCGGCGATGCCCAGCCCCATTTGACGCCGCTCCGGCCACCTCCTAGGGTGCGCGCACAACCGTCGGTCTGATGGACAATCACCCATTTCCCCTGACCCCAGCCGCCGTTGATCTCATTCGTAACCCACGCGCACGCCGCTATATCCTTCGCGTGGGCCCGGACAAGGTGGTTCGCGTGACGATTCCACGCGGCGGCTCCGAGGCGTTCGCCCGCCGTTTTGCGGAACAGAAGGCGGACTGGATCCTCAGGCAACTCAAGCGTCTGGCCGACACCCCGGCTGCGAGCCCCACGTTGCCCTGGCAATCAGGGACGACGATCTGGTACCGCGGAGAACCGGTCCTGCTCGAATCCTTCGGGGAAGGCTGCCGTGTGGCCGATCAGACGATACGCCTGGGAAATCCCCACGACGATTGGCGGCCCGCCGTCGAGGCGCACCTGCGCCGGCTCGCCGAGCGCGAATTCCCCCCGCTGGTCTTCGCCGCAGCCACGCGACTTGGGGTGACCCTCCGGCGCGTCAGCATCCGGAACCAGCGCACACGCTGGGGTTCCTGCTCACGCCGTGGGACCCTCTCGCTCAACTGGCGCCTGATCCAGACTCCGGAACTCGTCCGCGACTACCTCTTCGCACACGAGCTCGCACACGTCCGGGAAATGAACCACTCGCAACGGTTCTGGCAGGTGGTGGATGACTTCTTCCCTGCGTGGCGCGAAGCCGAGGCGTGGCTCAAACGCAACGGGCGCTCCGTCCTTTCCTGACGGACGCCGCGGGTCCCTCGACGCTGCCCGCAGCCGTTTTACCGCGGTTGCGACGGATCGCGCCCATTGCGTCGATCGAACGGACAGGCCACCCTCCGGCGTCCAATCCACCGACATGAAAATTCGCCTCCTCACGTACCTCGCTGCCGTGTTGGCCTGTGCTGCGTTCTCCC
>CAIMTB010000413.1 GCA_903844265.1 uncultured Verrucomicrobiota bacterium
CCATCTTCGGCCCCGAGGAAAAGGACCACTTCGTCTCCCTCGTCCGCGAATGTGAACGCTTCTGCCGCGTCCGCGTCCTCACCTTCGCCGTCATGCACGACCATTTCCACATTCTCCTCGAGGTTCCTCAGCGTCCGGATCCCCTCTCCCTGCCTTCCCCGCTCCAGATCCTCGCGGACCTCAAGCTCCTCTCGGGCCACCAGTTCCCGGTCACCGTCCGCCAGCGCTTCGACGCCCTCTCCGCCAACCCGGCTGACAAACCAGCCCTCGACGCCTACCTCGCTTCCTTCCACGCGCGGATGTTCGATGTCTCCGCGTTCATGAAGCTCCTCAAGCAGCGCTTCACCCAATGGTTCAACTCGCGCAATTCGAGGAAGGGCACCCTCTGGGAGGAACGCTTCCGCAGCGTCCTGGTCGACGGCGCCGGGGAGGCGCTCCTCACCATGGCCGCCTACATCGATCTGAACCCCGTCCGTGCCGGCATCGTCCAGGATCCCAAGGACTACCAATGGTCGGGCTACGGCGAGGCCATGGCCGCCTCCAAACGTGCGCGCCTCGGCATCCAGCGCCTCGCGACGGCCTTGCAACACGGCCATGAGGAGAGCCCTGCCCGATCGCTGGAGCTCTACCGGGAGTTCCTCCACCTTGATGGGGATGAGCGACGTCAGGATATCGGGCCCGATGGAAAGCCTGTGCGCGGGTCGATCGGCGCCGAGGAGGCCGCCAAGGTGCTGGCGGCGAAGGGACGGCTGCCATCCCACGACTACGTGCGTTGCCGGGTGCGCTATTTCAGCGATGGCGCGGTGTTTGGCACGCGCGACTTCGTCGATGAAGTCTTCCGCGCTAATCGCGAGCGCTATGGCGCGAAGCGAACCACCGGCGCCCGCAAGATGAAAGGCCTCGAGGGCAGTCCCTTCTTCGTCCTCCGCGACCTGCAGCTTAACCTGTTCGGTTAGAGGCATCTGCTCCTCCCTAATCGTTATTTCCGCTCCCCTGTCGGGACTCCGCCGTAAAGGAGGCAGTCCTGAATCCCGCGATTCCTTATCATGGCGTCCGGAGGCGAGGCTTCACGGACGCGCGCGTCTCTGCGTAGGATCGCGGCCATGGACCTCCCTCCGCCGGCTCTCCCTGTGCCACGCCGTGACGTCTGGGTCGACAACCTTCGGTTGTTGATCATTGGTCTGGTGGTGAACATGCATGCCTGCGTGACGTACAGTCATGTGGGCAGCTGGTATCTCATGGAATCGCCGGAGCCGCCCCTTGGCGTGAAGCTGTGGTTTGCGCTCTGGCAGCTTCACCTGCAGTCGTTCTTCATGGGGTTGCTGTTTTTCCTCGCGGGATTTTTTTCGTGGCGTTCGCTGGAGAAGCGGGGACCGGTGGCGTTCGTGCGGGAGCGGACCGTGCGGTTGGGAATACCGGCGGCGCTCTTCATGCTCCTGCTCCATCCGCTGGTTGTGATGGTGCTCCTGGGGCGGGAAGGGGGTACGTCCGCGAATTCCCTGGCTGTTCGTTATGCCGGGTATGTTTCCACGGGGCGGGTGTTGAGTGGCAGTGGCCCCCTCTGGTTTGCGCTCGCGCTCCTGCTCTTCTCCGCGGTGCTGGCCTTGTGGTGGTCGGTGCGGAGGCGCGAGGGTCGCACGGATTCGCAGTGCAGGACGAAGTCGCCCCCGGGATTGTCGGGTGTCGTGGGGTTGATTCTTGTGCTGGTGATCACGACGTTCGGGGTGAGGGTGTGGTTCCCGATTGGAACGTCCCATCTCAATTTCCAGCTCTGTTTCTTCCCCCAGTACATCCTCGCGTTCGCGCTGGGTGTGGCGGCTCAGCGCGGGGGTTGGCTGGCGAGCCTGTTGCGCTCGCCCTGGTCGGTGCGGGCAGGTTGGTTGGGAGTCATCGGCGGGCCCATAGGTCTGGTCACGGTCGTCTGGCTCGGGGGGACTCCCTCCGAACACGGGCATAACCTGTACGAGGGCGGGTGGAATGGTCAGGCCCTGGGACTCGTATGTTGGGAGCAGTTCACCGGCGTTTTTCTTTCACTCGGCCTGATGGCCTTGTTCTCCAGATTCTGTGGAGCATCAGGGCGGGTGGTGTCCTGGTTTTCGGATCGGGCCTTCGCGGTGTATGTGGTGCACACACCCATCCTGGTTGCCCTCACACCCCTTCTGCGTGGGCTGGGTCCGGATCCTGCCTGGCGTGCCCTGGTGCTGACGGCGCTGGGTTTGTCGGCCAGTTTCGCAGCAGCGGATCTCGTGCGCCGCGTTCCTGGATTGGGGTCAGTGCTTTAGCCCGGAGAAACGACCCATGAATATTCGAGATCCTGTTTTGACGGGTACCAACGGCAGTGGTCGGTTCCGTGGACTGGCGAGGCCTGTGGGGTTGGAGGGTGGGAATGGCTGGGTGGACTCAATGATCAACACGACGGATCTGATCCCAAGATGATGAAGAACCGGATATCTGGAGATCGTGGGGTGGCGTGGTTGCGGGAGTGGGGGGCGCTGTTCGGGGGGATTCCACGATGGGCGTGGGTTTGGGGGCTCGTGGCGAGCTGTGTGTTCCTCCATGTGGGGGTGTTGGTGGCCTGGTGTGGCCTGGCCGAGAACCGTCTCGACCAGGGAGTCGCGCAGTGGGTGCACGGGCACGCCTGGTTGCGGGGAGCATGGGCCGTTCAGGTGACCAAGCTGGGCGACGGCGGTTGGGTGCAGCGCTTGTGCGGGTTGACCCTCGTGGCGCTCATGGTGGTCCGAAGGTGGGACGAAGCCACGGGAGTGCTGCTCGCGGTCCTGGGCAAGGATCTCCTCGTCGGCCGATTGCAGCAGTTCTATGGTCGGGTCCGGCCTGATTTTCCTGACATCGATAAGATTGCCAGTTACGGATACCCGAGCGGGCACACGAGCGGAGCCGTGGTCTTGTTTGCGGCGTGGATACTTCTCGCGTGGACGCTGTGTCCGAAGGGAAGGCTGAGACAAGGCATCATCGGTCTGGCTGTGGTGTGCATCCTGGGTGTGGGCATCACGCGGGTAACGCTGTTGGCTCATTGGGTTACCGATGTGGTCGGGGGGATCGGTTTTGGGGTGAGTTGGTCGATGTTCTGCATCCTGGGCAGCCGTCGGTTGACCCAGCTGAGGTCAAGGTTCAGCCAGGCCCCGCTGGGTTCAGGGAATTCCCCGGAACTCTGGAAATAGTAATACCCGCTGCTGTCTAACTGGCCTCGAAGGATGTCGGTCGGGGGGCGGTGGGAATGCGTTGGAGGATGCGGACGTTATGACGCATTGGGCGTTCGGAACCGGGATGTCGTATGAATAGGATTTGACCGTTGTGTGAATTCCGTTCAACTCTCCTGCGTCGGTATCAATCCATACCCCTATGATAAGCGTTGAGACCATCCTCCGAGCCAAGAGCCTGATCGAAGACATCGAGAAGCTTCAGACCGAACTGGCGAGCCTGTTCGGTGGCCCGTCAACTCGCTCAGTCCCGGCGGCGGCTCCTGCCGTAGCGCCGGCGACCCCGGGAAAGCGGAGAGGGCGTCCGCCGGGAAGTGGCAAGAAGAGTGAGAGGCAGCGCGGGCCGATGAGCGCCGAGGGTCGTGCCCGCATCGCGGCCGCGGCGCGCGCCCGGTGGGCGCGCTACCACGCCGAGCAGAAGCCGGGCAAGTAACGGGTCTTCCTGCCGCGAGTCTTCCGGCCGTCCGCAGAGGTGCCGCCGGATCAATCGGGTTCTATTCGGATTCACCGTGGCCCGGGGGCGTCCCTGGGCCGCTTTGTTTTTGGGTGCCCCCCGAACGGCAGCGGTTGCGGCAGCGGGCGGGGCGGACGTCTTTGTACGTGCGGCGTGGGTCATTCGCGATTGCCGTTGAGGCGGACGGCGTGGGCGTCCTATCCTGCGGGGCATGTCCTGCCTTTGCGATTTCATAGCGGGTGGCCGCCGGTCGAACGTGAGCGCCGCCATCGCGACATCGGTTCTTCTCGCGGTTGTTGGTCTTGGAATGCCCGCCTGGTCGGCGGAGTCGGGGGCGCCCCTGCGTGAGAAGCTGAAGGGATCGGGGTTCAAGATCGCGTACGAGAGCTATGTTGGCGACAACTGGGAGTTGTTCGTCATGGATGCGGATGGCTCGAACCCGGTGAACCTTACCCGGACTCCGGGCGTGCATGAGCACTATCCCCAGGTGTCACCCGACGGGAGGAGGATCTGTTTCTCGGTGGACGAGGGTGAGGGGCGGGAGACGGTACGGAGCCTGTGGGTCATGGACGTCGACGGTTCGCACCGGAAGAAGCTCGCGGACGGTGCACGCGAGCCGTTTTGGAGTCCGGACAGCAAGACCATCGGATTCCTTCCTCAGGAGTACCCCAAGTTCAACGTCATTGACTACTACACCAAGGGATTGAGTTTCTGCCGGATTGCGGATGGCAGGGTGGAGTCGCACCCCAACTCGACCAACCTGCACCATCTCTACAACCCGGGGTTTGCGCCGAACGGGAAGTGGATCGTGTCGACCGTGCACGCGGGAATGGGCGTGGAGCACGGCATTCTGCTCATCGAGGCGGGCGGCAGCCGCATCATCAACCTCAACATACCGGGTTGCCGTCCCTGCCTGAGCCCTGACGGCAAGCAGATCGCGTGGGGTTCGGGAGACCACGAGATTGCCGTGGCCCCGATCGATACGGATGCCGAGACCCCCTCGGTGGGGCCGTGGCGCCTGCGGGTTCAGGATAATACCAACGAGACCTATCACGTCGATTGGTCGCCCGACGGCCGTTTTCTTTGCCTGAGCCGCGGCCCGGCAAGCAAGGGGGACCCGGACAAGAAAGGTACGTTCATGTCCGCGTGCGAGATTGTTGGGGTCTATGCCCCGGGTTGGAACCTGAACGCGGTATCTGCGGAGAAGGAGGGTGTGATCGACCTGTCCACGGCGGGCGAGAAGGAAATGCAGATCCTGACCACCAACGGTGCGAGCAACAAGGAATCGGCGTGGTTCCGGGCGACGCCTGCGACCCCGGGCCGATGATCTGCATGTGGAACGCGGAGTTCGTATCCATGAAGCGTGCATCTTCCATGGAAGGCGTCGGTCCCTGGACGCCTTCGGCGAGTTGTCAGCCGGGCGGTCGTGACGGAGCGCGCCCCACCATCGGGGCCGGGGCTCTGGCGAGGCCGGCCCGGTCGGCGCCCAGGATTTGTTCGGTCCTCGCATGGGCGGGCCTCGCTTTGGTTTGCGGTTGTGGTCCGGCGTCGAAGGACACGGGTGTCGCTGCTGGTTCGGGTGCTGGGACTTCGACGGAGTCCGCGCCGGCCGCTGGAGCGGGGGCTTTGCCGGGGGCGGTTCATGAGCCGATTCCGGTCGTCACCAAGTCCGGGATCGAGATGGTCTATGTGCCTGGAGGTGAGTTCACGATGGGCAGCGCGCAGGGCAATGGGGACGAGGCTCCGGCGCATACGGTGCGGGTCACGGGGTTTCTGGTGGATCGTTTTGAAGTCACCCATGAGATGTTTGTGAAGGTCCAGCTCCCGGATCCCTCGCGGTGGCAGGGCAACCCCAGGGGGCCTGTCGAACGGCTCCGCTGGCGTGACGCGAAGCAATACTGCAACGAACGTTCCATCGCGGAGGGGTTGAAGCCCTGCTACAACGAGAAGACCGCCGACTGGGACTGTGATTTCTCGGCCGATGGGTATCGTCTGCCCACGGAGGCGGAATGGGAGTACGCGGCGAGGGCAGGGACCACGGGTCCGTATGAATTCGGCACGGCCGACAAGCTGAGGCTGTACGCCTGGTATGCGCAGTCTGCGGAGGAGAAGACACATCCTGTGGGCCAGAAGAAGCCGAACCGGTGGGGAATCCAGGACCTGTACGGCAATGTCTCCGAATGGTGCGAGGACGTCTACAGTCCGACCTACTATGCCACGAGTCCGGCCTCCGATCCTTCCGGGCCTCCGAACACGGGCAAGGATGTGAAGCGCGTGATTCGCGGAGGGAGCTGGCGGTCGAGCGCGGACCAGTGCCGGGTGAGTTTCCGGCAGGGCGAGAAGACGGGGGACAGCGACGCCTGTTTCTCGACGGACTACTGCGGGTTCCGGTGTGTGCGGCGGGCGGCGGCGGATGAAGTGCGCCGGATGGCGGCTGGGGCCGCCGGGGCTGGTCGGACAGGGCCCTAGCCGAGCTGACGGATCTTCCATGCTATTCCACACCTGGCCATTTCTGGCCTTCATGCTGGTGGTGTTGCCGGTGTATTTCGCGCTGCGGAAGACACGGCTCTGGCTGCCGTGGCTATCGGCGGCCTCGTATTTTTTCTATGGCTGGTGGAACCCCTATTACCTGCTGCTCGTCGTCTATTCGACGGTGCTGGACTACTTTCTCGTCCTGTTGATGGACCACTCGCCGGCGCGTGCGGCGGAGGCGGGGAGGGTGCGGGGGTGGTCGGCGGGGGATGCGGTGATGAGGCGGGCCTTTGCGATCTCGATGGCTGGCGTGGCCGGGATCGTGGTGGCGGGGGTGCTGGGGCCGGCGACGCTGCGGCCGGCGTTGGCGGGTTTGGGGGTGCTGGTGCTCCTGATGGCGGCGGGGGCGTGGTTTGCGAGCCGGTTGATCTGGCTGTTCGTCAGCCTGGTCAACAACCTGGCGTTGCTGCTGTTCTTCAAGTACGCGCGGTTCCTGGTGGACAACCTGAACGCCGTCCTGGGTTCGTTCCATTTCCCGGGGCGTCTTCCCGATCCGTCGACGCTCATGCCGTTTGGGTTCGAGTATCTTCTGCCGGTGGGCATCTCGTTCTTCACGTTCCAGTCGCTGAGTTACACCATTGATTTCTATCTGGGCCGGGTGGAGCGGGAGCGGCACTTCCTGAGGTTTGCGACCTTCGTCTGTTTCTTCCCGCAGCTGATGGCGGGGCCGATCGAGCGGGCGCGTCATCTGCTTCCCCAGTTCCGGAAGTTTCCCGAGGTGCGGCTCGAGAATTTCACGGACGGGCTGTCCCTTTTCCTGGTGGGTCTGTTCAAGAAGCTGGCGTTGGCGAACTATCTTTCGGTGTATGCGGACCGGGTGTACTCGAACCCGAAGGCGTTCGACGGTGGGGCGTTGGCGTTGGGGACGGTGGCGTTCGCGTGGCAGATCTTCTTTGATTTCAGCGGCTACACGGACATGGCGCGCGGTGTGGCGCGGTTGCTCGGGTTTCACCTGATCCTGAATTTCAACAATCCCTACCTGGCCACCGGCCTCGGTGATTTCTGGTCGCGGTGGCACATCAGTCTCTCCTCGTGGTTCCGGGACTATGTGTACATCCCGCTGGGTGGAAGCCGCGGCGGGCGACTGCTGACCTATCGGAACCTGTTCATCACCTTTCTGGTGTCGGGGATCTGGCACGGGGCGGCATGGACCTTTGCGATCTGGGGCATGCTGCACGGCCTTGGGGTGCTCGTGACCCGGGAGTTGGAGCAGTCGGCGTTCTATCGCGATCGTGTGCCGCGGATCGCGAAGCAGTCGGCGGTGTTTATTTTCGTGGCGTTCACGTGGATCTTCTTCCGGGCGGAGACCCTCACCGACGCGTTGTTCATCGTCGGTCGGATCCTGGGTTCAGGCTGGCGAAGCCTGCAGGTGCCGGCGTTGATGGTGGTCCTGGTGGCGGTCGTGTGGGCGTACCAGTTTCTGTACGAATCACGGTTCCGGGAGTTGCTGCGGAATGGGGTGGTGCGGGTGGGGTTGGCGGTGTCGATGATGGTGTATCTCTGCCTTTGTTCCTCGGGAGGCGGGGCGTTCATTTATTTTCAATTCTGACCGACTCACCGCGATGAGTGATTCCTCACCGAACAAGCCAGAGTTGGGCCCTGACGGGGCGCCGCTGCCCGCTTTTGGGGTGAACGAGATGCGGCTTGGAGCGGGTCAATGGGTGGCCGTGGCGCTGCTTTTCGCGGCCATCGTGCTTGGCGTCCCTCGTTGTTGGAAGCGCGTGGAGCGCTTCGACACGGGGCCTGACTATCGTGTTCCGTACTCACTGAGTCGCGACTACTGGCTCTATTCGCGACGCCTCGAGCAGGTCGCGGACCCGAAGGCGCTGGTGGTCCTTGGGGATTCGGTGGTCTGGGGGGAATACGTCCTGCCTGATGGCACGCTGTCCCATTTCCTGGATCGTGAGGCGGGGGCGACGAACCGCTTTGTCAATGCCGGGGTGAACGGGCTGTTCCCCCTCGCGATGGAGGGGTTGGTCCGGCATTACGGCCAGGCCATTGGACCGCGGAAGGTGATCGTCCAGTGCAACCTCCTCTGGATGACCAGCCCCAAGGCGGACCTCAGCGCGGTCAAGGAGGAGTCCTTCAACCATGCCCGGCTCGTCCCGCAGTTTCGACCGCGGATTCCCTGTTATCGCGCCGACACCAGCGAGCGCCTCGGCATATGCGTCGAGCACGAGTTCGGCTTCCTCCAATGGGCGGGCCACTTGGAGAACGTCTATTTTGCGCAGAAGGGGATCCCGCAATGGACGCTGGCCGACGACGGGAACGATCCGCCGGGTTACCCGAATCTGTACCGCAACCCGCTGTCGCAGATCACCCTGAGTGTGCCGACTCCGTTTGGTGGGGATCCGGATCGGGGTCCCGCGAGCCCGCGACACAGGGCATGGGACAGGAGCGGGGCGCGGCCGGCGGATTTCGAGTGGGTGGACGGTGCCGTGTCGCTGCAGTGGGGGGCGTTCCAGCGGGTGGTCGAGTGTCTTCGGGGGCGCGGTGCCGAGGTGCTGGTGGTCGTTGGGCCGTTCAACGAGTCGATGGTCGCGGCGTCGAGCCGGGAGAAGTTCCTCCAATTACGAGGGCAGGTCGTGGCGTGGCTCGGTGCGAACAAGGTTCCTCATGTGGTTCCGGACGCGTTGCCGTCGGAACTGTACGCCGACGCAAGCCATCCGCTGACCGAGGGTTACGCGATGCTGGCGAGGCGGCTTTGGCAGGATCCCGGGTTTCAAGGTTTCCTGACGCAGCGGAACCCGTAGATATCGTAGCCGAAGCAGACGTCCGCGTAGCCTGGGCTTTCGTTGTAGCGATAACCGGAGCGGCAGTTGTCTGCGCTGAAGCGCCAGGCACCGCCCCGGACAACCTTGTTCTCCCCGGAGTCAGGACCGCGCGGGTTCTGGGGGGGCGACTTGCGGTAATAATCGACCTTGTAGAAATCGTTGCACCACTGCCAGAGGTTGCCGCAGATGTCATGGAGTCCCCACGGGTTGGGATCCTTCTGTCCTGTGGCGTGGGGCTTGCCGGAGGCGTTCTTGTCGAACCATGCATAGGTCGTCAGCCTGGCGGGTGAGTCTCCGAAGAAATACGCGGTCCGGGTCCCCGCTCGGCAGGCGTATTCCCACTCGGCCTCGGTGGGGAGCCGGTAGCCAGGCGCCTCGAAGTCGCACTTCCAGGTCTTGAGATCGTAGCAGGGTCTTAATCCCTCGGCCTCGGAGCGCTTGTTGCAGTATCTCACGGCGTCCGACCAGCGGACTGATTCGACGGGGTTGCGCGGTGACTTCCATCGCGATGGATTATCGCCCATCAGCGTCTGGTAGTTCTCCTGGGATACGAGGTTGCGGTCCATGAGGAAGGGGCTCACGGAAACCTCGTGGAGCGGGGCGTCGACCTCGTCCTTGTCGCCCATGACAAAGGTGCCGCCGGGGATGGGGATCAACGGCGAGGGGACGGAGCTGTCGGGTGCGGCGGCGGCCCACCCGTTCCAGGCGAACAGGAACAAGGAAAGAAGGGACGCGGCTGGGACGAGCCGGACGTGGTGGGGAAGTCGGATTGCAGGAAGCGGAGTCATCGGGGGGCGGGAGGGTGGAAATTTGTCATCACGAGCGACCTTCCATCAGTACTCGGCCCACACTTCATAGCCGTCGGGGTTGCGCAGGGTTTGCCGGCAGAGGCTGCGGATCTCCGGGGCGACCAGGGCGGCCTGTGGGTTGGCTGCGGCGCGGTAGCCGGCTTCCTGGAAGATCCTGCGGGTGATGACGTGGCATTGCGCGACCACATAGTCCTGGGAGCCACCCATCTCGCGCCATTCCTTGAGGAGCAGCATGTAGGCGGCGACGTTGCCGGGAGCCTTTTCCCGGGTGAGGGCGAGGGTGCGCTTTGCGAGGTCGTCGGTGTGCTGCGGCGACTTCATGTTTTCCTTCTGGACGGTGCATTCCTGCGGTATCTGCGCGGAGATTTCCTTCAAGCCCTCAAGATACTCCTTGAGCCCGGGGTTGGCGGCGGCCAAGGCGTCGAGGCGGCGCGAAAGGCCGTCGGCGAACCGCTGGTATTCCCCGATTCGATCCACGTGGCGCGCGACGAAATAGATCATGTCGTCGAGGGCTCCCTGGACGTAGTCCTTGCGCTCGACTTCCTGGCCGGCCTCGAACACGGCCTGGATGGCCTCGGTACAGCCGCAGGTGCAGGCGCGGTGGACGCCGTCGCCGCCTCTGCGATGGTGGGTTCGGAGACGGCGTCCTGAGGTGTCCATGATTTCTCCTGCGAAGGATCGTCCGAGGGTTTCCCGGATCATATCGTAGGGTGTCGGGATGCCGGCGGGGGTGTCATTGCCCTCGAGGAAATAGATGATCGCGTCGCCCTTTGGCGGGATTTTCTTGCCTGGATGGAGATACGCCGTCCCGTTCTGGATCCAGGCGGGATAGATATAGGAACCGGGGACGCCGCGCCAGATCTCGGCCCGGGTCTCGTGGAAATTGAACGTGGTCCGTATGTCAGCTTCGGTGAGTTGGGTTTTCCAGCGGGCGGGGAACGGAGGTTTCCAAGCCAGCTGCAAGTCGGTCTCCAGATGGGTGGCGAGCAGGGTTTGGCGATGCCAAAGCCCCGGGGCGGTCATCGGCGCGAGGCACAGGCTTTTCCCGTCGGTATCGATCTCGAAGGTGTCGAAGCGGGTTCGGGCCTCGGCGGTGTCCACCGTGCGGAGGCTCGTGAGGTTTCGGAGTCTAACCTGCTGCCTGCCCTGCGGCCAAGTCGCCATCAGGGCGTGGCTTCCTCCTTCAAGCAGCCCCACGAAGACATTTTCGGAGGGCAGGTGGACGACCGAATTGTCCTCCGCGCCGCGCGCCGGAAAGACAAGATCGTCGGTGACATATCCCGGGATGATTCCGTACTCGATGGGGCTGGATATGCGGAGGCCTTGGAGGGAGTCGGGCGTTCGTATCTCGACGATCTCGGAGCGGCCGAATGAAAAGGAAGTGACCGCGGTGTCGGGATGATCGGAAGCGGTTGGGGTGAGGCCAATGATGACCTCATCGGCGGCGTGGCGGAGGAGTTGGAGTCGGACGGGTGGGACGGGGCCGGACTTGCCGATGGGGGTGCAGGCAGCGAAACGGTGGCCGGGGTTCGGCGTCGGGGCGGTGGGAGTGTCCTTTGCGAAGAGCGTGGTGGTCGCCGTCGCGGCGTGGAAGACGGCGATGAGGTGGGCGTTTTCGACCACGGCATCCCCCGAGAACGCGTATTCGCGTCCGTAGTAGCCGGGGTCGGACCTGGCCTTGACGGGGTTGGCTTCGAGTTCGAGGAGGTCGGAGGGAACCGCCTTCCATGCCTGGCGATTCCACGTCTCGGGCTTGTCCCCGAGAAGGCCGGAACCGGTGTCCCAGAGGAGGAGACTGGCGGCGGATGTGGCGGGCGCGAATGCCGGGATGAGGAGGAGCAGGGCGCCGGCGAGGAATGAGGCGCAGGGTGGGAAGCGGCGGCGGAGGGCCTGACTCGCGGGGTGTGCTGGCGTTCGCATGGCTCGGGTTGACGCAGGCTCGGGTTGACGGGCCGGATTTGCAACAGAACAGGAACGTAGAACAGGATCGGAGTATGAAGGGACAGGTCTTTGGTACAGGATCCGAACGCGCTCAAGGTCCCGGAACGCATAAGGGGACAGGTCTTTCGTCGGATATCTGTGCGCGCTCAAGATCTCGACTTGAGACGCGGGGCTGGGGGGATCAGGGTCGTGGTCCAGCACCCCGGTCTTTCGTATGGTTTTCCGGGCGAGCGGAGCCAGGCGTTTCCCTGGCTGGGGTGTGAAGCAGCATGAACAAGCGCATTCCCTACCACGGACTCAACCGACGGCAGTTTCTCACCACGGCCAGCAAGGTGACGGCCATGGCAACCATTGTTCCCCGGCACGTGTTGGGCGGGCCGGGGTTTGTGCCGCCGAGCGAGAAGGTGAACGTGGCGATTGTGGGTTGCGGTGGGCAGGGGCGGACGAACCTGCGCGAGTTGTTGAAGCTTCCCGACGTGCAAGTCATGGCGGTGGCGGACCCGATGGAAGCGGCGGACTACGAGAAGTTCTATTTCAAGGGGAAGGCGGGTCGGAAGCCGGTGCAGGCTGAGGTCGAGAAGCATTATCACGCGAAGAATCCGGCGTTCCGATGTGCGGAGTACGAGGATTTCCGGGTCATGTTGGAAAAGGAGAAGGACATCGATGCGGTCCTTGTGGCCACGCCGGACCACGCGCACGCGCCGGTTTCAATCCGGTCGATGCGCGCGGGGAAGCACGTCTATTGCGAGAAGCCCATGGCGCACAGCGTGTGGGAGGCCCGTATGTTCGCGAAGGTGGCCAAGGAGACGGGGGTCGCGACGCAACTTGGAAACCAGGGGCACTCCGGCGACGGCATCCGGCAGACGGTGGAATGGCTGCGGGCCGGGGCCATCGGCACGGTGCGCGAGATCCACGCGTGGTCCGACGCGGGGCGTTGGGCACCGGGAAAGGGACGTCCGACCGAGACGCCACCGGTGCCTGCGGGTTTCAACTGGGACCTCTGGCTGGGGCCACGACCGCAGCGTCCGTACCATCCGGATTACGCGCCGTACAATTGGCGCGAGTGGTGGTCTTTCGGGGGCGGGGCTTTCGGCGACATGGCGTCGCACAACATCGACAACGCCGTCTGGGCGTTCGACCTCGATCATCCGACGAGCGTGGAGGCGTACTCGGCGTCGGGTGTCGATGCCGAGCGTGTTTCGTTCGGCTCGATCTTTCATTTTCATTTCGCGGCGAAGGGCAATTACCCGGCGATGAAATTGCACTGGTACGACGGTGGTATCCGGCCGGAGGTGCCGGAGTGGGTGGGTGTGGAGGAGCAGTTGGAGGGTGGTGGCAACGGGACCCTGTTCCTCGGCGAGAAAGGGTGCATTTCGTGCGCGGGTTGGGGCGGGCCGCCGCGCATCTACCCGATGAGCCTCCACGAATCCTACGCGCGCCCGGCGAAGACGCTGGTGCGCTCAAAGGGGCACCACCGGGACTGGATCGACGCGTGCAAGGGCGGGCCGGCGGCGAGCAGCCATTTCGAGTACGGAGCGCGGCTCACGGAGATCATCCTGCTGGGCAACGTCGCGTTGCGGACGGGCAAGAAGCTGTGGTGGGACGCGCCGAACATGAAGGCGACCAACGCGCCGGAGGCGGATGCGTTCCTGCGGGAGACGTATCGTCCGGGCTGGGAAATCGCCTGAGGTCTGCCCCGGGGCCAGATCCCGGGTTTTACTGCGGACCCTCTTTTGGGAGGGGCGAGTCCGGATGATTTCCGGACTCGCGGGGCTTGTGCCTCCGGAGGATTATCTCCTGGGGCGGATTTACTTCCCGTAGGCCTTCACGAAGTCGATGCACTGGGTGACCTCGGGGAGGCTGTTGTCCCAGTGGTACTCGTATTCGATCGACAGGTTGCCGTCGAAGCCCTGGGCCTTGAGTTCGTCGAGGATTTCCTTCACCCCGGAGATGCCGGTGCCGAACGGGACGTCATGGCCTTCTTCCTTGCCGAACTCGTTCAGGTCCTTGATGTGCGAGCTGATGATGCGGCCCTTGAGGACGCGCAAGGCCTCGATGGGCTTGATGCCGGAACGGGTCCAGTGGCCGACGTCTGCGCACGAACCGATGCGGCGGTCGCGACCTTGGACGAGACCTGCGACGTAGTAGGGGTTCCAGATCTTGTAGCCAGGCTTCGTGATGGCGCCGGGGTGGTTGTGGAACGCGACGCAGATGTCGTACTCGACGGCGAGTTTCTCGATGAGATTGATGGCGTCGGCAGATTCCGTTGTGACGGCGCGGAGGCCCATTTTCCTGGCGAAATCAAAGACCTTGCGGGCGCCGGCTTCGTCGTTGGGGATGCCGACCACGCCGTAGTTCACGGCCTTGATCCCGCACTGCTTGAGCTTGGCCTGGAGCTTGGTGATGACGGTGTCGATGTCCTTCGAGGCATGGTCGACCTTGAGGTCGCCGTCCTCCTTGCTGAGTTTTTGTCCGGGATAGAACTCGATCACCTTGGCCCCGGAGGCCGCGGTCTTATCGATGGCCTCGAACGCGGTGAAGCGGTTGAAGGTGTAGGACTGCAGCCCGATGGCGAAGCCGCTGATCTTGTTTTCGTCGGGGATTTTCTGCTCCGCGAGGGTGGTGAGGGAGGTCAGAGCCGCGAGGGCGACGGTGGTGGTGGCGAGGGTGAGCAGGAGATGCTTCATGGGGGTGAGGTTGCGGGCATTCGACGGTTCGATGCGTTACGTATTCAGGCGCGTTCCGGGTGTGGCCGCGGTCCGGCCTTTCGGGCGTGCTGTGCCGGCAAGTCCAGCGCGGCGGGGCGCGCGTGTCAAAGACGATGCGTGATCTCGGTTGAGTGTCGGCCGCGGGTGGGATTGCCTTGCGCCATGAAGTCCATGCCTCCGTCGGGTTCATTGATCGCGCGTCGGGAAGCGCTTCGCCGGGTCGGGGCGGGAACGCTGTTGGCGATGGGAACTTCGGTGTGGCCGGGGTGTCAGTCGGCGCGGGCGCAGGGGGGCGGGAAATCCTTCCGTTTCATTGCGGTGAACGACTTTCACCACGCCACGGCCGAGTGCAATCCGTGGTTCGAGGCGTTGGTGCGCCACATGCGGGGTCAAGTCGGAGTCGAGTTTGTCCTGTCGATCGGTGACCAGGCGGATGACGCGAAGCCGGCGAGCCACATGGCGATCCGCGATCATTTTCGAGGGCTCGGGTTTCCCGTTCACTATCAGGTCGGCAACCATGACGTGCGGTCGGCCTCGGATCGATCGAGCTACGAGGCCGCCTATCCGAACTCGTTGAATTACACCTTCGAGCATCGCGGTTGGCAGTTCGTGGGGTTCGATTCGACGCAGGGGCCCGATTACGACAAGACCCGGATCCAGGCGGAGCCGATCCAGTTTCTCGACACGGCTTTGCCGAGGTTGGATCGGGGTCGCCCGACGGTGGTGTTCACGCATTTCCCGCTGGGATCGGGAGCGAAGATGCGGCCGTTGAATGCGGATGCGGTGCTTGAGCGTCTCGTTGATTTCAACCTGCAGGGCGTGTTCAGCGGTCATTACCACGCCTACACGACGACGGCGCATCGTGGGATCGAGCTGGTGACGAACCGTTGCTGCTCGCGATTGCGGGGCAATCACGACGGCAGCAAGGAGAAGGGCTATTGGCTGGTGACCTGCGCCGACGGCAAGGTGGCGAGGGAATTCGTGGCCTTCAGCGGGACCTGAGGGATGGGGGGGGGCTGGCGTTGGAGGTCCCTCGTCGTCGAGGGTTGGGAGGCCCGAGGGTGCGCGGGGAAGGGAGCCTGGCGGTGGCGATGGAGCGCGCCCTCCGTGCGTGGGTCGTTGGCGACGCGCTGTTCTTTCGTGACCTGCGGCGCGCTTCTGGTCTACTCACCCCTTCCTTTCGCGCCAAAGGCGTGGGAGGTATTGCAGCGCCCATGAAGCATCTGTTGAGTCTGGAACAGCTTTCCCGCGCCGACATGGAAGCCATCCTGTCGCGCGTCCCTGCATTCAAGGGTCATCGTGCCCAGCATCCGCGCCCGCTTTCGGGTCAGACGTGGGCGATGGTTTTCTCGAAGTCCTCGACGCGCACCCGCGTGAGTTTTGAGGTGGGCATCCACGAACTTGGGGGGCGTCCGCTTTTCCTGAGCGCGGCGGACATCCAGTTGGGGCGCGGTGAGCCGATCAAGGACACTGCCCGTGTTCTCGGCCGGATGGTGCACGGGGCTGTGATCCGGACGTTTGCGCAGTCCGAGGTTGCGGATTTTGCGGCGTATTCGGGGATTCCGACGGTGAACGCTTTGACGGACGACGAGCATCCCTGCCAGATCCTGACCGACATTTTCACGTTCGAGGAGATGCGTGGGCCGATTGCGGGGCGGGTGGTGACGTTTGTGGGTGACGGGGCGTGCAACGTGCCGTCGAGCTGGATCTGGGCGGCGGCGCGGCTTGGGTTTGAGCTGCGCATCGCGGCGCCCAAGGCGTATCAGCCGTCCCCGGCGTTGCTGGCCCGGGCGGGGGGACGGATCGTCTGCACCGAGGATCTTCGTGCGGCTGCGGAAGGCGCGGACCTCCTCTACACCGACGTCTGGGTTTCGATGGGCAAGGAATCGGAGACGCAGCAGCGCCTGAAGGACCTTGCCACCTATCAGGTCAATGCGGCGTTGGTGAGGCTCGCGACGCCCGAGGCGCTGGTGATGCACTGTCTTCCGGCTTATCGGGGCAAGGAGATCGATTCCGAGACGTTCGAGGCGCACGCGGATACGATCTTTTCCCAGGCTGAGAACCGGCTCCATGTGCAGAAGGCTGCGCTGGATTGGCTCGTCAGTTGAACCCTCCAGGGTGCGATGCGATGAACGGACCGTTCCGCGTCGATCTCCAGCCTGCCGGGCGTTCGCTTGAGGCGTCGCCGGGCGCGTCGCTGCAGGACCTCCTTTTTTCTGAAGGCGTCGAGTTTCCGTGCGGTGGGCGTGGGCGTTGTCGGGGTTGTCGGGTCCGGGTGTTGAATGGCGTGGCGCCTGCCCATGCGGAGGACACCGCGTTGTTCAGCGAGTCGGAGCTTCTGGCGGGTTGGCGTCTGGCGTGCCGGTTGCGCCCTGTTTCTAATCTCGTGTTGGAACTGGCGCAATGGGAGGCGCTGATCCTGGGGGATGAATCCTCGTTCGAGTTCATGCCGCGTCCGGGGTGGGGTGTCGCCATCGATCTCGGGACAACGACCCTGGTGGCGCAGTTGGTGGATCTCGGCACCGGCCAGGTCCTGGCGGTGCGGAGCGGGTTGAACTCCCAGGCGCGGCACGGGGCCGACCTGATGAGCCGTCTGGATCACGCCAGTAATCCTGACGGTGCCGGGGAGCTGACGACGTTGATCCGGGTCCAGTTGGGCGAGTTGATCCAGGGGTTGCTTGGGGATCGGGGCGGTCTGTGCGGGGTTGTGCGGGAGGTGGTGCTCGTGGGCAATTCGGTCATGCACCATCTCTTCTGCGGATTGTCGACGGCTGGTTTGGCGCGGCATCCGTTCGAGACGACGGATCCGGGGCCGCAGGTGTTTGATTCGATTTCTTTGGGCTGGGGGGAGTGGCTGGGGGGGGCGGGTGCGCGGGTGGTTTTTCTGCCGTGTCTTGGCAGTTTTGTCGGGAGTGATCTGCTGGCGGGTGTGTTGGCCACGAGGATGCACGAGAGCATCGAGCCGGTGGCCTTGATTGATCTTGGGACCAACGGCGAGATCGTGGTGGGCAACCGGGATCGGCTCTTGTGTGCCTCGACTGCGGCGGGGCCGGCGTTCGAGGGGGCGCGGATCTCGATGGGGATGAGGGCGTCGACGGGCGCGGTTTCCTCTGTGGTGTTGAACGGCGATGGATGGGACTGCCACGTCATCGGGGGTGGGGTGCCGCGGGGGTTGTGTGGGAGTGGTCTGGTCGATGTCGTTGCTGCGGGGCTTGAGCTTGGGCTGATCCAGGGTTCGGGTCGGATGAAATCGGGGAAGACAATGCCGATTGTGGGTTCGGTGACCCTCTCGCAATCCGACATTCGCGAGTTGCAGTTGGCGAAGGGTGCGATCGCGGCGGGTTTGCGAATCCTGGCGTCCCGGTGGGGTACGGACCTTGACGGGTTGGCGGCTGTTCATCTTGCGGGGGCGTTTGGGAATTACATCAACCGGGCCAGTGCGCGTCGGATTGGTTTGCTTCCGTTTCCGATGGAACGGGTGCGGCCGGCGGGCAACACGGCGTTGCTTGGAGCGAAGCTTGCGTTGTTCCGTCCCGTGATCGAGGCGGACGCGGCGTTTTCCAGTGTGCGGGAGCGGGTGGAGCACGTGTCGCTGAACGACGATGCGGCGTTCGTGGACACCTATGTGGCCGAGATGGGTTTTCCGGCGGTTTGAAGAAGAGGAGGTTGAGCGCCGTCGAAGAGGCGCTGTGGTGGACTGGGTGAGGCCTGCGGGTGTGGTTCCCATCGAGGGGCTGCTCTTGCCGCGGGGCCTCGAGTCTGCTGCGCTTGAACTGCGTGATGAATCCCATGAATCGATTGTCCCGGCTGTTGGTCCTCGCCCTTTGTTCGGCCGTGTTTCCTGCGTTTGCGGGTCCGAAGGCCGGCGATCCTGCGCCGGACTTCAGCTTGCAGGGGAGCGACGGCAAGACTTATCAGCTGGCTGATTTCAAGGGGAAGAAGGGGGTGGTGCTCGCCTGGTTTCCGAAGGCGTTCACGGGCGGGTGCACCTCGGAATGCAAGTCGATGCACGAAAGTGGAGCCGATATCGCAAGGGCCGGCGTGGCGGCTTTCGCCGTCAGCGTCGATGATGCGGCGACCAACAAGAAATTCGCGGAATCGCTCGGGCTTGGTTTCCCGATCCTCAGCGATCCGACGAAGGCCGCCGCCAAGGCGTACGGCGTGTTGAACCCGGCGAACAGCCTTGCGTCACGATGGACTTTTTTCATCGCCAAGGATGGCAAGATTGCGCTGGTGGATGAAGCCGTGCAGCCGACGAGTCATGGCAAGACCATCGCGGACCAGGCCCAGAAGCTCGGCCTTGGAAAATAGCGGAGCTGGAGTCGACGGGACCCCGATGACAGGGAGGCTGGTCTAGCAGCCCGTCTAACATCCGTAGCAGTCGACGTCAGGAGACTCAAACTTGACCCAAATGCCAATGAATGGAGTCTCCTTACGTCGACTGCTACCGGGAAGTGGCTCTTTTTCGACGGGCTGCTAGCCTTGCGTCGGTGATTTCAGAGGCTCCAGGTGGGTGAGTACCGTGACGTCAGGCAGTGCCCGGCGAAGGTCGACCTCGATGCCCTCGGCGAGCTCGTGTCCACGTTCCACCGTCCAATCCCCAGGGACCAGGACATCCATGGTCACGAAGCCTGTCGCTCCGGCGCGGCGTGTGCGCAGCGCCTGGAAGCGCAGGCCGTTTTTCCGGTGAGGTTCCAGCACTTCCTCGATCAACCGCAGGTCCTCCGGGGACAGGCTTGCATCCATCAGGCCGGAGATCGACTGCCGGACGATTCCGAATCCGGTCCACACAATGTTCGCCGCGACGGCGATCGCGACAATCGGGTCGAGGCGCTGCCAACCTGTGATGGCCACAGCGCCGACGCCGACGATCACGCCCACAGAAGTCCAGACGTCGGTCATCAGGTGGTGGGCGTTTGCCTCCAGGGCGATGGATTTCCGCTGTCGCCCCACCCGAAGCAGTAGAAGGGCGACTCCCAGGTTGATCAGCGAGGCCCCAACCGAGACCACCAAGCCAAGGCCGACCTGCTCCAGGGGTCTGGGCGTGATGAGACGTTCCACCGAGGTAATGCCGATCGTGACGGCGGCGATGAGGATCAGGGTGCCCTCGACGCCGCTGGAAAAGTATTCCGCCTTGCCATGGCCGAAGGCGTGGTCTTCGTCGGCGGGTCGCGCAGCCACCGTCAACATCGCCAAGGCCATGATTCCGCCGACCAGATTGACGAGTGACTCGATCGCGTCGGAAAGAAGGCCGACAGAACCCGTGAGGCCGTAGGCGACCGCCTTCAACACGATGGTGATGGCTGCTGCTGCGATCGAGATCCAGGCGAACTGCGTCAGCGACCCGCGCGCGGACTTGGAAACCGGCTCCTTCATGACGTTGGGCGCTTCAGGCACGAGGCCTATCTACCCTTGGCCGAGGCATGCGGCAAAGCCATTCCGCGGATCGCCAATAAACCCGGGATGAAGAGGCCGTTGTTCCGGGACAGGTCGCCCGGCCTCATGGAATCCCTGCACTGGCGCGCGCGACTGACGGGTCAGGGCTGCCGCGGCGTGGCCAGCCTGTAGAGGCGGGAGGTCCGGCTGAGTGAGTCGACCACTCCGACGAGCAGATTGCTGCCGGCGGCGGGAATGTCGGCGAGCTTCTGCCACGCCGGGTCGCCGAGGTTGTCCTTGAATTGCACGGTGTAGGTGCGGTTCGAGGTGGCCAGGAATCGGATGGTCGCGCCCGGCGGGGTTCTGAGTCCTTCGAGACTCAGGTGACTTGCCGGATCCAGCGGATCCGTGCCGGCAACATACTCCCCGCGGTTGGTTGCTCCGTCGGCGTCCGCGTCGGCGTTGGGATCGATCCCGATGCGGCCGAAGTGCTGGAGCTCCCAAGGGTCGTCGAGGCCGTTGCTGTCGGTGTCTGCGAGATAGGAGATGATGGCGGGGTCGGAAACCGTGCCGGCCGGGTTTGCCGGGTTGGTGACGACAAACGAGTACTGTGTCCACGGCGGCGCGGCGTCGGTCCCGCTGAGGGTCAGGAAGAACGTGTGTGAATCCAGGGTGAAGAAAGTGGTCGGGCTTTCGGGCAGCGTGGTTCCATTGCGGCGGACCCGTATCCCCAGCGGCAGCGTGGCCGTGTTGGTGACTGCGAGACTCAGGACCAGGGGGCCGCCAGGGAGGATGCTCTGGCTGACGGGCTGGGTTACAATCATGGGCTCGGACGTGATCGTCGTGCTTTTTCCGGGGGTTGGGAGATTGGCGACCCAGGCGGCCGGGTCGTTGCCGTAGATGAGGATTGAGGTTCTGTGGAGGGAGAATCCCGAGCCGTCGGCGCCGACGGGCCATGGGGATTGGTCCTGATATTGAACCTGGTCCACCAGCACATAGGGAGCCGGGCCTGCGGCGGGCGCGATGGGCCTGAGTATTTCCAGGTTCTGGCCTGAGTTATCCAGGTGGCCTGAGTAGGGACCGAAGATGCGGAGCGCGGGGGGCAGGGAATAGCGATTTCGGAATGCGGCTGCGACCGTGGTGTTGGTCGGGTTGAAATTCACGAGCAGGATGTATTCGCCGCCGGACAGGGTCAGGCCCGGCGGAAAATCGAAATCAACGCCGCCGCGCAGGCGCCAGGCAATGGACTGCGAGCCTGGATCGAAGAGGGGGATGGGTTGGGTCGAGGCGTTCACCAGCTCCAGATACTCGTCCTCCCTGTTGTCGGCCCCGCCCGGCTGGTCCGGCGGGTGGTACATGATTTCGCTGATGACCACGGGCCCGACGCGGGGGCCCTGATTGGCCGACCCGAAACTCGGCATGAGCTGCGAAACGAAATGTTCCTGACCCTCGCTGGAGACATGCCGTCCAAGACTCACGTCCGCGTCGACGGGGCCGAATGGGAACCCGTGGTAATAGCCGGTGAGTTTGCCCGTGGCGTCTGCGCTGAAGATCCAGACTTCGCCGCCGTCGGGACTTAGCCCGAAGGCAGCGGGGCCGGTGCCAAAGCGCGACTCGTCGACCACGACGTAGCCGTTTGCGGGGATGACCGAGCCCTCGGGGATGCGGAACTTTGTCGGGGCTCGAAAATCGTCGGTCAGCCACCAGCCAGTAATGTCGGCGGGTTGGGTTGAGGGATTATGGAGTTCGATTGCACCCGCAGCGGGCGGGGTATTGCCGTGGGTCAGGATCTCGTTGACGAGCACGGTGGGGAGGGCGGGAGGCGGGGGTTCGGTGGGTGCGCCGGGGGAGCCGTTCCATGTGGCGCTGGGGCGCCAGTGGCTTTTGTGGTTCCAGGACTCGGGATCGGCGTTCTCATCCGCCGTGACCAGGGAGAACCCGAATCCGTCGGTGATCGGGTACCAGCCATCGTTGAATTGGAAGTCCAGGATTTCCTCACCGCTGGCGTCGAGCAGGGTCAGGCGCTCACCGTTGTGACCCAGGTGGCCTGTGTACTGGCCGGCGATGGGGAGGTTGACGCCATAACGGGCGGCAAACGCGATGGGGTTGTTGACCACCAGGACGCGGCCGCCTGGGGCGAGGCTTGTGATGGAGCTGCCTGTGAAACTGAACACCACGCCGTTGGTGAAGCTCACGCCCGCGAGATCGAGGGTGACGGTGGGCGAGATGTTCTTCAGTTCGACATAGGCGAACTCATCCACCGTGTAGGGACTCCCGACCGAGGGGGCGGGGTGATACATGATCTCTGTCACCCTTAGGAATTGTTGGGCCTGGCTGGGCGTTCCCGGGTAGGTGTAGGTATGGACGATCTGGTCGAGTCCGTTCCTTACGACGAGTGTCTCGCCGCGCGCGGAGAGCCGACCCTGAAATGGTCCGACCACGAAAAGGCCCCGGCCGCCGCGCGGTCCGATGGTGCGGGCGCGGAAGGATCGGACGTCGGGTGAGACGTAGAGGACGCTGTTGGACGGCATCACCGTGCCTGGGTGGAAGGTGAACTGGACAGCGCCGTCGAGTTTCCAACCCGAGAGATCCACGGCGGAAGGCAGGCTGTTGGTGAGGGCGACATACTCCTGGGCCTGGTTGGCGGAGGCCGGGTTGAAGTCCAGATCCACCACGGTGACGAAGGCGCCGGGGGATTGGGACAGGGGGATGCCGGCATTGCTTGAGGGAGTGATGCCGATGGGCCGGGCGGTGTTGGTGATGGAGTGGGTCACATACCAATGCCGGCGTCGCGGGCCGACGAATTGGGTGAGGAGGTCC
>CAIMTB010000414.1 GCA_903844265.1 uncultured Verrucomicrobiota bacterium
ACACGAAGTAGGTCGTCACCCGCCGGATCACCTGAAGCGCCAGGATGATCAGCGCCGGACCCGCCGTGAACGCCGATGCCAGGAACCGCGGACCCACCACCGCCGAGTTCCAGAAAGGCCGACCCCCAAGTCCCACATACAGGAACGCTGTCACCGTGTGGATCGAGATCGCCCAGCCAATCGCCAGGAAGACGAACGGGATGTAGAACCATTTCGCCGGCTTGCGCCCCTGATAGCGGCAGTAAAGAAGGTAGCCGCAGATATGCACGTTCAGCAGGAGATATCCGTTCAGCACGATCACGTCCCAGCTCAACATCGACGCCGGGAAGTTGAGCTGACCGAGACCAGGCATCAGGTGCCAGAAACGGTCCGGCCTCCCCAGATCCACCGTCACGAATGCCAGGCACATGATGATCGCCGCCACCGCCAGCAACTCGCCGAAGATCACCAGGTCATGCAACTCCGTTCGCCCATAGATGTAGACCGGGATCACCATCATCGCCGCTGCCGCGGCCACGCCCACCAGGAACGTGAAGTTGGCGATGTAGACGCCCCAGGAAACCTCGTCGCTCATCCCGGTCACGATCAGGCCGTGAACAAACTGCTTCAGGTAGGCGTTCAACCCCAGCAGCGAAATCATCGTCAACAAGCCCATCCACGCATAGTACCGCCAGTCGCCCACGAACGCGATCCGGCCGCACCGCCATATAAAGACCAGATAGTTACGAATGGCCGTCGTCATACATCAAAGTAGTAAAAGAACCGAGGTGAGGTCCCCATCTCTTCCTTCAACTGGATGAAGACCCGCTTGCGACTCAGGATCTGCGACACCTCGCTCTCGGGATCGAGTATGTTGCCGAATTTACGGGCGCCCGCCGGACACACCTCCAGGCAGGCCGGATATCGCCCCGCCCGGGTCCGCTGGACACAGAAATGACACTTCTCCATCACGCCCTGGCGCCGCGGACGATTTCCCAGGTAGGCCATCTCAGGATTCAGCCGTTCCTTCGGAATCAACGGCTTGGTGAAGTTGAACCTGCGAGCCCAGAAGGGACAGGCGGCCGCACAATAACGGCACCCGATGCACCAGTCGTAGTCAATGACCGTGATCCCGTCCTTCTCCTGCCAGGTCGCGTTCACCGGACATACCTTCACGCACGGCGGATTCTTGCACTGCTGGCACTGCACCGGCATGTAGAAGAACCCCTTCTCCGGCACCGTCTCCGGGGAGTAGTCGTGCTGGGCCTTTTCCATGTCGATGGACCCGTGCGGCAGCTTCAGCACGCGGATGTACTGGATCTCGGGCGTCCGTGACTGGTTGTTCTCCGCAACGCAGGCATGGACACACTTCCGGCACCCGATGCACCGGGTCAGGTTCAACGCGTAGACAAATTCCACGCCGTCCATCGGCTTCAGATCCCGGACGTGGGGCCGGACCTTGTACTCCTCCTCGACATCGCGCTCAATGCGCTGCAGGACCTTGGCCATCTCCTCAGGAGTCAACTCCTTGTAATACTTCTGGACGAAGCGCTCAAGCGTCGTCAGGTCCTTCAACTCAAGCAGTGGCGAAAGGCTCGCGGCCAAGGCCGCCAGGCCCGTGGTCAGCACTGCAGAGCTGCGGAGAAAACTCCGACGATGCATGCCGTCCCCCGCCTCCGCACCCCCGCCCGCGGGAGGTCCCGATTGTACGATTGGATGACTCATAGATGGGGTGTGGTGGTGGAATGACCGGAGTCCGCCTGGACCGCCACCGACCGCATCGAATGCGGACCCGGCGCCGGCTTCCACGGCCGGAACTTCGGCGAGTGCGGATCATGGCAGGACACACATATCTGCCGTTCGAACGGGCCGGCATCGCGCTTCCAATAGCCGCTCGTCCTGCCGTGGATGCCCACCTCCCAGTCCCGGTAGGTGGGACCGTGGCAACTCCCGCAAAGGGGCGCGCTGTCCACGAGCTTCAATTCCTTCCCGTCCCGCGTCTGCAACAGCTCGAGGTTGGTCTCGTTATGACAATTGAAGCAGTTGTTGTTACGGTTGTGGCTGCCGTGGCCCATGGTGATGTCCATGTGCTCCTTGGCGTTCACCACGCTCTGGTCGGGGTTGAACTTCAACTTCGGCGGCTTGTCCCGCTCATGACAGGCGTAACAGTCCTGCCCCGAGGCATCACCCTCGGTGCGGATGACCTCCGCCGCCGACATCCGCGCCGTCGCCCGGTTGGTGAAGGCCACATCGACCAAGGGCACCTCCTGCACGTGGACTCCGTTCCCCCCCGGGTTCAGCACGAAGTATCCTGCCAGCGCCAGGAAACAAAGGATCAACGCACCCTGGGCTGCCGCTGTCTTATTTGCCGCATTCATGTTACGAACCTGCGGATCACTCCGACGCACTCCAACACATTCCGACGACCCCGCTCCCCGACCCGGGGACAGGCACAAGCCGTCACCTTCGCGGCGCTTCCAAGCGCCACCTGGACTCCAACTCCATTCACTCCCGTCTCCGGGGCCAATACAAACCGGCCAGCGCAGGCTAAGTGTGAGTAGAAGCTGAGGTTAACATCGTCCGTCTACTCCACGACGATTGCTAATTGATAACCGTTTCTTGGCATCGGGACCGCCGGAGCTGGACAAAGCAAAACCGGGCCCTCGTGAGGCCCGGTCGTGATTGGAAATGATGGAAAAGCCTCCGGGCAGATCAGCCCTTGAACTTGCGGACGTGCGCGATGAGGGCCTTGATGTCCTCGTCGGTCAACCCCTGTCCGGGCTTCATGCGGAAGCGCTCGGTTCCCTTTTCCTTGATGCCTTCCTTCAGGGCCTTGACGGCCTGGTCGTCCTTGATCTCGGCCTGCACCTTGGCGTCCGTGAGATCCTTCGTGCCAGCCAGCTTGCCGGCCTTGGTGTTTCCTTTGCCGTCCTTCCCATGGCAGGACGCGCACTGCTTGGCCCAGATGCCCTCGATGTCCGCGGCCTTCGCCGAACCGGCACCCGCGATCACGAGACCTGCCACGATGGAGAATACGATGGTACTGAGTTTCATTGCGTTTTCTAGTTTTGGATGACTCCGGTGGATCAGACGATTTTCCGAAGACCGAATTCGAATAGGCGCTCAGATACCTCACGTTCAAGCCAAATTCAGCAGGCGCCCCTCTCCGCCGTGCATCCACGGATTGACGGCAGGGCGCGCACTTCGCTGCGCGCCGTCCCTCGCGGCCGTACCCGGGCACCGCGCCCTCGGAGAGGCCGCCTTACCACCGACACCTCGGGGATGCAACCCTCCCTGACCTCAATATTCCCGGTCCTTCTTGATCCCGGGCTCCGGCACCGGATACCGGCCATCCGGTCCGGCACGCAGGGGAGCCGGTGAATCGAGAGCAAATTTATCCACGTCGGGAGCCATTTCGTGGGGACACTGCAGCATCTGCTCGTACGTGATCTCCTGCCCTGTGTGCGCCGCCATCCGCCCCATGGAAGTCACCATGCTGCCTATCGCACCGCGTCGAGCCTCGTTGTACGGCTTGTTCTCCCGGATCGCCTCCATCAGATCCTCCCACTCAAGCTGGTACGGATTGGGCTCCGGCTGCGGGAACGCCCAGAGCAGGTTCTCACGGGTCATGTTCTGCCCCTTGAACGTCCGCACCTTCCCCGGTGTATGCATCGACGTGGAGACGACCGCGCACCCCTTCGTGCCATGGACATAGCTGGCAAACTCATCCTTGCAGCCGGTGATGCTGCGGCCCCCGAAGAGAAACTTGGTCCCATCGGGAAAGGTGTATTCCACCGAATAATTGTCGAAATTCTGGTCGACGGAATTGCCCCGGTAATGCCGCCCACCGAGCGCGTGCGCCCGCACCGGCCAGTCATTCTTCATCCAGCATAACTCATCGATCTGATGGATATTATAATCACTGAAGAGCCCGCCGCTGGCCCAGATGAAGCTGTGAAAGCGCTGGATCTGGTACATCAACTCGGTGAGCGATTCGGGTTTGGGCCCCGTATTGGCCGCAGCACCACCCATCCGGTATCCGCGGAGCAGGGTGAGGTCGCCTATCTCTCCGTCCCGGATCCTTTGATGAAGTTCCTTGCGCCCCTTGCAATGCCGGACCATCAGCCCCACCCCCACCTTGAGCCCCTTCTTGTCCGCCTCGTCGGCCAGGGCCAGCATCTTGCGCGTGGAGGGCCCGTCCACCGTCACCGGCTTCTCCATGAACACATTCACGCCCTTCTGGATGGCATAGCTGAAATGCACCCATCGGAACGCCGGCGGCGTCGTGAAAATCACCACATCACCGGGCTTCAGGCAATCAACGGCATGCTTGTACCCCTCGAATCCGATGAACTTCTGGTCCTCGGGCACCGTCACCGTCTCGTTATGCTCCTTCTTCAGGCCCTGGTAGCTGGCACTGAGCCGTTTCTCGAAGACGTCCGCCATCGCCACCAACCGCACCGGGCCCTTCTGGGTCGCCAACGCATTCGAGGCCGCGCCCGAACCCCGTCCACCGCAGCCCACCAGCGCCACCTGGACGGTCTGGCTGTCCACCGCATGCACATACGGAAGCTTCACACCCGCCAACGCTGACACGGCTGCCACGGTACCCGTCGCTTTCAGGAATTCACGGCGGTTGCTGGTTTCGGAGACAGTGGCGCCCCGGCCGGGCGCAGGCGTGGACGTGGATTTCATGGCGACAGGAAAACCACCCGCCGTCCGATCCGCAACCGTCGTGGGGCGAAATATCCACCACAGACTTTCCCTCGGCTGCAACCCCCACGAAACCGGCCGCTGACCCATGCAGGCGGCGTCCGGCGAGGGTTCCCCGGATTTTCCGGCTGTCTTCCGTGCCCACCGCATTTCGAGGAAAAAATCCCTTGTGAAAGTTTTCACAACGCGCCAACTTTCGCGCCCTCGTTCCGCGGCACGGGCGCTCAGGTGTCCTTTTTTCCGTCGCGGTGGAGGGCACAAACCACGACTCATGCGCGCGCTGCGAACGGCATTATTGTACTGCTGCCTCCTGGGGCTGCCCCTGCTGGCCCGGGCCGCCGAGGTGGGCCTTCCTGCCGCCGAGGCCGCCAGTGCAGCCACACACGCCGAGGCCCACGCCAGCGGGCTTCCTGCGGCCGCCCCACGCATCGTCGACCTCGGCTTTTTCCAGATCACGAATTCCATGATGGTGACGTGGATCGTGGCGATCGTCCTGATCGTGTTCGCCCAGGTCGCGACGCGGAATCTGCGGGCGATTCCAGAGGGGGCACAAAATTTCTGGGAATGGGTTGTGGAAAGCCTCCACGACTTCCTCGGGGGCATCATCGGTGCCGACCTGGTGAAGCAGACGTTCTGGTTCTTCGCGACGCTGTTCATTTTCATCCTGACGAGCAACTGGTTCGGCCTGATCCCCGGCGTGGGGACGATCGGTTGGGGCCATCCTGACGCCAACGGGGCGCTCCAGCACATCACCAATCCCCTGTTCCGTGGCGTGAACGCCGACCTGAACATGACGTTGGCGATGTCGATGGTGTTCTTCGTCTGCTGGACGTACTGGGCGCTGAAGTCCAACGGGATCGCGGGATTCGTCATGCACATCTTCGGCCCCAAAGGCGAGACCTCCGGCCTGCTCAAGGGCCTCATGGTCGTCGTGTTCCTGCTGGTCGGAGTGCTCGAGGTTGTCTCCATCCTTTTCCGGCCTGTATCGCTCAGCTTCCGTCTCTACGGCAACATCTTCGCCGGCGAGAACATGCTCGAGACGATGTCGGCCCTGGGCGGGGCGAGCCTCGGCTGGCTGCTGCCCATTCCCTTTTATTTCATGGAACTGTTGGTGGGCCTTGTTCAGGCCCTCGTGTTCATGCTCCTCACCGCCGTCTTCACGCTGCTTATCTGCCAGCACGATGAGGGACACGGACACAGCCATGGCGACGACCACGGGAACGATCATGGCCATGGCCATGGCCACACCGGTGCGAACGCAGGCGCCAAACACTAGAGAAGATTGCGGCGGCCGGACCGTGGCGAGACCGCGGAGGCCGCTGCTGCAACAACGAAAGGACCCAATACCATGTTCGCAAACCTACTCGCCGAAGCCGTCGGCATGACCGGGAGCATCCACGTCGCCGCAGCCTGCCTCGGCGCCGCCATCGGTGTCGGCATCATCGGCATGAAGGCCTCGGAAGCGGTCGGCCGGAACCCCGGCGCCGCCACCAAGATCCTCGTGCAGGCGATCCTCAGCACCGCCTTCGCTGAAGGCATCGTGTTCTTCGCGATCTTCCTCGTGAAGTGACCTGAACAATCCTGGTGCGGGGCCCGCGCCCCGCACTCCCCCTTTCACAACCCCGGTCCGACAGCCCGACATCCCGTCCCCCAGTAGGAGAAGAACTTGGCCATGAACCCGATCCTGTTCGCAGCCGCCGCCGCCGAAAGCGGTGGTTTGATCAGCGGCACCGCCGAAAAATTCGGCGTCAGCACACAGCTCTTCTTCTCCCAGGTCATCAGCTTCCTGCTGGTCGCGTTCATCCTCCAGCGCTTCGCCTACAAGCCGATCCTCCAAGTGCTCGAGGAACGCCGCCAGCGAATCGCCGAAAGCCTCGCCAACGCAGACAAGATCAAGCAGCAGCTGGCCGAGGCCGAAGCCGCACGACGCGATCTCCTCCAGAAGGCCAACGCCGACGCCACCCGCCTCATCGAGGAGGCCCGCGC
>CAIMTB010000415.1 GCA_903844265.1 uncultured Verrucomicrobiota bacterium
CAGTTGCTGGGTCCGATGCGCACCCCGGGCGGCGATGTCCGGGCTGCCCGCTGGAGCCCGGATGGCCGGTTCATTGTGACGCGTAACGACGGCCGCAAAGTGCGCATCTGGGAAGCCGCCACAGGGGAGGCCGTCACCCCGTTGCTCGACCATTCCGGCGATGTCGGTTTCGCGTTCATGACGCGCGACAGCCGCCTGATCACCGCCAGCGAACCGAACCTCATCCGGGCCTGGGAACTGTCGCCGACAACCCTGCCCCCGGAAGTCCTCGCCGACTACGCGAAGCTCGCGTCGGGTCGTCGACTGAATGCTGCCGGCGTGATGCTTTCCCTCACTCCGCTGGAACTTGGGGAACTCGCACGCTCCTTACGCCAGCGGGCTCCGGAACTGATGAGATTCCAGAAGACCACGGCCGCTCAACCTTCCGCTGAGCCCAGGAAGCGCCGGATCAGTGCAGCCGGTCGTGTCCGCATCCCCCCGGCCGCCAAGGCCCGGTGGGCCAGGTTCCACGCCGAGCGGGCGATGATGTCGGGCAAGTAGCCCGGGGCGGGATGTTCGCGGGTGGCGCCGATTCCAGCATCTGCCGCTCCGACCGAGAGGGCCCGGATCGTCTCCGCCGATAGAGCGCGCAGAACATTCGATTCACACCCCTGGGTTTGGATGACCTACGCTGCGGAGCCATGAAGAGGTTGCCACGAAGTCCCCTGTTCTGGGCGCCGAGGGTCCTATGCCTGCTGTTCGCCGCCTTCATCAGCCTGTTCGCATTGGACGTGTTCGAGGGCAACCAGGGCTTCTGGGAAACCACGTTTGCCGTGCTCATGCACCTGATCCCGACGGCGCTGCTGCTGACCGTGCTGGCTGTCGCGTGGCGCTGGGAATGGGTTGGCGCGGTCGCATTCCCCGCACTGGGCGTGCTCTACATCGTGATGGCGTGGGGGCGCTTGCCATGGCCGACCCACGCGATCATGGCCGGGCCGTTATTCATCGTGGGCGGGTTGTTCCTGGTCAACTGGCGGCGCAAGCTTACGCCGCCGAGGCCGGCCTGAATCTCCGAAGCAGGTTGATCTACCTGCCGCCCCGGCGGAGACAGCGCCTACACCGGTTCTCGCTTGACCTCGCGGCGGTCTCGCCGGCCCGTCTGGACACGAAAAGGCCCCTCGGGATTGCCGAGGGGCGTCTTGGCGCAAATGGCGGGGGTTACTTCTTCGCCGGGACGAGCTCGAACACCCGGGCGTAGAGGCGGACGCGGCCAGTGATGCGGCGCACGATCTTCGCGGCCTGCGGTTCGGCGAGCTTGAAGGCGGCGGCGAGGTCCTTGCCGATGGCGGCCTTGTCCTTGCCGGTCAGGAAGTGGAAGGCGACGAAGCCGCCCTTGGTTTCCTTGAGTTCGTCGAGCGTGGTCGGCAGCCGGTCGGTCGCTTCGCCGTCGGCGTCGGACTTCGCCGCCTTGGCAGCCTTCGCGGGCTTCTCGACCTTCGCCGGGGCGGTGGTGGGCTGGGGCGCGGGCTGCTCGGTCGCGGGGGCCGGGGTCGCCTTCTTCGCCTTCGCGGCCTTCGGTTCGCTGCCCGTCGCGGTCGTGGTCTTCGAGGTCTGGTCCTTGGTGGCTTCGGTCGTCTTCTTCATGTTGGTCTTTCGCCAGAGCGGGGGTTTCGTTGATCCGCTCCGAACGTGAGTCTCGCTACGGTGAGGCGGGGAGAGTGTCCAAGGGTTCTCCGAGGAAGCCCTGGATCCCGGCTTCAGCCGAGGAGGCCCAACTCGCGCAGGGACGCCCAAGGTCGGGGATGGTCGGGACCGGACTGACCGACCACGACATGATCGAGAACCTCGATGCGGATGATCCGGCCCGCCTGAACAAGTTCGCGTGTGGCCCGGATGTCGGCCTGGGATGGATTGGGGTCCCCCGAGGGGTGGGAATGGGCCACCACAACGGCCGAGGCATTCCTCAAGATCGCGGTCCTGAAGATTTCACGAGGCGACATGAGCACGGTATCGAGGGTGCCGATGCCTGCGAGGTGGAAGCCGGTTGCTCGCCGCCGCGTGTTGAGGTGGATCACGCACAGGCTTTCGACTTCTTGGCTGTACCAGACGGCAGTCGCGATGTTCGCCATCCAGTAGTCGTAGATCCGGTCCGGGCTGTCGCAGCAGGCGATGGGGACGGGGAGTTCGCGCAGGCGGATGACTCCGAACTCGTGGTTGTCCTTGGGGCGCCGACGGCGAGGGGTGGCTTCGTTCATGGTCAGCCCCGTGAAGCTCGCAAGGGGCCTTGGGCCTTGTTGAA
>CAIMTB010000416.1 GCA_903844265.1 uncultured Verrucomicrobiota bacterium
ACTCAGGGCCAGGAAGGCCAGTCGGAGCGTCTGGGTGCGGGCATTCCTGCGGTGGACCACGAGATCTTGGATGTGGTCGGGATTGCGGATGGGTTGGCGACGGTCATAACAGCGGGGATGGGTGGCTATGAGGTTCTCATGGTGAAAGAGAAGGAGGCTCTCGGGGTAGAGCTTGAGGGTGAGCTTCTGCGATGCGTAGAGGTGTGGAACGGAGTATCGATTGGTGTCGAGGGTGACGTGACAACATGCGCTGGCGGGAATGGGACGGATCACGGCACAGTCATAGGCATGGACCGGCAGGGGTTTGAGCCGGGGCTTTTCCTCGACGAACAAGTCGAGGGGTTTGCGGTGGGTCTCGCCATGGAGGCGGAGGTTGGCGATGGTGTCCCGCCAGACGACGGCGGCGGGGTTGACGGCGTCGAAGGAAGGGATGTCCAACCCGGCGAGGAAGTTTTTTTTCACATATCCCACGCCATTCTCGACGCGGCCCTTCTCATTGCCTTTTCGGACATTGCAGGCGACGGGTTGAAAGCCGTAATGCGCGGCCAAATCAAGATAGCGTGGGTGGAACTGGGCCGTTTCCCCCGCGGGATGGCGAAGGACACCGACCTTGAGATTGTCGATCATCACCTTCTCTGTAACACCCCCCAGGAACTCGAACGCACGGCGGTGGCAGGTGAGGAAGTGCTCCATGCTCTGATGCAGGGTGAACTCGACGTACATCAGGCGGCTGTAACACAACACCATGACAAAGAAGTTCAGACGCCGTCGTGTGGAGCCCACGGTGACCGTGCCGTAACTTCCCCAGTCGACCTGGGCGCACTCACCCGGGGCAAAGGCGAGCATGAGATAGGCCGGGTGGCGCACCGGGCGCACCTCCCGCACGAACTCCTTGAGGATCGAGTAACCGCCTGAATAACCCTGAGATCGAAGTTGTTGGAGGATCTGCTGGGCCGTGTAGGGATGACGTTCGAGCAGACCGCAGATCTGGCCCTTGAAGCCATCAAGCTTGCTGGGACGCTGAACTTTCTGGCGGCGATTGTAGGTGGGCTCGTCGATCCACTTCTCGACGGTCTTGAGATCGAGGTGGAGTTCGCTCGCGATCTGGGAAGCCTTGAGCCCCTTGACGTCGTGGAGTTGGCGCAACCGGCTGAAGGTCTCGAAATCGATCACAGGGCACCTCCCTGCAACACGGCGCGAAGGATGTCGCTGGCGCTCCGGGCCTGAGCGCTCCTGGGTGTCGTCACCGCAACCTCGGGTGGCTTCTTGTCCTCGGGCAGCGCGAGGACCTGATAGAGGGGCTTCTGGTAGGCGAGCAGGTCGGCCCGGATGAGTTGCTGGCGTGCAGCGGCCAGCGCGACGGCGTCGAGACTGAGGTGACGGGCGATGGAGGCGTCGGAGTAGAAGCTCAGGCCCTGGACGTCGGCGACGGTGACCAGGAAGAGGTACAAAGCCCAGGTGGGTGGGTCAGCGCGGCGAAGGAGTTGGTGACGGACCAGGCGATGGTCGAGCCAACTGAAGCTGGGAGGGATCTGGCGCAGCCTGTCGGGCCGCAGGGGGTGCTTGTGGATCATGATCGAGTCGGGTGCGGGGTGTGGACATTTCGGGGAAAACGAACCCGAGAATGTTGCGTCCTCGAAGTAGCACCTGACGTGCAGTGGCAGCGATGTCCTCTTGTAACGTATACCCGGTGACCATGGAGATAAGACCCACGAAGGCAGGATGTTGCGCGAACCAGTCATCTTGTAACGCAGGGAGAGGACTGGAGGGTGCGTTACAAGAGGAGTGGTAGGGCTTAGAGCCTTGGCCTTCAACGGGTTGAGCGCTCTGCGAGGCGGGTCGACCACGCTTCCAGTACCCGGGATGGCTGCGGCGCCACTCCTGGACCCGTCGAACCTGGTCGGGGCCCCGGAAGGTGTCGCCGTTGCCGTCCTTGCCGAGCCAGCGACGTTGGCTGGCGGCCTTGCTGGCCTGGCGACAAGCAGGACCCGAACAATAGCGCTGACGCCCGGCGGTGCGCCGGTCTGGGATGAAGAAGAGGTTGCAGCAGCGGCACTTACGTCGGCTCGGCGGACAGCTCATCGCGAGGCCGAAGCTGGGAACGCCAGGGTGGGAAGGAAACCGAAGAAAACGGGGGCGAAGAGGACGAAAAGCGAAGAAGGAAGAAGAGCTTCAGGCCAAAGTGCTCGAAGAAAATGCCACTGAAGAAAACGGATTTTCAGACCGCCACATTTCCACCGCTTTCAGACCGCCGCTGACAGTGATACGGGGAGTGCCCGGCAGCGTTTTTGACTGGAGCGGATCCGGTGAGCTCCGCTATTGGTATGGGACCGCAATTTTTGAAAACTGGGGTTTGATCCGCAAGACCGGGTTATCCACCAACTCGCTGGGCATCTATCTGGACAATCATGGGACGATGAGCGTGCTCGCCGGCAGACTGCGATTATCGGGTTCCGGCACGAACCAGTCGATCCTGACAGTCAGTTCACAGGCGCAACTTGAGTTCGCCACGGGCTATGGTTATGGAGACACTTCTTCGCTTGGCGGCGCGGGCACTCTGCTCTTCACCGGAGGAACTCACGACCTTCTGGGCTCGTTTGACCCGCAGGGAGGCTTGGAGTTTAACGGCGGAACCATAACCGTGCACACACCGTTGGTCGTGCAACAACCGCTCTCGATCCGGTGCAGTGTAAGCTTCAATCGTGATGTTTCGATCAACACCTTGACCTTGGAGCCTGGCGGGACGCTCAAGGGTGATGGTGCCGTAACAGTGACCAACCTGACGTGGAACGGCGGCACGATGTCAGGCAGTGGCCGGACCATCATAACCGACACCGGCCATGGGGATGTGGCCGGCGCGGACACCCACTACCTTGACGCTCGCGCCCTCGAGAATCGTGGCCTCCTTGAATTGAGTGGTGAAGGTCCGATCCTTTTTGCGGGGTCTCTCTGGAACACTTCGAGCGGAACGGTGGTTCAAAACTCCGCTGCCGATATGATCGCCTGGTATCGTGCCGCTGCGGTAACCAACGCCGGTATTTGGAACAAGGCGTTCCCAGGTACAAACACGATTGGCGTTCCCTTCATCAGCCAGGTACCCCTGACCCTCACCAACGGAGTGCTGATTCTGGCTGGCGGTGGAATAAGCGACAGCACCATCGACGTGCAGGCATCAGCCGAGTTGCGCCTGGCGGGCAGCTACAACTACACCGAGAACTCCGTGCTCGGCGGTTTGGGCGCCATCAGCTTCACCGGCGGCACGCACGATCTCAAGGGCCAGTTCTCACCCCGAGGGGCGGTTGGTTTTGGCGGCGGCACGATCACGATCTACCAGTCCATCCAAGCCGGCGGCTTCGTGCCAATCACCAATACGGCTACGGTCAACTTCAACACAGATCAGACCTTTGGCGATCTTTTGCTGCAGGGCACCCTGGGAGGGAGCGGTGATGTCACCATTTCCAATCAGTTCCGCTGGCTGGGGGGCACCGTCAACGGCAGTGGACGCTTGTTGATACCCCCAGGCGCCACGTTCTCGATCACCAACTCCTCCGAGGCGGCTCGCTTCGTCTCCCGGCCAATCGAGAACCAGGGCACCTTATTGCACACCAACGGAGGGCCGGTGTATCTCAGCGTCCCGTTCTGGAACCGCCCCGGTGGCACGATCCGTTGGTTGGGTGACGGCGATTTCGTGTATTGGTATGGAAGCGCAGCCCTGACAAACGACGGCGTTATCCTCCGATCCGGCGCCAGCACCAACGTATTCACCCTGTCAGTGGCCAACCGGGGCTCCCTCTCCGTTGCGGATGGCGGCCTGCGACTGCAAGGCGGCGGCACTCATTCAGGGCTGTTCACGGTGGACACCGCTGCCAGCTTGATCTTCGAGGGATCCTCCAATGTATTCACCAACGGTGCCAGCTTCGGTGGCAGTGGCAGTGTTCGGTTCCTTTCCGGCGTCAACCTGGCCGCACCCTTGAACCTGGCCGGACTCGATGCTTATTTCGAGGGCAACGCGAGCCTGACAGGGACCCAGTTGGTAGCCAGTGGCGCCGGCGGTGCGCTCACTTTCAACAAGCCGATGACGGTGCCGGGTTCAGTGACGGTTGGAGGCCGGTTGGTGTTCACGAACACGGCCCAGACCGTCGTGATCCGGGGCACATTGACCATGCAACCGGGGAGCACGCTGACCAACTACGGCACCCTCCAGGTCGGTGCCCTCATCGGAGCCCCGGGTGTGGACTTCACCGTCGTCGGAAACGCTCCCGTGGTGGTAGGCAGCCTCCTGCTCACCCCGTTCATTATTGACGGGCTCCATGTGGACCATGCTCTGTCGGGCCGCCTGTTTATGGCCAGAGTCTTACCGGGGCCCCAGACGGTCATCGAGTTTCATGGACCGCCGGGCGCTGCAATTGAGATCCAGTCGAGCCGTGACCTGATCACATGGTCACCCATGGGCGTCAGCGCTCTGGAAACAGCGCCAGGGCGCTACCGATGCAGCTTCGCGGTCCCTGCAGGAAGCCCTGTCTTCTTCAGGGTGACGGCTGAATAGGTCATGAGCACGCGGCGCTTCACTTTCTGTCCCCAGGCGACGAGCAGGTCTCGTCGTGGCGGGTTGTGCGGGCCACCGGAAATTCGGAGTGGCTCCCCTCGCTGACCTGCTCATCCTGACGACGTCTGCATCGCGGGAGCGAGGGAGTGACCGGTGTCACCGGACACTGGTTCCGTTCAAGGCGTTGACGGCCGCCGAGGTGGAGTTGATCGCGCGAAAGGAGCTGGGCGACCTGGCCGGCCGGGAGGGGCTTGAGTCGTACGGTCAGAACGCTTTGACCAGAGTGCCGACCGTGACGTGGGGCCAGGTCTGGCCTCGGAAGTTGAGGAACGCGGTTTGGGAGTATTGGAGTTGGAGGAACTCCTCGCCCGAGGGGGTTTGGACGGTTTCGATGGCGAAGACGGATTCAAGGAACGTGTTGTCCGCGTTCCTGGTGATGAAGGGGATGTTTTCAATGCCGCCGCCGGATTGTGTCGTGGCTATGAGGCGGATGATCTTCTTGAGGTTCTGGTCCTGAATGTCGCTGCGGAGCATTGAATTGGGATCGTCGATGAGCGACTGGGTGATCTGGGGCGGCAATGGACCGCTTCGGAAAGGGCTCGGTGTCGAGAGGTCGTAAGCCGCAAACGGGTTCTTCGTGCCAGGCGCGGGCGGTTGGCCGCCAATCGTGGACGCCCGAGGCCGGCGTCGAGGGATTACTCGAACTTGGCGAATTCGCGGCGGACGGTCTCGATGGCTTCACGGGCGACTTGGTAGGCGTCCTTTTGAAACTTGTTGGGAGTGTCCTCGGAGGGGATCCAGAACTTGCGGCGGGTGATGCGCAGGCCGTTGAGGAACACGGGTACGGCGTTGAAGACCTCGACGAGATACGGGCCTGTGTACGACGGCAGGATCGGGGCGAGGAATTGGGTCCAGGGGATCCAACTGTCTTGGAGGGCCCCGCGATCGGGCGGTGAGAGATGCACGTAGTGCAGGCGGCCGGCGCGCAGGAGGGCGGTCAATTCGGCGGCGATGACCGCCGGACCGTCCTCGCCGAGGACGACATGGGCGCTGTCGACGCAGACGCCGACGCTCTTTGAGGGGACCTTGTGGAGGAACACGGCGACGTCACGGACCAGGTTGGGTGCGGGGGTTTCCCAATGGTCGACGGGCTCGATGGCGATCTTCACGTCATGGGCGGCGGCGTATTCTCCCAATTCCTGGATGATTGCCTGGGCGTTGGCGTACCGGGGGGCGGTGTAGTCCTTGAGGGCATCGCTCCAGATGGGCTGGCCGAAGTCGGTGGTGGGGAAGACGCCGTAGGGGAGGATGATGGGACCCGCCAGGGCTTCGGCGCGCAGGGCCTTGGTGATGTCGATGCGTGATTTGAGGTATTTGAGGCCGAGGGCGCGTTGCTCGGCGAAGTTCGAGGAGGGGTCGAAGGTGCGCGTGACGGCGACGTTGGTGGTGAGGCGAATGCTTCCCAGGCCGGCTTTGTCCAGTCGTTCACGTAGGCGCTGGTAGCTCTGGACCTCGGCTGCGGGATCACTCAGCGCGGTGGGGGCGATGGGGAGGTCGAAACCTGCGTAGCCCATGTCGACCAAGGCCTTCATGTGCCGGATGAGCGTGTCCGAGTATCCGGCGTCGTCGGGCCGGAGGTCGGCCGTGAACATGAAGAAGCTGAAGAGAATCGGGCGTGTGTGTGTGGTCTGCACGGCAGGGGTGGGGGGGAATCGCGAGTAGGGACGCGGGTTACCGTAGTTCTTTGAGGATATGATCCGCGGCGCGAATCGAGAGTGCGGCAGCGGTGAGCGTGGGGTTTGAGGTGCCGATGGTGACCATGCTCCCGGGGCCGACGACGTAGAGGTTCGAGTGGGCCCAGGTCCGCAGGTTGGCGTCGGTCACTGAAACGGTGGGGGAGTTGCCCATGCGGTGGGTGCCGACGAGATGACCGGATCCGGCGAGGTTGAAGGTTTGCCCTTTGTGGGTGACGACCTGGGTTCCGGGGCGGGCGGTCTGGAAATCCGTCCGATCTTCCATGCCTGAGCGCTCGAGGATCTTGGGCCAGAAGACGCCGATGATCGCGAGGGCGGCGTCGTAGGTGTATTCGTCGTAGCTGTAGGTGAGCACGGGACGATGATTTCCCAGGATGTCGGTGATGTTGGGATCGATGGATACCCGGTTCTCGGGGTTCGGCAGTTGCTCGATCATCGTGCCGATTTTGAACATGCGCGTGAGCCGATCGTGGAGCAGCGAGCGGAACTCGCGTCCGAAGCGGCCTTGGGCGAGCAACTCGCTGACGGTGGTGGCGGGTTCCCCGCTCCAGCCCCAGTTGCCCATGCCACCGCGGAAGGCGGCGTGCCTTTCGCGGAACTTACCATCGCGCAGCGATTCGACGCCGCTGGTCGTGTCGGGACCGCGGAAGGGATAGACGCGTTGCGGCGCGAGGGCGAAGAGGTTGATGTACGGGTGGTCCATCAAGTTGCGCCCGACCTGGCCGCTCTTGTCGGTGATGCCCGAGGCCAGAAGCAAGGTGGCGTTCTCGACTGCGTTGGCGGCGAGGACCACGATGGTGCCGAGGGCCACTTCGGTGGCGACCGCGGGTCCGCCCGGAACCTCGTAGCGCTTGTACTCCACGCCGGAGATGCGCCCTGAGGCCGGGTCGATCTTCAGCTTCGACGCCACGCTTCGGCTTTGGACCGTGAGGTTGCCGGTCCTGATCGCCGCGGTGAGTGTCTTGAGGGCGTTGTACTTGGCCTGGACGGGGCAGAGGGGCGTGCAACTGGAGTTGCCCTGGCAGCGTTCACCGGTGCTTTCGAAGCCAACGGCGCCGACGGGGGTATAGCCCTTGCCGCCGTCGTAGAGCGGATTGGGGTTGGCGTTGCGCGCCACGGGCATGCTCACGACGCGAAGCGGGTATTGGCCGCCGTAAAGGCCGATGCTGGCGTCGCCCAGCCGGCTCATGAGGAACTGGTCGCCGAGGCTTTGGGGCATGCGCTGCATGGGGTAGACGTAGCCCTCCGCGAAGTGCACGCCATGGATCCGCTGGTCCTCGACGTTGGCGCAGACGCCGATTTCGCCCTCGGCGGCACTGTAGTAGGGCTCGAGGTCGTCGTAGGAGATCGGCCAGTCGAGGGCGCGACCGTAGCTGCTCTGCAACCGGAAGTCGTTGGGGAGCATCCGTATCGAAGTGCCCTGCCAGTGCAAGGTCGTCCCGCCGAGCATCCGCAGATAGTCGGATAGGAAATTTTGCGGACCCTTCTGGACGAAGTACGGATCGCCCGCGGCGTCGGACGGGGACAGGGCGGACGGGTTGGCGGGGTAGGGGCCGTTGGGGGCGCTGCGCCCGGATCCCATCGTGTAGAAGTTCTTCAGGAACTGCTCGTAATTGGCCGGATTTTCAGGGTCCTGAACGCCTGCTTCGAGGATGAGCACCTGTTTGCCCGCCCGGGACAGTCTCAAGGCGGCGAGCGCGCCGCTGACTCCGCCGCCGACGATGACAACGTCAAAAACTCGGGTTTCCATGGCAGTCCCTCAAACGGTTTCGTCGCAAACAGGCGGCAGGCTCCAGCTGCCGAATCCAGTGGGCCGGGCCCCGGGCGGATGCGCCCCGGCGGCCCGGTAGGAAAGCTGCTCAATGTAGGCCGTGCTGTCGGGCACATGAGTGCGGCCCGGGTCCGTCGGGCCGGGCTTCGGCACGCCGGCTGTGGCGTACCACGTGTCGGGGAGTTGGGTCCACACGCCCAGGTACCAAAGCGAGATCAGACCTCGAATCACCGGGCCGTTGAGATCCCAACTTCCCAACGTGGCGCGGAGGATTCCCTCGCGCTTCTCGGCGGGAGCCGCCACCACCTGGCCCACGAATTGGTGAAACCCCGCCGCTCGCGGCCCCAGCACGCCGTCGATCAGGGCAAGGTAGGTGTCC
>CAIMTB010000417.1 GCA_903844265.1 uncultured Verrucomicrobiota bacterium
CTTCATTCGGCTGAAATAGCGACGCAACATCAGCTGGCCCGGGCAGCGCGGACAATGCCGCTGGCTGTCCCGGTCCACGTGCAGCGAGAGATCGCGGGCCACGGCTCGTATCGCTTCGCCGCCCTCGGCGTTCACCTTGCGCAGCTCGAAATTGTCGAACCACACGCCGCCGCAGCTTCCGTCACAGACGTCCACATCAACGGAACCCACCCTCCGCATCACAAGCGTACTGCCGCACGCGGGACAGATCATGGCCGGATTTAAGCGGTCCGCAGTCCTGCTGGCAACGATTCGAAGCCTCCCAGGCCAGGATTAGGCCAACGCCGGATCCAGTTCCTCCGGCCGCCACAGGAGTCGCCCCTCCATCCCTCCCGCCACCACCATCGTCTGCCCACTCACGTGCCCCGCGAGATCGTCGGAAGCCAGGTACACGATCGCGTTCGCTATGTCCTCCGGCCGCCCGATCTTCGGAAGTGCCATCGTCGCCGTGACCTTCCGCACCACGGCTGCATCCCCGAGTTTCGCACGGTTGCGCGGCACCACCGTCCAACCCGGGCACACGCAGTTCACACGGCCCCCGCAATAGTCCGCCGTGTGGGGCGCAAGACGGGCGATCTCGTTCTTGAGCGTCCGTGTCAGGCCAAAGGCCATCGCCGATTTGGCGGCCGCGTAATCCGCATGCCCCGCCTCGCCAAACACTCCCGCCGTCGAGCCCACCAGCACGGCATTGCCGCGCTTTCGCTTCGCCACCATCCGGAAGAATTCCCGCAGGCAGAGGAACGCCGACGTGAGCACGGTGCGAACAGTGTCCTCCCATTGCCGCAGGGTCATGTCCTGCAACCCGATGTCCCGGGTCTCCCACGCGCCCGCATTCGCCACGAGGATGTCGACGCCCCCGAAGCGCCGCTGCGCCGCTGCAAACACCTTCGCCACGCCCGCTTCCCGCCGCAGGTCGGCGCTGGCAACGAGAGCCACCTCGCGTCCCAATGCCCCGGCAAGCGCCATCGCCCGCTCCCGCCCCCGATGGCAATGCAGAACCACCTTCGCCCCCTCTGCGGCGAATGCACGGGCCGTCGCCGAACCGATCCCGCCCGAAGCCCCGGTCACCAGCACCACCTTGTCGCGAAGTCCTGAATCCATGAGGACGATGCTGAGCCCGGCCGGCCCGCCGTTTCCAGAGCGCAGCTTCCGACACGCACGCACCCGTTCCCAGAGGACTCGCCTTCGCTGGGGTTCCTGCTTCCATCGTGACATGAACACCACCGGAGCCGCATCACCCCGCCTCCGCACCGCCCGCCGCACCGCCTGGATCACCACCATGGTCCTCGCAGGCGCGCTCTGTGGCTGCGCCTCGCGGACCGTTCCGCCTCAGCCGGTCGCGGATGCAAAGCCAGTCCCGGAGTCCAGATCGCCCACGGACACCGTGTCGACGGAAGTACGTTCCGTGCTCGAGACGCAGGTAAAGCAATGGAACGAAGGCAACATCCCCGCGTTCATGGAGGCGTATGCGCGATCGGACACGACGCGATTCGCCTCGGCGGGTGAATTCGTGCTGGGTTGGGACACTGTCCTGGCGCGGTACAAGGCCCGGTACGCAACGCCCGAGGCGATGGGGCATCTCAGCTTCTCCGACATCGACATCACGCCGCTCGGGAACGATGCCGCGCTGGTTTTCGGGCGCTGGCAACTGGACCGGGTCGGCGATCAACCCACGGGACTGTTCACCTTGCTGTTCCGGAAGACACCCGAGGGCTGGCGGATCGTCCACGACCATACCTCCGCCGCGCCCTGAACAAGGCTGCGGCCCCAGCGGACCGCGGTTGGACTGTGGCTGGAATGAAGTTGGAGAACGGTTGGGTTTGCGGTCGGCCGGGGAATCCTTAAAACTCGCGGCATGAACCCCTCGTTCGTCGCGTCCCGACGTTCCTTTCTGAAAGTGGGTGGCGCCGCTGCGGTCGCCGCCCCATTCGTCACGCGGGACCTCATTGCCAAACCACCCTCCGGACAGGTGCAGCACGCCAGTTTCGGCTCGTCCGGCATGGCCTTCGCCGACGTCACCTCCCTCGCTTCGCACAAGTCTGTGCGGATCGTCGCCGTGGCCGACGTCGATTCCAACAAGCTCGCGGAATTCAAAAAGAAATTCCCCGATGCACGGGTCTACGAAGACTGGCGCGTGCTCCTGGAGAAGGAGAAGGGGCTCGACTCCGTGAATGTGTCGACCCCCGACCACATGCACGCCGCCATCGGAATGTCCGCATTGCAGCGCGGCATCAATGTCTACGGGCAGAAACCGCTCACGCATGACATCTACGAGACCCGCCGCCTGACCGAGGTCGCGCGCAAGAACAAGCTCGTGACGCAGATGGGCATCCAGATCCATTCGAACCGCGAGTACCGGATGGCGGTTCAACTGGTGCAGGAAGGCCGCATCGGCAAGATCAAGGAAGTCCATACCTGGAGCAGCAAGGAATGGGGCGACAACGGTCCGATGCCGACACGCGAGGACAAGATCCCCAGTGGCTTCAACTGGGACCTCTGGGTCGGCGTCAGCGCGCCCCGCCCCTTCCTGGGCGATGGCTGGTATCACCCCGCGAACTGGCGCAAACGCCTTGATTTCGGCACCGGCACCTTCGGCGACATGGGCTGCCATATCTTCGACCCGGTGTTCAAGGCCCTCGCCCTCACCGCGCCAGTCAGTGTCCGAAGTGAAGGCGCCCCGCCCAACCAGCACTCCTGGGCCACCAACGCGATCGTGCACTATGTCTTCCCTGCCACGGCGTACACCGTGCCGGGTACCGTCCCCATCACATGGTACGATGGCAAACAGCTGCCGCCCGAACCGATCCGAAAACTCCTCGGCGACCATCCCTTCCCCGATCAGGGCTCGATCCTGATCGGCACGGAAGGCGTGATGGTCATCCCGCACATCGCGCTTCCCGCGCTCCTGCCTGAATCGAAGTTCGGCGACTTCAAGCTCCCGAAGGTCGAGGGCGCCGATCACTGGCACCAGTTCGTCGACGCCGTTCTCGGGAACGGGAAGACCTCCGCCAACTTCGACTACGCCGGGCCGCTCACGGAAACCGTGCTCCTCGGCAGCGTGGCCAGCCGCTTCCCGAATACCACGCTGGAGTGGAACGCCGCCAAGCTCCAGTTCACGAACGTCAAGGAAGCCAACGCCTACGTCCGCCGGCAGTACCGCAAGGGCTGGGATATCCAGGGGCTCTGACCTGCCCCCGTCGGTCCATGGGTTGATCTTTCAACCAACCCAACAAGGGACCGGGTAACTCCGGTCCCTTTGTCGTGTCCTCTACGCCCGACGTGACTGCCGTACGCGAACGCGCCGCCACCCAAGCAATCCCACCAACCCAGCCGCCGTCCAGCAGGCCATCGCCTCCGGCTCGGGAACCATGGCATACCCAAGATCGGTCAGGATCGCCGTCTCATACGAACTCAGCGTCCGCGTCTGCTGCCCCGTGTTGACAGTCGCGTTCATCAGCAAGCGGTCGACGCCCGTGTACGTGCTGTCGTCGGTGTGCGACATGCTGCTGCCCGCCGCGAACGCCGCAGGCGAATAGATCGGGATTCCCTTCCCTGCGTTGGCTGCAAGAGCATTGGGGCCCACGAAGAAAACCCCCGGATTCTGGGTCAGTTGGGCAGCCGTGCTGTCAAACGTGAAGTCTGCCGTGATCAGTTTGTGCGTGCCGGCAGCCGAGTCCGCCAGGAACTGATCGAAAACCGTCCAGACATCCGCCAACCCCGGAGTCCGAAGATACCCACCCTGCCCCGATGCACTGATGAACGAGCCGAACCCCAGGGTGTGGACCAGCTCGTGCATGGTCACGTACTTGAAGTCATAGCTTGAGCCAGAGACCGAGTCCGAATATCCCCAACTGTAGGCGAAATTGAATGCCAGGGAAGCATCGGGCTGCGAGAGGTTCGGATCGCCTCCCGCCGGGTGCAGGATCTTCTCCTGAACCAGGGTCCGAAGGAATCCGGTCGACGGCGAGTTGGGATAAAAAGAGTTCGCGGTGGCGAGGGTGCCTCCACTCAATCCGGTCGAGGAGATCGCGAGATCGATCGTGGTATTGTATGCGGGAAAATAGCTTCCAAGAGCAGCGGCGGCGCCAGTCAGCGCATCACGCCGGGCCTGACCATCGGTGGGATCGTAAAAACCGGTACTCGAACCAAGATCGGCGTAGGTGAAGCTGAACTGCAGGTCAGCCTGCGTCGCCATCGTGGCCACCAGCGAGCTCGCGAGGATAAGTCCCAGTTTCCTGCTCATCGCGCCATTGCCTCTCCAAAGCCTGAGGACGGTCAAACCCATTGTCGCCAATTCTCAAGCGGCTCACCTGATGATCGGGCTTCACGCCCCGGCCCGGAAAGGCTAGACCGTGTTCATCGAAAGCCCGGGCTCCATTCCCCAGTCCCGCCGTCGCCGACCCCTTTGGCTGCGCCTGTTCCTGGGGGTCGTCACCGCTGGCGGAAGCTTCCTCCTTTTCGTTGTCAGCGTCGCCGGCGCGTTTTTCATACTCATCCAACAGAACTGGTTTCAGCAGGTTTTCTTCCAGATCGTCATGAACCACGGGGCCAACAGCGCGGCATCGGAACCCTCCCAGACGATCACCACGCCCTACTCCGGACCGCGCCTCGACGCGACCTCCATCCAGTCGGCGGAGGAATTGTTCCACCCGACCAACATCTGGGAAACCCGCCTCCACTTCTCGGCATCGCAGTGGCGCCAACTCGGACCGCGCCGGATTCCCCCGGTCCCGAACTGGCTCGCACCTGACGGTAGTCCCACCCTGCGGAATCCCCTCGCCTCCCGCGCGGGCGTCGCGGGCACCCTCGGATGGGATCTTCCCTGGTCGAGCGGGGACGCCGACTTCGGGGGCCAGGCGTTCACGAACGCGGCCATCCGATTCAAGGGCAATGGCACGTTTCTCGAGGCGATGAGCGGTTACAAGAAGTCCTTCAAGATCGACCTCGATGAAGGCGCGCCGGGGCGGAAATTTGCGGGCCAGAAAACACTCAACCTCCACAACCTCATCGCGGATCGTTCGTTCATCGCGGATACGCTCGGTTACGAATTCTACCGCGACGCCGGCGTGCCAGCGCCGCGCACCACCTTCACCCGGGTGTTCCTTTCCGTGGACGGCCGCTTCCAGGACCGCCTCCTCGGGCTCTACGCGCTCATCGAGAATCCGGACAAGGCGTGGAGTCGGGCCGCGCTCGGCACCGGTGGCGCCGTGCTCTTCAAGCCGGTCGCCACCCGACTCTTCGAGGATCTGGGAAAGGACTGGGAGGCCTACGACGATACCTACGCGCCGCGTACCGAGCCCTCCGAGGTCCAGAAACGTCGGCTGATCGACCTCTGCCAACTCGTCTCACGTTCCGACGATGCGGCGTTCAACCGGGATATCGTCAACCTCCTCGACCTCGATGAGACCGCCCGCTTCATCGCCTGCGAAACCCTCCTTTCCAACTACGACGGGATTCTCATGAATGGCCAGAACTTCATCCTCTGGCTCGATCCCGTATCCCAGCGGTTCGGTTTCAGTCCCTGGGACCTGGATCACAGCTGGGGCGAATTCGGACAGGTTGGCTCGGACTCCGACCGCGAGCGCGCCAGCCTTTTTCATCCATGGGTGGGATCGGTCCGGATCCTCGAGCGTCTCTTCGCCTGTCCTGAGTTTCAGACACGATACCGGCGGGAATTGACACGACTCCTCCACACCCTGTTCGTTCCCGACCGGCTTTTCCGTCGCATCGATCAACTCGCTGCCGTCGTCCGCCCCGCCGTCACCGAGCGGCCTCCAGCCGACCAGCGCCTGGCTCAGTTCGAATCCGTTGTCGGCGATTTCATCCCCGATTCGCAGGCGGCAACGAACACAACCGATCGCGCGGGGAAACCCGTTGCCTTACCGCACTCGTATCAACTCAAGCACTTCATCGCGGTCCGCGCCACCGAGGCCGAAGCCCAACTCGAGGGGCGCTCGGACGGTGTCCGGCTTGAGCGACACCGGGGCTGGTAGCTCGAGCAAATCGCAGGAAGGACGGGCCCGATTTTACAGAATTCCGCCCCCGTGTTAGCGTCCCGCGCTTTCTCATTCATGAGCGCCACCGCCCCGCCCCATCTCCCGTCGCTTCGGGTCTTCCACCTCTGCCTGCTCGCCTGGCTCGCCTCCCCAGCGCCCGCGGCTCACGCGTATACCTTCGCGACCCCGCCGCCGCCGGAGCTGTCCGTCTCCACGACCAACGCGGGCCAGATCCGCGTGGATTGGACACTCTACCCCGCGGTTGATACCTACAGGCTCTGGCAAAGCCAGTCGCCAGGCGGGCCGTATTCACAGGTGCCATGGGTGACAGGCGGGTCGGGGACAGTTATAAATTCCCTGGCTCCAAGTGCATTTTACCGGCTTGAAGCGTCGCCGCTCGATGCGAACTCCCTACTCGCTTCAACCCTGCTCCGGCGCATCGCCTACGGACCGACCCCTGACGAACTGGAACGTGTCCGTCGCATCGGTCCGGGTGCCTATTTATCAGAGCAACTCGCGCCGGAGGCCATCTCCGAGGACCTGCCGCACAACCGACTCTCACCCACCGATGGATGGATCCATGTCACCGCCACTGGAACAGGATCCGGTTCCACTCTCTATCTCTACCTTGCCGAAGCGGGCGAAGGCTATATCGACGACATCCAGTTGGTGGCCGGGACCGTCCCTGAGGTCGGCAGGAATCTCGTGCTCAACGGAGATTTCGAGCTTCCGCTCACGGCAACGGACTGGATCGTGGCGAGCAACCACCTCGATTCCGCGGTCGTCACCGACGTCAGGCACGCCGGCAACGGGTCGCTCCATGTCGTGGCCACCGCCGGTGGCACGACCCGGGCCTCGGCCATCGTGCAGGACCTGACACCTGCACTGACTTCGACGGCGACTTACACGCTCAGTTATTGGTGGCTGCCTTCGAAGACATACCCGGCGCCGTTCTCCGCGCGGCTGTCCGGGAGCGGCATCACGAGCTCCCCTGGGACCATCCGGGACCTGCTCGAAGCCGGCACCGGAAACATCAATGATCTCCGGGCTTTCCACCTGCTCAACGCCATACATTCCCGGAAACAGTTGCTCGAGGTGCTCCTTCAATTCCTCGACAACCACTTCGTCACCCAATACTCCAAGACCGCCGATCATCTCGACGGCCAGTACCCCGACAACGGCGAGCAGTATGTCGCCGCCCAGCTGGAATACCGCGAACTGCAGCGATGGCGGGAGGCGCTCCTCAATCCGAAGTGCACCTTTCTCGACCTCCTCAAGGTCAGTGCCGAGAGCCCGGCGATGATCATCTATTTGGACACCGTCGGGAGCAAGGGAAACGGCAGCAACATCGCCAACGAAAACTACGCCCGCGAACTCCTCGAGTTGTTCACGTTCGGCGTCGACAACGGATACGATCAACGGGATATCGAGGAAATGTCGCGGATCTGGACCGGGTGGACCATCCGGTTCGTCGCGCCGGGGCAGGAGTCCAACCCGTTCGCGACCAAATCAACCGTCCTGAAGCCCGGAGCCCCGGCGGGGACCACCGCGGTGACGGATCTCTTCGGCACCTGGTCCTCTGTCTACAACCCGGCCGTCCACAGCACCGCCGCCAAGAACCTCTTCTTTACGCACGACGCCACCGGATCGCAGACCGAGCCCAAGACTTATCCCGGCCGATTCGGTCCAGGATACGCCGGCAAACCCTACTCCCTCACCGTCCCCGGCCGGGCCGGCACCAACGGCCTTTCAGAGGCCTATCTGGTCCTCGCCCACCTTGCCAACCAGCCGTTCACACAGGAATTCATCTCGGTCAAACTCTGCCGCCTGCTGGTCCACGAGGAATTCCGTCATGGCACCTACGATTACTCCGCCCCGGATCCATCCCCGGAGGCCGCCCTCGTGAAATCCTGCATGGATGCCTGGGACAGCACGGAGCCGAAGGGACAGATACGAACGGTGCTGCGGACGATCCTGGAATCCGACATTTTCCGAGGACACGGCGCGTCCGGGCACAAGGTGAAGACCCCGCTTGAATTCGTCGTCAGCGCGGTCCGGGCCCTGCTTTCAACCGGCCCCACGGGCATGCCCACCGCGGTCGCCGATGGCTATTTCCTGCGTACCCCCATCCGGAGGGCCGGCAATATGGATCTCTTTAATCGGGCGGAACCGGACGGTTTTCCAGAGGCGGGTTCGCCCTGGATCTCGGCGGGGACCCTGGCGGAGCGGCTAAGATTTGTTCAGGCCTATCTCATGCCGACGAGTTACCCCGTGAAAAGCGGCGACGCCGGCGCCACCGCCGCCGACCCCGTGGCCCTGGTGCAGGTTCGGCTGCAGGCAGCCCAGCAGAGGGACACCGGAGCCGTCGCCGATCTGGTCCTGGACCTTCTGTTCGCCGGCGAGGGACGTGGCAACCTGGAGGGTTACAGGCAACTCGCGGTCAATTTTCTGAACACGGCGGACGACGGTATCACCTCGTCGCCGTTCGCCGGGCTCACGACGACAGGCAGCCCATCCGCCTATGAAATACGGCTCCGCGGCCTGGTCGCCATGCTTCTGACAACTCCCCGCTTCCAGGAGCAATAAGATGAACAACTCCTTTCTTCCCAACCGGCGTGAATTCCTTGGCCGATCACTCGGGCTGGGCGCGCTGACCGCCCTGTCGACCCTGACTGACTTTCCGTTGGTCATGCGCCAGGCCCTGGCCCAGTCAGGACTCGGCCAGAACGGACGAAAACTCATCTTCATCTTTCTGCGCGGTGGAAATGACAGTCTGAACTCCGTGCTGCCCATCGAGGACGATGCCTACGCCGCTTCGAGGCCCGTCATCGGGATCGCGAAGGATCCGGCGCTCGATTACTCAGCCACGGGTCCGGCCGATTTCCCGGTCAGCGGAGGCACAAAGGCCACTTTCGATTACACCTACGGAATTCGAACCGGCAACGGCTTCGCGGCGTTGCACCCCGGCCTCAAGTTTCTTGCACCGGTCTATAATGCGGGTGAGCTCGCCCTCATCCACAGGGTCGGTTATCCCCACCAGTCCCGCTCGCATTTCGATTCGCAGAATTTCTGGGAGACAGGTAATCCCAATAACAACCTCAGCCGCGACGGTATCTTCTACCGCACTATCCTTGAGTCCGGCCTGGCCAACACTTCCCCGCTGACGGGTGTCTCCTTCCAGTCCTCGCTCCCCATGATCCTGCGCGGGTCCAAGGCTGCGATGACCAACCTGAGTGACACCGGCCGTTACAATCTCTTCGGGATTCCCAACACGACGGCCGGAAACAACAAGGCCGACGCCACCCTTCGCGCGGCAATGGGCATCCCGTTTCCCGACAAGCGCGACCGCGATTTCCTGCGGCTCCAGTATGAGAATCTTTCCAACACTCTCGCCATTTTTGCCTCGCTCAACTTCAGCGAGGCCGGGAACACCTACACAGACAGCGAGAACACCGACGGCGATTCGGAGGCCTACAATCTCTTCCCCACCGCCGCCCCCAAGAACGGCGGCTACACCCTGCACAACAACGATGCTTCCCGCTTTGTCGTCCCCGCCGGGAGTTATGACTTCTTCAACCGCCTGAAGGCAGCAGCCATCGTCCTGAACAAGACCGATGCGGTCATTGCCGGCACCTCCCTCGACGGCTTCGACACCCACAGCAACCAGGGCGCCGCCACCGGTTCCCACGCGAACCTGATGAAAACCATCGGCTGGGCCATGTACGGCCTCCGACGCTACTTCACCAAGTACGGCGACAAGGCTTCCTGGCAAAATGTGACCGTCGTCACGCTCTCGGAGTTCGGCCGCACCTCGATCCAGAATTCCGACGGCGGCACCGACCACGCCGAGGCCGGCGTCATGTTCGCCGCCGGCGGCGCGATCAAGGGGCACGGTCGAAGCAACAGCGGCCATGGCGTGTTCGGAATGTCGCCCGCCGACAAGTTCAATGGCGTGGCCATCCCTTGGACGACCGGCACCACCAAGGCCGGGTCCATGTTCGCCCAGGGTGGACGCTACCTGAAGCGGGCCGTCGACTACCGATCCGTCCTGGGCGAGCTCATCCGTGACCACCTCGGGGCGACCCAGGCCCAACTCAACCGGATCATCCCCGGTTACGTGGATCCCGCCGAGAACCTCCGTGCGGGCGGCATCTGCGGCATCGACACCGCGCGCATCTTTGGAGAAGTCGACCTGGTCTAGACCGCCCCGCATGCCTGACATCGTTCTCGCCACCCTCAACGCGAAATACATCCACGCCTCGTTCGGGCTTCGCTATCTGCTCGCGAATCTCGGCGAC
>CAIMTB010000418.1 GCA_903844265.1 uncultured Verrucomicrobiota bacterium
AGATCCGAGACACCCTGCGCATGACCGATGGCAACGCCACCGCCCACCTCCGCACACTCCTCGAGGCCGGCTACGTCGCGGTCACCAAATCCCTCGAGGGCGGCCGCGCCGCCACCAGCTACGCCCTGACCCAGACCGGCCGAAGGGCCTTCGCCGATTACGTCGGACTCCTCGAGCAGATCGTCGCCCAGACACGTCCGCCCCGCCCGATCCATTGAACCCACGCCCACCTCACTCATCCACTTTGCCACGCAAAGCCAAGGCCAGGCACTGAGTTGAAAGCAACAATCCTACGCATGAACCGTGAAGGTAGGGCGGGCAGTCCCTTGCCCGCCGCCCTGCCGGGGCTACCTGATGGTGAGCCTTACAAGGCCGGCGCGCAGCGGAGTGCGCGCCCTGCCACCGCACCGGTTCAGGGTCCCGATCCCGCTCCAATTTCTCGAAACATTGACTCCCCATGAACATCCAGCGCGCATCCCACCTCGGCATGTGCTTCGGTGTCCGAGACGCCATCGAACTCGCCCGCCGCGAAGCCGCCACCGGACCCACCACAATCCTCGGCGACCTTGTCCACAACGACGCCGTCCTCGCCGATCTCCGGAAAATCGGCGTCCGCATCGAAACCCAACTCGAGGCAGTCCGGACCCCGCGAGTCCTCGTCACCGCCCATGGCACGTCGGACCGCACCCGACGCGAGATCCTGGATCGCGGACTTGGACTGCTCGAGGCGACCTGCCCGCTCGTGCACTTCGCCCACCAACGCGTCCTCGAACTCGCGCGCGCCGGGTTTCATCCCGTGATCATCGGACAGCGGAACCATGTCGAAATGCGCGGACTCACCGGCGACCTCGACGCCTTCGATGTGGTCCTCGAGGAATCCGATGTCGCCGCCCTCATGCCACGTCCGCGGTTCGGCGTTGCCGCACAGACCACGCAGCCCATCGCCCGCGTGAAACATCTGCTCGGACTTCTGCAATCCCGATTCCCCGGAAGCGAAATCCGATTCGCCGACACCGTGTGCATGCCCACCCGGCAGCGACAAAAAGCCGCCGAGGATCTCGCCACGTCGAGCGATGTCGTGATCGTCATCGGCGGGGCCCGAAGCAACAACACCCGCGAACTGGTCCACACCTGCCAGCACTTCTGCTCCCGCGTCCATCACATCCAGTCAGCGGACGAACTCCGCCCCGAATGGTTCTCCGTGTACGACACCGTGGGAATCACCGCAGGCACATCAACCCCGGACTCGATGATCCATGAGGTCGAGTCCTGGCTGCGCGCGCACGCACAGGAACCCGCGCAGACGCACGTCCGAACCGCCGTCGACCACCGCGAACTGGTCGCCGCCCCATGAACCGGCCCTTCGATGGAAGGGATCCATCCGGCGACGACGACGCCGGGCCGTCGCGTCTGAGCTCCTTCCGCGAACTCCTGTCCGTTCCCGACGATCCGTTCTACCGCCCGCGGCCCGCGCTCTGGCAGCCCGCAGAACTGCGTGAACCCCCGGCATGGCCCGAGCGCATCGGACCCCTCGAACCCTGCTACGCGCTGCTCATCAATCCGTTCTACCCCAAGGATCCCCACGCCAGCTTCGGCAAACACGTACTTACCCCGACGCTCGCGCTCTCCAGCGTCGCAGCCGCGACGCCTTCCCACTGGCGCGTCCGAGTCTGGGACGAAAACCTTCTCCAGGGTCCTGTTCCCGCCGACCCGCTGCCCCAGGTGGTCGGCATCAGCGTCCATCTCACTTTCGCCAAACGCGCCTACGAACTCGCCCGCTGGTTCCGCGCCCGCGGCTGCGTCGTCGTGCTCGGCGGACTCCACGTCCTCTCGTGTCCGGATGAGGCGGCCGCCCACGCGGACGCGCTCGCGCTCGGGGAAGGCGTGGCGCTCTGGCCTCGGATCCTCGCAGATGTCGAGCAACACCGTCTCCAGCCTCGATACGCCGAGGATTTCGATGGTGATTACGAGTGTGATCCGTGGCCGCGCCGCGACCTCGTGCCGCGCTCCAGTTTCCTGACCATCGCAAGCCTCATCGCCACGCGCGGCTGCCACAACCGCTGCGGCTTCTGTTATCTCTCAACGGAAGGATTGCGCATCCCGTACCGGGTCCTTCCCCCGGCGGACGTCCGGCGCCAGTGGGAGCTCACAGGCGAACCCTACGCCGTGTTCGTCGACAACAACCTCGGCTCACGCCCCGATTATCTCCGCTCCCTGTGCCTCGAACTCCGCCCGTTGAGACGGATCTGGAGCGCCGCGGTTACCCTCGACGTGACCGACGATCCGTCCCTCGTCCGCGAAATGGCGCTCGCCGGCTGCACCGGGGTGTTCATCGGCTTCGAATCGCTCACCGACGACAACCTCTCCGAGGCCCGCAAGAAGACGCCCAGGACTGATGATTACAAACGTAGGATCGACATCCTGCGCGACCACGGAATCCAGGTGAACGGCAGTTTCGTCGTGGGTTTCGACCACGATCGGCCCGATGTCTTTGCGTCCCTCGCCCAGTGGATCGAGTCCAACCGGCTCGAGAGCGCGACGTTCCACATCCTCACGCCCTATCCCGGGACGCCGCTGTTCCGGCAGATGTCCGCGGAGGCCCGACTCCTGCACACGGACTGGAGCCGCTACGACACCGCCCACGCGGTATTCCAGCCACGGCACATGACCCCTGGCGAATTGGAACTCGGCTATGATTGGCTGTACCGCCGCCTGTTTTCCCTGCAATCCATCTGGCGCCGGCGGCCGACCGACGCAGCGGCCGTCTGCCCCTACCTGGCCATGAGCCTGCTCTACAAACGCGCCAATCGATTCTGGCACTGGCTCATCAGGAACCGTCAGACCCATCGCGTCTGGACACCTCTGGTGCAGGTCACCCGACTCCGACACCTCGGGTTCCGACGCAGGCTGGAGCGGAGGCCCCACCTTGGGGGCGTCATCGATGCCACGCTCAAATCCAGGACGAAGGCGCCCGGCCAGTTCGTCAGCGCGGGGGTCTGAATCGCGATGAACCATCCCTTCCGCAGAAGCCTGATCGCCGTCGCCGCCATGTCGGCCGGCGCCCTTGTCCTCGCCGCTCTCGAGATCGTGCTGACGGGTCGCGCGACGCACCTCTACCTCGTCTGGAACCTGTTCCTCGCGGCGCTCCCGCTCGGTTTCGCGCTGCTCTCGGAGACACTGCTCCGCGATGACGGCGGCTGGCGGCGGGCGTGGATTCCAACCGCACTCTGGCTCCTGTTCCTCCCCAATTCGCCCTACATCCTCACCGACTTCATCCACCTGTCGTACACCAACCATCGGCTACTCTGGGAAGCCCTGCTCCTCATGGTCTGGTTCAGCGGCGCGGGACTGTTCCTCGGACTGGTTTCGCTTCGCATCCTCCACGAAGCGGTGGCGAAACGATGCTCGGCGAGGGTGGGCTGGGCATTCGTCGGAGTGGTGTCCCTGCTCGCCGGACTCGGCGTGAGCCTCGGCAGATTCGAACGCTGGAACAGCTGGGACGCCATCCATGCGCCGTTCCAGATCTTCACCGACATCGCCCGAGGCCTCACTCCCGGCGGGGCGCCTAGGATTCGCCTGATCCTGCCCTGGACGCTCGGCGCGTTTTTTGGGCTGGCGTATCTGACCCTCTGGGCGGCCCACGCCGACGGGGCGGCGACGTCCCGAACTGAATCAGGACGCGATCCCGATCCCGGCGCGGATCAATCCGGCATCCCCTCCGCCGGGGGCTCCGGCAGGAAGAACGACAGCACGAAGCTCAACGCGTAGACGGCCGTGCCAACCGCCGCGGCCGTGTAGGCCAACCGCGAGGACGCCTGAGCGGGATCGGTGGTGGTCGCCAACGTGGTGGTCAGCCACGCAAACGAAGTGCCGATCAGGCGGCCGCCAATGTTCGCCGCAAAACTTTCACCCGTGCCGCGAAGGTGCAGCGGATAGATGCGCGGCAGGTAGTTCCCCCAAAAGCTGAACTGCGCCACCGTGAAGAAGCCCGCGAAAAAAATACCCGCCTTCAGCGGCGTCAACCCCACCACCGCCGCATAGGCAAACGTGATGGCCATCACCACCAGGCCCGGAATCTGAAAAATCCGGATCAGGTTCCCCGACGTCGGCTTCACCAGCCGCTGCAGGCCCTTGGAAAGCCCGAGGACCACACCCGCCGCGGCCGCACCGCTCCCCACCGCCACGCCAGCACGCACCAGATGATCCATGGTGGACCCGCCGAAATCCGCCAGCGTCTCCGAGAGCAGCCACGCCACCGCGATGCTCCAACCCGCCAGCGTCGAGAACTGCACCCCCGACTTCGTGAGGAACGCCACCGCCAACGCCGCCAGCACCGCGCGCCCGAACAACCCACCGAGTTCCTGGACCTTCGTCACCTTCGCCGCCATCGACTGCTCCACTCGCCGCGCCGCCTGCGCCCCGAGCTTCTTCTGCTGATCGGCAGGCTTCCCTTCCATGGCCTTTGCCGAAGCCGCCAGCGCCGCGGTCCTCACTTCCGCGAGGCCGGGAATGATCCGCGGAATGTGCTGGATCGCCCCGAACGCCGCGCCATACGTCAGCGCAAACATCGCCGTGGTGACCAGCGTGGCCCGCCGAAGCTCGGGGGAAAACAACGCCGCCAGACTCGGCCGCTTCAACCGTCCACTGGCGCGCTTCTCCACCCACGCCGGCGATTCCGGCAGGAACGGCCGGATCACCATCAGCGGCAACGCCGGCACCAGACCCGTCACCAGGGTGTATCGCCACGCGGCATGATGATCCTTGATCGCGTCCCCGAACCAACCGAACAAGTCCAAGGCCGGCAACGACGGCCCGTATTGCACGCAAAGCCCAAACGCAAACGCGATCAGGATGCCGCCAAAGGAGGAAAACGCCTGCGTGTACCCCAGCACCTGCTCCCGCTGCTTCGGATCAGGAAACAACTCCGACAACCACGCCACCGCCGCCACAAACTCGATGCACACACCCACGAAGACAAAACATCGGAACACCAGCAGCATCCAGACACTCGTGCTGAACGCCGACAAAAATGCCCCGACGGCATAGATCAGAATGCTCCAGGTCAGGACCCGCCGCCGCCCCAGCAGGTCCGTCAGGTACCCGCCCAGCAACCCGAACAACCCACCGAAAATCGCCGGCCAATAGAACAGACGGCTCGTCCACATCTGGAACTCCGGCGACCCCGGAGCCGCACCCACCAATTCCTGCAGGGCCGGCCCCACAATCAGCGGCAGCATCAGCAACTGATAGATGTCGAACGCAAAGCCGATCGATGCGATGACGCAGATCAGCCATTGGGTCGAGTTCAGGCGCAGCCCCGCAGTTTGCATTCGGACATCGTACGGGAACCTCAAGCCCGACCGCCAGCACCAGATGGGACTCGATGGAGGGCGGCGGTCCCTTCGCCTCAACCCATGCTGGGCGGAACCAATCCCGGGCTCGCCGGCTTCACTTCCGGCTTTCCCTCGGCCGCAAGCAACTGTGCGAGCAGCTCCGGCCTTGCAGGGACCAACGTGACTTCCGCGTCGCCTTCGACGAGATTCTGGGTCTCCAGGACGTCGAACACCGCCTCGGCAATCTCGCCATCGCCGGCGATCACACGCAGGGCGTCCCCGACGATCTTGGGTCGCATGGCGGCCGCGCGGGCGAACTCGACGGCGGCCTGCCGCTCGGCGGTGGAACGGATGACGCTGACCTGGTTCGCCCCGTCCTGCTTGATCGCGGACGTGACCTGGCGGAGTCGGTTGACGACCTTTGCCTCAATGCCGCGGATCATGGCGCCGTCGCGGAAGTGGACCTTGCGGATGTAGACGGACCCGACGCGGTAGCCCCATTCACGGGACTTGGGAGTCACCTCGTTACGGACCGCCTGGCTCATGGTGTGGCGGCTCACGAGCATGTCGGCGAGCTTCATGTTGCTCAGGCCGCGCACGGTGGCGTTGCTGACGTTGGCCGCGAGCGATCCCCGGGGATCGGTGTTCTTGAAGAGATAGGAGACCGGATCGTCGACCGACATCTCGTACCACATGCCAATGCCCATCGGAGCGCCTTCCTCCGAATTCACGGCCTGGCTGCGCAGATATTCCTGATCGAGGCGCAGGTCGACGGTCGCCACCCGGCCGAGCCACTTCACAAACAACGCCTTCCATCCGAGCTTGACCCAGAGGAGGTGCAACCCGGGCTCGTCCAGGATGGCGATCACCTTGCCGAAGAGCACGTACACCCGGACCTGACGCTCATGGATGATGGTGTAGATGCCCAGCAACTGGGCGAACGCCTTCACAAGCGGGGTGATGATGAAGAGCCCCATGAAAGTGGCGAACGCCGCCACCGCGATTTCAGCGAGAAAATTCATGTGCGAGCCTCCACGATGGCGCGCCGGGCTTTGCGGAAGAGGCGGAGACGCACGTTGCGACGATACGAGGCAAGGACACCCGGCCCCGCTTTCTGCAATTCGCGGAGTTGTGACGCCAAGGCCAGGAGCGGCTCCACCTCGGCCTGGGCGCGCAACGTCTCGATCTCCACCGCACGACGTGACTGGACCAGTGTTTGGTCGGCCCCGGCCTGCGCGAGGCTGATGTCCGACGACACCTGGTTGTAGGCCGTGTTGATCGCGGCCAACGCAGATTCGACCTCATGGGGCGGGTCGATGCCGGTGATCAGCGAAGCGTCGAGCACCATTCCGTACCGCGCCGCCGAGGAGGCACACTCGCGGTCCATGGTCTCGTTCAGATCCCGAAGGTTCTTCCGGAGATCATTGATCGACACCCCGATGGCAGGCGTCGAGAGGGCGTGGTCGCCGATTTTCAGCTCCTCGATGACATCCACGGCCGGCGCCTCGAAACTGGCGATGCGCTCGCGCAACACGGAGATGAAAAAGCCCATCACATGGGCGATGGGATTCTTCACCCCGAAAACAAAGGCGTAGAGGTTGCGCTCCGAGACACGGTAGCGGATCTGGCCCCTGAGCCCGGTGTTCAGTTGGTCCTTGGTCACCGCTTCGAGAACCGTGCCGCCTTCGTTGGCGTTCGAATTCTCCGGGTCGTAGGCCATGCTCACCGTCTCGACGGCGGTCGAAACCTTGTGGACCTGTTCCCAAGGCCACTTGAAGTAGGGGCCGCCTGGACCAATCACGCGAACCTGAGGCCATCGGTAACGCTCTCGTTCCTCCGGATTGAGCGACTCCGCGATGGGGTCGTCCGAGGTGTGGGCACCTTCGATCCGTTGGGCACGCCCAAAGACCGTTTTCACCGCCAATTCGTTCTGGTTGACGGTGAAAAGCCCCGCGAGGAGGTAACGGACCAGGAACCACGCGGCGAATCCGAAGGCGCAGCCGAACAGGATGGACATGGCGTGAAAGGTCTGGAGTGAGCTGATGTGGGGTTGGCCCCCTTGTACCCGGTAACTCAGTCCTACACCCCGGCTCCACCGGGGCCAAGACGCAACTTTCACGGAGGGTCGGTGTTCGCATTGACGACCGCCCGGAGCGGAACCTACGGTGACGGAAGAAACGAGACTGATTTCGCGTCGCGAACCGGGCCGATCCCGTAAGCGGCGCGCGCAACCTATGAAGCTACGCCCCATCCGACGCTCGGCATTCACCCTGATCGAAATCATGATCGTGGTGGGCATCATCGGCCTGCTCGCGGTCGCGATCATCCCCAACATCACGAAGAATCAGGAACTCGCACGCCTGAGGATGATCCAGCAGAACCTCCGCAAGATCGACGGCGCCAAAAGCCTCTGGGCTCTCGAAAACAACAAGCCCGCCGGTGAGACGCCCAGTCCGGATGATCTCAAGACCTACGACGGCTACCCGAAATCGCTCGCCGGCGAGAAGTACAACATCAACGCGCTCGGCATGCCGCCGACCGCCACCCTGACCGGCAAGCTCGGCACCAACGCCGCCAACAGCGTGATCGCCCTGCCCGAAGAATAGGCCCCGGAACGGGGTCCCGCCCACTTCCCGTCCTCCCCGGCCGCCGACCGCTCAAAACGGAGGCTCGCGGATGGTGTTCAAGGCCTTCAAGCGAATCTCAGACGGCGGAATCTTCTGACGAATTCCCGAGGGCCACACCACCTCGACCTCCTCGATGCGCTGGGCGTGACCAAGCCCAAACGTGAGAGGAAGTTCGGACTGCGAGAGGTAACCGTGGGTCGGCATGACCTGCCGCCACTGGCTCTGCCCGGTCCAGCGGACATGCACCCACGCACCGATCGCATCCCGGTTGCTGCGCGTCCCCGTGAGCCGGAAACGGACCCAGTTGTGACCCAGCACCTGGTCATTCCGCAGCAGGACGGGCCGGCCGTTGTTCTGCGCCATCACCACGTCGAGATCCCCATCCCCATCCATGTCGGCGTACGCCGCACCCCGCCCCACGATCGGTTGGAACAGGTCCAGACCGGCCTGCATGGGTGAGACGGGGACGAAGCCGCCGGCGCGTCCAGCCCCCCGGGTGTTCCAGAAAAGTTGTGCCGGCTGCTGGTGATGCTGGCTCGACTGGACGCGGTTGATCTCGTTCTCGATGTGACCGTTCACCGTCAGGAGATCGAGCCAGCCGTCGAGGTCGTAGTCGAAGAAGAACACACCGAACGTCAGCGACTGGCGGCTCGACGCCCCGACACCCTGCGCGATCGCTTCATCCGCGAAGATCAATGCGTCGGGCTGGGTCACGTAGAGCGCTAGCATTTCGTTGGCAAAATTGCCAATGGACACCCCAAGGCTGTCGTCCTCGGTGAAGCGGCCGGCATCGATCCCCATCGCGCCACGCGCACCACCGAATGGGTCGAAGGCGAGCCCCGATTGCGCGCCCACCTCCGCGAAGGTCCCATTCCAGCAGTTCGAGAAGACGAAATTCTGGACGGTGTCGTTGGCCACGATCAGGTCGATCCATCCGTCGTTGTTGAAATCGACCGGTGCAACACCCAGGGACTTCGACATGGGTTGGCCCGTCGCCTTGTTGCGCACCTGCAGCCCCGCCGCCTCGGAGATATCCACGAACCGCCCATGCCCGTCATTCCGGTAAAGAGCGGGGAACGCGCCGGGAAAATTCAGCGGCGGACCGTAGGCGCGGCCAATCCCGACCAGTTGATAGTTCACCTCGTAATCGATCTCCCGGGTCCACTGCACATAGTGGCAGACAAAGAGGTCAAGAAAACCATCGCGATCAAAGTCCAGGAACGCCGCGCCCGTCGTCCAGGCGTTGGTCAACCCCTTCAGCCCGGCCTCCACCGTGATGTCGCGAAACCGGCCTCCACCCTCGTTGTGGAACAACCGTTGGTCCCCGACACCCGTCAGGAAAACATCCACACGCCCGTCGTTGTCGAAATCACCGCAGGCCAACCCCATTCCCTGGAACGAAATCTCAAGCCCCGACCCCGCCGTCACGTCGGTGAAATGTCCACCGTCGTTGCGGAACAGCCTCGGTGTCGTGCCCACCCGGCGCTGCTCCTGAGTCGCCCACGGCCAGGAAGCCCCGTTCGCGAACAGAAGATCCGAATCCCCGTCGCCGTCGAAGTCGAAGAACGCAACCCCGCTCCCCATGGTCTCCGGCAGAAGCTTGTCCCCGGTCGCGCCGTTGAAATGCTCAAACCTGACTCCCGCGAGATCGGTGACATCCTCGAACCGGACGACAGGAATGGCCGCCGAGGCTTCCGCTCGAGCCTGGGTAGGAGGCTGAAGAGAAGTCAGACGAGCCGGACCTCGCCCCACCCGCCGGCCCACCAGCAGGACGACCGCGACGGCCAACGCAAACACCACGAGAGCCGCAAGCGACCAGCGCAACGCCTTTCCGATGATCGCGTCATCCGCCGTTTCATCAGCGGCCCCGGCCCGTGGACGGCTGGATTCCGGCGGTGCCATGTTCAGCCCCTGCCGGATCCACTTCCACCCGGGCATGGCGCGATCGACCTGCCTTGCCGGAAGGTCCGGGACGATTGCGAGCTCACAGGTCGAACAGGTACACCCGGAACATCAGCAACGCCTGGAACGTCGAGAAATCACCGTGGATGGTGGGCCTTCCGGGGAGCGTGATCTCATGATCCCACGTGTACTGGTAATTCGCTTCCCCCGCGAACGAGAAGTTGCGGGTGATGAAGTATTCGAGCCCAAGGCCTCCGCGAACAACGGGGTAGAAGCCCTTGGGATCAATGCCCGGGAACAGCACGCTCTGCGGCTTGGCGTCATTGAACTCAGCATAGAGCATTCCACCACCCGCAAGCACATACGGAACCCAGCGACCGCGCGCGATCGGATACCGGTACCGGATCTGCGGGATGACCGCCGCCTGCGCGTATTCCCCGACCTCATACTTGTCGTCGATGCGGATGTCGGTCTCACCACCGTCCAACCCAAGTTCCACCGACCAGTTCGGATTGAGGTTCATGCCCAGGGTGAATCCGTAGTGTTGGTTGAGCGAGTGCGCCCAGGAATTCGCGAGCGGAGCCAGCTTCACCCCCGGTCCCCAGTTGCCGTCGAGGATGGTGTGCGCCCCTGCCCGCATGCCAAAATAGAACCTCGACGAAGCCGGCCGATCCGGGACGTCCGCCAGCGGCCGCGGATTGTTCTCGTCGAAGTAAAGCCGGAGCCCGAACGACAGCATGAACGACGACATGTCCCGCTCGCCCGCCACCCCGCCTATCGAGGTCTCGAGGGGATCGATCAACATATACTTCCCCTCGAAGCCGAAGGCGATTTCGTCGTCCAGGAAATACTCGATGCCCAACCCGCTCGCGATCGCCATGCGCCAGTCATCCGCCTTGATGTCGACGCCGAAGCCGGCCGACTTGCGGTCGTTGAACTGGACGAGACTCGCGCCGACACCCGCGATGGCATACGGCACCAGACGATTGTCGAGCATGGGCCAACGGAAACGCGCCTGGGGAACGAGCGATATCGCCGTGAGCTCGGCGACCAACTTGTCCGACGTGTTCCGAAGTCCAAGCTGGAAGGCGTCCAGCGCCAACTCCCCGCCCCAGTGCAGGTCAAGATTCGCACCAACGCTGATCCCATTGGCGTCGTCGACGCCCCAGATGGTGTCCCATTCGTAGCTCCGCCATTGCATGTAGGGGCGGAAGCGATCCGAATCCTCAGCCCGACTGGAGGATCCCGCCATGGCCAACACGGCCAGCAGTGCCGCCAGCGGAGCAGCAAAAAGAATGGTTGAAGAGCTTCTTGCCGGTCGAATGCCGGCTCGCGGGGTGTGACGTTTCACGGGTGGCATAAGCGTAAGGGACTGGAAATCGGCCCTCGCGAACCTCTCCCGGAGGCTCGTCTCGAAGCAAGGATTCGTACGCAAGTTGAATGGCGACCTCCCCTTCGCCGCCAGCTCCCGTGCACCCCCGAGATGAAAATTTTCCTGTCCGGCCGGGCACCGCTCAAGAGAGCCTCCCCGAGGCCTCCCCTCCGGGCGGCCGCTTGATTTCGCGACTATGATGCTGCGCAACCGACTCCAGAGGGACGGTCAATGGCTGTTCGCCCAACGTGGCTACCTCCCTGTGGTCATCCTTCTGCCCGCGTTCGCGGTGTTGCTCCGCAATGGTTATCCCATGGGCGGTCCGGAACGATACGGCGCATGGCTCGCCGTCTGCACAATTTTGGCCCTGGCCGGGCAGATCGTCCGACTCGTCACCATTGCCCACGTCCCAAGCCACACATCGGGCCGCAACCGAAAGGAGCAGGTTGCAGGATCCCTGAACACCGAGGGCAGTTACAGCATGGTCCGAAACCCGCTCTATTTTGGAAACTGCCTGAGCTGGCTGGGGCTTGCGGCCATTCCATGCTCGCTTCCTCTATGGGCCCTGGTCGCCGTCGTCTTTTGGGCCTACCACGAACGTGTCATCTACACGGAGGAAAGCTTCCTGGAAGGCAAGTTTGGCAACGCGTTCCGGAACTGGGCCGAACGCACCCCGGCCTTCTTTCCCAACCCGACTCTCTGGCGTCCACCTTCCTTCGGATACTCCTGGCGCTATGCCTTGGGCCGGGAGTTCGAGGGGTTCTTTCTGGTGGCCCAGGCGATCGCTGTCCTCGACACCCTCGTCCGCTCCGCGGCGGAACGGCGCTTCACCTACCAACCCGGTATCGCCGCGGCCGCATTGGCCATGGCGATCGCGTTCATCGCGGTCCGTTGGGCCCGGAAAAAGACCCAGCTGTTCCGGGTCGAGGGCCGCAGCTGGTAGGCGTCTGGAGAAGCCCAAACCCAGACCACCCATCGCAGGAACATAGGACCCGCGACCCTCGGCAAGTGGTCCGAAGCCCATCAGGCTCGGGCATTCGCCAATTTCCAGTGCTTGCCGCTCGGTCGCCGGCTGCTAGGATGGCCGGCCCGGCACATCCCGGGAACGCTTTCCGCACGCATGCAACACATCCGCAACATCGCCATCATCGCCCACGTCGACCACGGAAAAACCACTCTGGTCGACTGCCTCCTGAAACAATCCGGCACCTTCCGCGCCAACGAGGCCAAAGCCTCGGAGGAGCGCATCATGGACTCGATGGACTTGGAGCGGGAGAAGGGCATCACGATTCGCGCCAAGAACGCGGCGTTCAAGTACAAGAACTACCACGTCAACATTGTCGACACCCCGGGACATGCGGACTTCGGAGGGGAGGTCGAGCGCATCATGAACATGATCGACGGCGTCCTGCTCGTGGTCGACGCCGCGGAAGGCCCCCAGGCCCAGACCCGCTTCGTGCTCCGAAAGGCCCTCGAGGCTGGCGCCAAACCAATCGTGGTCATCAACAAGATCGACCGCGAAAACGCCAATCCAAAGAAGGTCCTCGACCAGGTGTTCGAGCTCTTCATCTCGCTCAACGCCACAGACGAACAGCTGGATTTCCCCTTCGTCTACTGCTCCGCCAAGGCCGGCTACGCCAAACTCGAACTCGATCATGTCACCGGCACCATGGAGCCGCTGTTCGACGCGATCATGAAGTTCATCCCGCCGCCCCGCGCCAAGGCCGGCGAAGGATTCCAGGTCCTCGTCGCCAACCTCGATTACTCCGACTACCTCGGCCGTATCGCCTTTGGCAAAATTGTCGAGGGCAAGGTCCGCGTCGGCCAACCCGCCACCTGCCTCCACGGCCACGGCCGGATCACCCAGGCCAAGATCACGATGATCTACCATTTCGAGGGCCTGAAGCGGATCGAAATTGAGGAGGCCCACGCCGGCGACATCGTCGGTCTCACCGGTTTTGACGACGTCTTCATCGGCGAAACAATCGCCGACAAAGCGGAGCGCGGCGCCCTGCCCTACATCCCCATCGATCCGCCAACGATCCAGATGGAATTCGTCGTCAACGACGGCCCGCTCGCAGGCCTCGACGGCAAACTGGTCACCGCCCGGCACATCTGGGAACGCCTCGTCAAGGAGGTCCGCACAAACGTCGCCCTCCGTATCGCCCAGACCAGCGACCCCAAGATATTCGCCGTCTCCGGCCGCGGCGAAATGCAGATCGCCATCCTCGTCGAACAGATGCGCCGCGAAGGCCACGAGGTCCTCGTCTCCCGCCCCGAAGTGCTCTGGCAGAAGGGCCCCAACGGAGATCCCCTCGAACCCATCGAGAAACTGTACGTCGAGGTCCCCACCGAAAACCTCGGCGCGATCATGGAAAACCTCTCCCTCAGGAAGGCCCAGATCGTCAACATGAACCACGTCGGCAACTCGGTCTCAATCGAGGCCCTCGTCCCCATGCGCGGCCTCATCGGCTTCGAGACCGACCTCGTCAACCAGACCCGAGGCATGGGCGTCATGAGCCACCTCTTCCACGAGTACGGCGCCGATCGCGGCGAAATCGCCGCCCGCAAGAACGGATCCCTCGTCTCGATGGACTCCGGCGACGCCACCGCCTACGCCCTCAACATGGTCCAGGAACGTGGCCGTCTCATGGTCGAGCCAGGCGATGCCGTCTACGTCGGCATGATCGTCGGCGAAAACGCCCGCGAAAACGACATCCCGGTCAACCCGGTGAAGGAGAAAAAACTCACCAACATGCGCTCCCAGGGCGACGGCAAGGGCATCCAGCTCAACGCCCCGTTCAAGCTCTCCCTCGAGCGCGCCCTCGAATACATCGACGTCGACGAATACGTCGAGGCCACCCCCCATCACCTCCGTCTCCGCAAGAAGGTCCTCGACGAAAACCAGCGCAAGAAGTCCGAGAAGGAACGGGTCATCCGTTTCGTCGCGGAATAGCCGCCGGTCTAGCCGCCGGTCGGCGGCAGCCCTCGCCGTCCATCGATCTCCACAGCCCGCCTCGCGCACCCTGCGTCAGGCGGGTTTTTCACTTCCCATGCAATGCGCTGCTGCAACCCCGCCACGAACCGCAGCCACAGGCGGTCCCAACCCCGTTCACCCCCCGGCCGGCACCGTGTTCGTGGAGAACCGGACATAGGGAAAACATTCCGGGATGTGCGAATCCCACACGCGATGCGGGCTCAGCACCCAGCCCCCTGAATCCTTGGCCGGCGGGGCCTCCTTGTGGATGACAGCGACCGGTTCGACATGGGCCCCACCGTGCCGCGTCGTCCGCGCGCCCACAACGCGATTCAGCCTCCTCAGACCGGCCGCTCTCTCCGAGGCACCCGCCCGGCCCGTCTCCGGAATGATCATCGGACCGGTTGCACCGTCTCCGCAAAGTCGGGCTTGGTTGCGATCAGGATCTCGCGGATCGCACGTCGCTCATCGGCCGGCAGGTGCGCGAACTGCCGCGGCGGAGGCTCGGCGACGAGTATCTGATTGAGCTTCTTGAAGACGCTCTTCCGCAGGGTCGCCGGCATCGAGTCGAAGGCCTGGGAATAGATCTGGTAGCTGCACCGGTACCTGAACATCCGCGTCTTGAGGTCCAGATCCTTGAGGCTTCGTCCCGCGCCGTCCGGCCGGCGATTACGCGAGAATCCCTTTTCGAAATCTCCCGCGCCATGGATTCCGCCGTCCGGAAGCGGGGACTCGCCGCAGAACAGCAGCGCCTCCAGGACGCGGTCCGTCTCGCTGGTGAGCACGCGCAGGGCGGTTCCCACAGGCTCCTCCGCCACCGGCTCGCCCATCTCCTTCTGCAGCTGCCGCTGGTAATGGCTCCACTTGCGCACGCGCAGTCCACCCTCGCAAAGCCGGTCGTGCATCATCACCTGATGCTCGAAGACCATCAGCGCGACGATGTCGCTGTCGGGACGCAGATAGGGCGTGGTGTTGAAGAACTTCGAGAGGTCGGTGAGATTCGCCCCCGCCTCGCGGTCGATCACCGCGTCGCGCCCTTCCTCGTGGGCCACGCAGTTGCCCATGTGCCGTGCGCTCCCGTGGTTCCCCGTCACGTACCAACCGCCCCAGCGCTGTTCGATCGGCGTCTCGTGGTTCACGAGAAATCCACCGGCCGAGGTGATCGGTTCTCCGCGCCCGTCCGGATAGATCGAACGGACCATCAACCCCGGCCAGTTGCGCGTCATCGAACCCCCATGGCAGGCGAGACAATCGTTGTCCCGCTCGAACTTCAGCGGCTTGGTCACATCCCGCGAATCGAGCTTGTAGAAAACCATGCCCAGATCGGGATCGATGGTGGTCACTTCCATCAGCCCGCCGGGCACCCAGCCGATGTAGAGATCGTCCGCGAAGAACAACGACCTCGGCTGGCGGGGCGCGATGAGATCCCGCTGCAGGCTGGTCTTCGCAAAAACCAGCATCTGCGACTCCACAGGCACCCCGGCCTGCTCGAGCAGCCAGCGCAGAAACGGTCCCTCGGTGACCTTCGGCCGGTGCTTGTTCAGCTCCGCTTCAAGCCGCGAAATCTGATTGGTCGCGATGCGCGCGCTGTACTCGATCGGCGGCAGTTCGTAGTCCGGAATCCCCTGGCCACGCGCCGTGAACAGGGCCATCCCCATCAGCGCAACAGCGCCAAGCCGTCCTGCGACGGCCCGCACCCGGTCGATTCCGAGCCCCGAAAGACGGTTGGCATGCACGGTGGAAGTCACACCATTCTCGTCATCAGACGCCTTGACTCAAATCAGAACTTCCGGGAATCGCCCCGCCTCAATGCGCGACGAAATGGTTGCAACGGCTCGTCGGCAGGACTCGTTCTTTCGCCAGCTCCGAAAAAGCTTTGCAACCCGGCCCCGACCGGGCGTGTGGTGACGCCATGAGATTCCAGGTCCTGCCCCGCCCAGCCCTTCTGCTCATACTCCTCGCCACCACCACGCCAGCCCTCCATGCCGCGGAGGCCCCGGACGAGACGATCAGGAGGAGTTTCCCAGCCCCAGACGGCGGCAAACTGATCCTCAAAGCCGACCGCGGCAGCCTCGAGATCACGGGCGAAGACCGCACCACGGCCGAGATCGAAGTCATCCGCAGGATTCCGCGGGCTTCCTCCGATGAGGGACGCAGTCTCCTGGAAAGGCACCAGGTGCGATTTACGCAGGACGGAAATACGATCCGGGTCGACGCGGCGATGACCGGCGTTGACCGCTGGAAATGGTTCGGCCCGAACCTCGAGGTCACGATCCACGTGAAACTGCCCCGCAACTTCAACATCCATGCCAGGACCTCCGGCGGATCCATCAAAGCCGCGCACCTGGCTGGCTCAGCGGATATCGGCACCTCCGGGGGAAGCATCACGGTCGAGGACGTCAGGGGAACCCGCCTCGAGGTCAAGACCTCGGGCGGTTCGATCCATCTGTCAGGAATCGATGCTCCGACCGTGGCCCATACCTCGGGCGGTTCGATCGAGGTCGCGAGCGCCTCGGCCCCGATCGAAGCAACCACCAGCGGGGGATCCATCACCGCAAAATTCACCTCGGCCCCCAGGGGCGACATCACCCTCAAGTCCTCCGCAGGCAGTATCGGCGTCACACTTCCGGCAAAAACAGGCTTCGAGCTCGACGCTTCCACCAGTGCCGGGACTGTCCGCAGCGATATCCCAATCACCTCCTCGGCCGGCCGATCCGATCATCACCACTCGCTGAAGGGCCCGGCCAACGGGGGCGGCCCAATGCTCAAACTTCATACCAGCGCCGGAAGCATCCGCATCAAAGCCCAATAGACACGGCTTCTTCAGCGCCCCGCCTGCCTCAAGACAGCGGCCACGACCGCCGACGGCTCGATCCGAAGCATGCAGGCGCGCGGTTCGTGGCGCTTCGTCTCACAGCGGCGTTTGAAGCACGGACTGCAGTCGAGCCCCGCCCGGATCACGACGTGCCCCTCACCATACGGCCCCGTCCGACACGGCGCGGTAGGCCCGAACAAAGCCACCACCGGTGTCCCCACCGCAGCCGCGATGTGCATCGGGCCGGTGTCGGTGCTCAGGACCACGCGGGCGCGGCGACAGAGCTCCGCCAATCCCGCCAACCGCGTTCGCCCCTCGAGGCGCCGTGGCTTCGATGTCATGTGTGCCGCGATCGCATCGATGGCCTCGCAATCCCCTGGCGCACCTGTGAACACCGCGGGGAGACCCGCGCCTTCCAACGCATCGACAACGCTCGCGAACCGCGAGGGTTCCCAATCCTTCGTGGGCCAGCGCGTGATCGGGTTCACCACGACGAATGGCACGCCATCTCCCACCCCGACCGCGTGCAGCAGCGGCACAACCTCAGCCGCGGCCTGGGGGCCAGGCTCAAGATCGTACCTCAGCGGGAGCCTTGAAAAACCGACAGACTCGAGCAACAGGAGTCCCCGTTCGAGCGCGTGGATGTCAGGTGAGACCGGGGGCACCCGTTCGTTCAAGGCGAGCCATGCGCCTTCCCGACTCTGCATGCCGGACCCGAAGCCCGCCTTTCTCCGAGCTCGGGCGAAGGCCATCCAGACAGCGCTCTTGGCGAGTCCCTGGAAATCGATGGCGAGATCGTATCGTTCCTGCCGGAATTCCCTCAAAAAACCCACAAATTGCGCCACTGACGCCCACCAGCGCCCCCCCCTGGAAAGCCGCCTCCACTCATGGCGCGGAAGCAGAATGCGGTGGCTCAATGCCCGATGGCCCTGGATCAACTCGCCCCCGGCCGCCTCGACCAGCCAGCTGATCCGTGCCTCGGGAAAGTGACGCCGCAGCGTCGTCAACGCCGGCAATGTGTGCACCACGTCGCCGATCGCGGAGAGCTTGACGATCAGGATTCGCATCGACGCACCAGGCTCACGGGACAAGCCAGGACGAGGCCGGGAGGGGAAGGTTCCTCACCACGGTGAACACCATGGAGATCGCAAACAGCGCCCAGACCGATCGCTGTCCGACGGTTGGCGACGAACCGGTCAGGACGCGGATCAACATCCACCAGGCTGCGAGCAGAGGTGACCCGACCACGAACAACGCGTTGCAACGCGCTGCCTCCGCAAGGCGACCGTGCATCAGCGCATGCACCGAGCGCAGTCCGCCGCAACCGGGGCACAGCCAGCCTGTCGTCTCGTGGAACGAACATCGCGGGTAGAAGAATTGGCCCTCGGGTCGATGCAAAAAAAGCAACAGCCCGAACACGGCGGCAACCACAACCACGGCAATCGCCAACCCCCACCCCATCCATCGGCGGCTGGCCTCTGCTGCTGCCGTCCCGGGACCAGGACTGGCTGGGAGCATGTTCAATTCATCCAGCGAGGTTCACCCCTCCGGGCTCAGCGGAACGACGACTTCACGTCCTGCTTGAAGATCGCCACCAGAACCCAGATGCCAACCGGCAATCCAACGCAGCAGCAAGGGGATGTGCAGGGTACCATCGCCAGGATCGCCGCGGTCACCACCACGGGAAAACTCTCGAGCTTCTTCAGCCTGGACGACGCAAATATGATCAGCCCGGCAACCGCAAGCTTGATGATCGAGTCGATCGCAACCATGGCGGGGCTTTGCAGCTGGCGGAGCATCTCCACCACCTTCTGCAACTCCGGTGGCAGATCCCCCGCTGGAGCCGTGGCACCCACCCCAGACATGGCGAGCGCCCCTCCAATAAGAACCGCAATCGCACCAAGAATCCCCGTGACGAGCAATGCCGTCGCCGGCCCCTGAACCGCCCCGGCAGCATCGCGGCCACCCCCCACCCCGCGAAACGTATCCGTCCCTGGTCCAGGCCCCGACGCGTATCCACTCACACCGCCACCCACACCGCCACCCACACCGATCGACGCCGAGGATCCAGCAGCCGGCGGCGCATAACCCGCCCCCGGCGGGAAGGCCGTGGCCCCGGGCAGGACCGCTGCAAACTCGGGAAGGGTCCCCAGCGGCACCCATGGCCCGTCATCCTTCTGGACCACCGTCTGGCCGTTTGCACGATTGTCACGGACCCACGACGCCAGCTGATCGAAGCTGACCGGACCGTATTCCTTCTGATCGCCGCCGATGATTTTGTACATGCGCACCCTCCGCTGAGAATCGCGCTCAACCTCAGCCAACCAGGCCCATGACGGCAAGCCGGAACGTGGATTCCAGAAACGTCCCCCGATGCAAATGCAAGACCTGTCCCTTTATTATTAATACAATACCTGTCCCCTTATTGTGGATCACCGCGCCTGTTGCCTGCAAGCGGCCGACCGTTCAAGGTGGGTGCGTGGACCGTCACACCGCTGCCATCCTCCTCGCCTCTTCGCTTCTCGCCTTCGCGGGCTGCGATCGGCACACGCCCGCCGCACTCGCGGCCTCGCGTTCGTCTTCATCTTCCGCCGATTCGACCTTGGCTTTGCTTGATGACGGCCGGCCGCAGACGGGTCTGCCCCGGCTCAGCCTCTACCTCGGTGCCAAGGAGCTGAACGCGGAACTGGCGATGACCGCCGCGGCGATCCAGAAAGGCCTGATGTGGCGGACCAACGTGCCCGAAACCGAAGGAATGCTCTTCGTCTTTGCCCGCCCCCACCAGACCGCCTTCTGGATGAAAAACGTGCCGATCGAAATCGACGTGGCCTACCTCGACCCCGAGGGAGCCATCCTCGAAATCCACAAGATGAACCGCCAGGATACCAACCCCGTCCCCGCCAAGACCGCCTCGGTCCAATACGCCCTTGAGACGGCCGTGGGCTGGTTCCAGCGCAACGGTATCGGGACAGGAACGGTCGTCCGCACCGATCGCGGCTCGCTGCACGACACCTTCGTCCGCAACCCCTGAATCCCCCGCACACCCCACCCCTGGCATGCGAATCCTGGCACTCGACCACGGCACGGTCCGCATCGGCGTCGCTGTCAGCGACGAACTCGGGATGCTTGCGCACCCGCTCGACTTCCTGCCCGCGGAACCCAAGGCCTCGCTCCTGAGCGGGATCCGGAAGCTTATCCAGGAACGCGAGATCGCCCTGATCCTCGTCGGCATGCCCCGTAACATGGACGGCTCGTACGGACCCGCGGTCCAAAAGGTCGAGGAATTCGTCCACTGGCTGAAAGAGACCATCGCCATCCCGATCCGCTCCTGGGACGAACGCCTCACCACGACCCAGGCTCATCGCATGCTCGCGGAGTCAGGAAAGCGCTCGAAGGATCGGCGAGGTCGCGTCGACTCCTCCGCCGCGGCAGTTCTTCTCCAAAGCTACCTCGAAGCCCAGTCCTCCGGCCTCGCCGCGCCAGGCGACCCTCTGTCCGCGTGAACGCCCAGGCCTCCGCCGCAGTCCCAACACCCACGGTCCGACTCCGTCTCCGCATCGCCTACGACGGAACCCAATACCAGGGCTGGCAGACCCAGAAAAGCGGCCAGGGCGTACAGGAACTGGTCGAACGAGCCATCCAACACCTGTTCCCGGGGGCAGGCCCGCTCCAAGGTTCCAGCCGCACCGACACCGGTGTCCATGCGCTCGGCCTCGTCGCCCACGTCGACCTGCCGAAACGCGAATGGCGGATGACGCCCCGGAAGTCCGTGCTCGCGCTCAACGCCCACCTGCCCAAGGACATCCGCATCATGGCCGCCGCGCGAACCCGGGCCGGGTTCCATGCGCGGTTTGACGCCCGCGGCAAGGAATACCACTACCGGATCTGGAACGCGCCGGCGATGAACCCGCTGATCCAGCACTTCGCCTGGCACGTGCCCCGCCCGCTCAACCTCGCCGCCATGCGCGCTGCCGCCCGCCACTTCATCGGACGACACGACTTCGCTTCCTTCACCGCCAACCCCGGCTACGCCCGCGCCAGCACCCACCGCACCCTCACCCGCTGCGATGTCCGCCGACGCGCCTCGGAGATCACAATCGTGATCGATGGCGACGGGTTCCTCTACAAGATGTGCCGCAGCATCGCGGGCACTCTCGTCCAGGCAGGCCTCGGTCGCATCGCGCCCGAGTCGATCCCGGACATCCTTGGACGCCGCGACCGGAGCTGTGCCGGGATGACCGCGCCCGCGCTCGGGTTGGTCCTGTTGCGGGTCCATTACCCGCGCGGCAGCAACGCCACCGAGCGAGGCGAGCGACCGCAGGAACCCCTCGGCGAATGAGCGCGAACCCACCCTCTGCCGGTTCGACTCCAGCAGCTCTGCGGGTGGTTCTGTTGGAACCTGAAATCCCGCCAAACACCGGCAACATCGCGCGCCTCTGCGCCGCCACCCGGGTCGAACTGCATCTCGTCGAACCGCTCGGATTCCGCCTCGACGACGCCACGCTAAAGCGGGCCGGGATGGATTACTGGCGCCATGTGGACTGGCGGCGATGGACCTCCTGGACCGCGCTGGCCACGACCATCGCGCCAGGATCACAAATATGGTTCATCGAGGGTGGCGGATCGCACCGTTACGACGAGGTCCGTTACACGGCCGGCGACTGGCTTGTGTTCGGACGTGAGACGGCGGGCTTGCCACAGTCCCTGCTCGAGGCGAACCGCGCCCGTTGGCTGAGAATCCCGATGTTCCGGGAGGAAGCGCGGTCCTTGAACCTCTCGAACTGCGTGGCGCTTGTCGTGTATGAAGCGCTCCGGCAAATCGGCTTCCCGGGGGAGCTGAGGTAGTCGGGAAAGCGCGGCAACCCGCAGTCCGGAACCCGTGAACACTGGCGAACTGACTGCTGACCTGCCGGCGGGCGCCCCCTGCCCTCACCCGGTCCTTCGCGCCGACCGGATCTGGCGCCACTTATCGAGGCCGACCGCGAGGACGATCACGATGCCGATGATGATTTCCTGCATGTAGGTGGGCCAACCCATCTGGTTCGAGCCGTTGCGGAGGACGGCCATCATGAACGCGCCGATCATCGAGCCGGCGATGCTGCCTGTGCCGCCACTGAGGCTGGCCCCGCCGATGACCACCGCGGCGATGATGTCGAGTTCGAGCCCGATCGCCACCGAGGGATCGCCCTGGGTGAGTCGCGAGAACTGCATGAGTCCCGCGAGCCCGAAGAAAAGTCCGGCCAGGGAATAGATCAGGATCTTCTGCCGCTGGACCCGGATGCCGCAAAGGCGGGCCGTCGCCTCGTTCGAGCCGATCGCGAAAATGTAGCGACCGAACACCGACCGGCGCAGCACCACCGCCATGACCACCGCGAGCGCGAGCGCCACCCACACGCCGAGCGGGAGCGGGAAGAGATGCTGCGGATCCGTGAGCGCCATGAGATCGTTCACCGGGCTGGCCGGCGGATTCACGGTCTGGTTCTTCCCCATCCACTTCGCCGCCCCGCGCACCACGCCCATCATCCCCAGCGTCACGATGAACGGCAGCATCCGGAACCGGGCGATGGTCACGCCATTCACCATTCCGACCACGCCCCCGGCCAGAATCGTCATGACACAGGTCAGCGTCGTGACCACCCAGAACGGGCGCAGCGTCGTCAATTCCCCAGGAAAGGCATCCTCGAGCAGGAGGCGGTTCAACCGGGCCTGGGCATCGCGGGAACGGTTCGCCTGGGCCAACAGGACGCGCGTGCCCGAACGAAGAGTCACACCCTCAAATCGCCCCCCGGCCTGCAACTCAGGGCCCATCACCAGGGCATTCAGGTCGCGCACGATCGCCGAAGGTGCAGCGGCCGGCGTCGCGAGTTCACGACGCCCGTCGTCGGAAAGTTTCTCCACGACAAAGCGGGACACGGAATCCTGCGGCGATCTCAAGCGTGAGAAGAGCGCCGCCGGATCGCGGATGTCGGCCGGGGTCAACTCCGGTGCGGCCATGCCCAGGACGAGCCGGGCAGCGACCACACTTGTAAGCGCCACCAACGATCCCACGCTGAGATCAATCCCCGCACTCACGATGATCAACGTCATCCCGAGCGCCCCCACCGCCACGATCACGGTCTGGGTGAGGATGATCTTGAAGTTGCCGCCGGTGAGGAAAAACGGCCGGACCTCGTTGCTCAGCGAGAAGAGGCCGATCACGAAGGCCAGCCCGATGAACGGACCCAGCGAGGCGAAGATGCGGGAGAGGCGATTGTTCATGTCGCGGTTCAGGGAGAAGGCCGATCCGCGGATCGGTTCGGCGGTGAGGAGGGCTGGCCGATGGCGGCTGCCATGATGGAATGTTCCGACCATTCCGACACCGGCCGGATTTCCACCAGGGTGCCGCGGCACATCACGCCGATGGTGTCGCAGACGCCCATGAGTTCCGGGAGGTAGGAACTGACGAACACCACGGCCCGACCCTGCGCGGCGAGTTCGCCGACCAGTCGATAGATCTGCGCCTTGCTGCCGACGTCAATGCCGCGCGTCGGTTCGTCGAGCAGCAGAACCCGGGCGTCGTGGTGGAGCAGGCGGCCGATGGCGATCTTCTGCTGGTTGCCGCCGGACAACTCGCCCACCGCCTGCTCCGGCCCCTGCGCCCGAACGTCGAGCCGCGTCATCCAGGTCCGCGTCAGGTCCTGCTGGAGCCGGTCATTGACCAGTCCGAATCGTTTCACCGGCGCCAGGCGTGTAAGCGTGAGGTTGTCTGCGAGGCTCCGACCCAGGAGCAGCCCCTCCTCCTTTCGATCTTCGCTCAACAACCCAACGCCCTCGGTGAGGCGCTGCGTCGGATCGAGTCCGGTGGATTCGCGCCCCAGCACATGGACCGAGCCGGAACGCGTCTCGTCGAGTCCGAACAGCACGCGCAAGGTTTCGGTCCGCCCCGCCCCCACGAGTCCCGCAAGCCCGAGGATCTCGCCAGCGCGGAGCGTGAACGAGGCCAGGGCCGGTCGTTCACGACCCGCCAACCCGCGCACTTCGAGCACCGGCTCACCGAATGAATGCGGAATCCGCGGGTAGATTTCGTTCACGTCGCGACCGACCATCATCCGGATGATCCCACCGAGGGAGGCGTCCTTCATCCGCCCTTCCCCCACGCTCTCGCCGTCGCGCAGGACGGTGAAGCGGTCGCAGACGGCCTGACATTCCTCAAGGAAATGACTGATGTAGATGATGCTGACCCCGCGGTCGCGAAGTCGTCGGACCGCGGCGAAGAGGTTCTCGGCGTCGCGCTGCGTCAGGCTGCTGGTGGGCTCGTCGAGGATCAGCA
>CAIMTB010000419.1 GCA_903844265.1 uncultured Verrucomicrobiota bacterium
AGAGGCAGTGATAGAAGGCGCTGGGCCTGCCCTGGGGGAGCTTGAGACGACGCGCACGCATGGGAGGAGACAAGAGGAGAGGAGATGCCGAGTCAAGCATATAAAAAACCTGTCCCTTTATTTATAGTCCCCGATGCGTCAAGCGATCGACCGGCGAGGCGTTAATATAATAAAGGGACAGGTCTTCTGTTTTATAGTTCGTCTTCTTTGCGCTTCCCGAGGATTGGGCGCGGTCCATGATTGGGGGCGTGCTGGCACCCATCCGGTCGGTTCATTTCACGGGCATCTGCGGGACGGCCATGGCCGCGGTGGCCGCTGCGATGAAGGAGCAGGGATTCTCGGTGACGGGTTCGGACCGCGACGTCTACCCACCGATGTCGACGTTTCTTGAGTCGCGAGGGATCGAGGTCATGTCGGGGTATTCGGAGTCACATCTCACGCACAACCCGGATCTGGTGGTGATCGGGAACGCCATTTCGCGTGGGAACGCCGAAGCGGAGGCGGTGCTTGAGCGCAAGCTGCGGTACGGGTCACTGCCCGAGGTGCTGCGGGATTTTTTCCTGCCGGGCCGCCGCTCGCTGGTGGTGACGGGGACGCATGGAAAGACGACCACGACGTCGCTGTTGACCTGGGTGTTCGAGCACAACGGGCGAAACCCGAGTTTCCTGATCGGCGGGATTCCCGAGAATCTCGGACAGGGGGCGCGGTTCACGGACAGCGAGTGGTTCATCCTGGAAGGTGACGAATACGACACGGCGTTCTTCGACAAGCGGAGCAAGTTCGTTCATTACCGGCCCGAGGTTGCGATCGTGAACAACCTTGAGATGGATCACGCGGACATCTTCGATGATTTGGCCGCGATCCAACGGTCGTTCAGCCATTTCATCCGGTTGATACCGCGCAACGGGCTCCTGCTGGCGAACGGCGACGACGCGAACATCGTGCCGTTGCTGGCGGAGGCGAAGCATTACCCGGCCAAGCGATTCGGGCTGGGCGAGGCCAATGATTTCCGCGGGACGGCTGTGCAACTGGGACCGGATGTGTCCCGCTTCATGCTGGCGTCGACAGAATTCACGATCCCGTTGGTTGGCGAATTCAATGTCCGGAACGCGCTGGCCGTGGCGGCGTGCGCACGCCACTGCGGGTTCACGGATCCTCAGATCCAGTCGGCGTTCGACACCTTTCGCGGCGTGAAGCGTCGCCTCGAGACGCGAGGTGAGGCGGGAGGGGTGACGGTCGTGGACGATTTTGGCCATCATCCCACGGCGGTCCGCGAGACCATCCGGGCACTGCGAGTGCGGTTTCGTGGCCGGCGGCTCTGGGCGGTGTTCGAGCCCAGGTCGAACACCACGCGGCGCAACATCTTCCAGACCGAGCTCGTCGATGCGCTTGAGTTCGCGGACGAGGTGGTTCTGGCCGAGGTGGCGAGGCTCGAACAACTGCCGGTGGACCAGAGATTGAATCCCGAGAAGCTGATCGCCGATCTGCGACTGCGTGGGCGGGCTGCGGCGTACCTGCCGAACGTGGATGCCATCGTCGACCACGTCGTGGGTGGCGCGCGCAGTGGCGATGTGGTGTGCGTGTTCAGCAACGGTGGGTTCGGCGGGATCCACGGGAAGCTGCTGGGTCGCTTGGGGTTGACGAAGGAGACCGGGAGCTGAGCCCGGCAGAGGATGGGCGTGATGCGTCGCAGCCGGCGGAAAGGCGGCGTGAGATGCACCGCTCCGAATGATAGGCAGCCGGAACGGTACTCCTTCAGTCCTTGTAGATTCTCGCGAGGTCGAGAAGCAGCGGTTCAAGCCTGGCGAAGTAGGCCTCGTCACCCATCGCGACCCTTGATTCGCGCAACTTGGAAATGTCTGCTTCAAGCGCGTCGCGACGAGCCCGTACCTCCGGCGAAAGGCGGGCCTCGTCG
>CAIMTB010000420.1 GCA_903844265.1 uncultured Verrucomicrobiota bacterium
CGAATCCGCTACAATCGCGATTCGGGCGTCCTGGGCGACGGCCGGGCTCGCGAAGCCAACCGGCCAGAACATTGCGACGACCAGTGTTCGAGCCTTCATGCGCGGAGTGTAGACGTCAGGACGGATCCGACCAGCCGGGAGGGGATCTGGAAGTCTGCGTCATCGACCGGGCTGAGCCTGGGGGAGACGAATCTTGGCGTTGCTGGAGATCCGATGGGCCGCGCTGAGGTCAGTGAAGCCCAAGACCGAGGGCCATGCCGCCAAGTCCGCAACCGGCGAAACGGGAGCAGGGCAGAACCTGAGAGGCCTCAGCGGCCGGAATCTTGCCCCTCTTGATGACCCCCCGGTGGGGCTGGACCGGGGTGGGGTTGGGATGACTCAGGAACGTGACCGGCGTGGAGTCGTGCGATTTGGGCACGCTCGTGCGCCGAGTTGATGTGCTTGCCGTACGTCCTGTGGATCAGAGTCGCGTCGCGGTGCCCCTGCCACTGGGCAACCAACCGGGGTTCCGCACCCTGTTCGAGTAGATGCACGATGAGGGTTCGGCGAAGCGAAAGCGGCGTCATTGGGGCAACACCGCAGTGTTCACAGGCTGTGATCAGTGCGCGTCGAGGATTGCGCCAGTCGAAGACCGGAACCCCGGGCTGGAAGCGAGGCTCCAACTGACGGATGAATTCCTTGGCCCACGGGTAGATCGGCACCTCGAACGGTTCGCCGGTTTTCTTCCGCACGAAGGCGATCTTGGAGGTGGTCCAATTCACAGCACCGCCCGTCAGGCCCTTTGCCTCGGCCTTGCCCACACCGAGCAACAGGATGAACTTCAACTGAAGGTAGGATTCAAGGGAGCGGCTCTTGATGTCCTCAAGGACCCGGTTTGCGTCTTCCCAGGCGAGTTGCTTGCGAACAATGGGATCGCGGCGTTCGCCCTTTACGCTCGTAACCGGATTGGAGGCGATGAGGTGGTCCTCAACCGCCAGATGGAAGGCGTTTCGAAGGAGCCGGAGGACCGTCTCGTTGATCGTTTGACCCTTGAGCCCGCGCGAGCGGGCCTTCGCGGCTGCTTCACGCACATCTTGGGGCCTGTACTCTGAGACCGGTCGGTCGAGGTCGAGATACCGATCCAGAGTGGAGATCGTGAAATCGTGTTTCTCCAGCGTGGCGGGTGCGCGACCCTCCTGGGCCAGACGCCACCGGCGGACGAGCTCGCGAAGGGTTGGCATCCCAGTCGCGGCGGGCGGTTCTGCATCCGCACGGGATGGAGCTTGCGCGGGTTTTTGCTCGGCCAGAAGTTCGGCGAGCGGTTTCTCCCGGATGCACGGGAGCAGGCGGGCGGGTGGGTCTTCGGCAGGACCGGCAGGAATCAGGTGGTAACGGCCATCCTCGACGAGGAAGACCGCGTGATTTCCGTTCATGCCATCGGTGGCGTTCATGGCGGCTCGGATTCTTCCGATGCGGCGGTCGGCGGTCCCAAGGGGCTTCCATCTGACCCGGCCGTCCACCCTTCCAATGAACCACAATTCACCTGTCCCCGTCGAGCGCCAAAGGGTGGTGTCGAGACGCACAAAGCGGGGGCTGTTAGACAGTTTGTTAGGCGCAACGTTAGACGCGCAACCTTTCAAGGGCTTGCGATCACCCGAAAATCGAGTATTCGAGACGCATTCTTCCGGAGCGGCGGAAGGTGTGTCAGGGAAGTGCTCTACCACTGAGCTAACCGCGCGTCGAATCTTGGCAGGGCCCATGTGATTGGGCTTGAGTGCCATAGCGGCGCAAACTTTGGGCCCGGAGGTCTCCCGAGGCAAGCCGAAATTCAGCCGAAATTCAGCGAGCTTGTAACCGCTACCGATCCCGTCTCGGGTGCGATGCTGGAGTCCTTGGCGAGCGACTTCAGTAGGTCGGTGGCGTCCCTGGAGCGTCACTGGCCGTAGTCGAACTCGGGCTGCCGCCTGGTCATACATTCCAGTCCGATCTACTCCGGACCCGGCGCTCCTGAAGCCTCGGACTCGGCCGAGGTCAGGTACGGGGTGAGCCCGGCCCGCAGCTCGTCGAGGAGTTCCGGCGCATGAACTCGAAATTCTCTTGGAATGTTCGGCGACGGAGCAGGGTGCGTTCATCTCCGGTCCGCCGGGCCGTCCCCTTGACACAAGCGGTTCCGGAATCGTGTGCCGGTGGCGACCGGCCCAGGCGCGCGCGTGCATGACGACCTGGAAAATCCTGCCATCGCGAGGGAACGACGGGATCGGCTTAGCTCAACGCAGGGAAGCGTTGGCGTGGAAAGGAAGCGGAAAAGCAGATTTTCACGTCATCGCTTCCAGGTGTGTGAATTGGGTAAAGTCAAACACGGTGGACGGCGTGCAATGGGTCCCCCAAAAAATACCCTCATGCCACCAGCAATTCTACTGAGTGCCTGATGCCTAAGCCTTCCGAGTTTGAACAATCTCCGCATGTGTGCATGCGGCATTACAACAAGTCGAAGGAGGAGGTTTTTGACGACCTCATCGATGCATACTTTGGCGAGTGCGGCGCGGTCCAGTCGATGATTTTGAAGGCGCTTTGCATCCTTTACGCGTTTGATGAGGTTGGCCGTCAATCAGTGATCGACCTGATAACGAGAGTGAGGGGACAAGTCCACTCCACTCTTGAGGATCGCCTGCTGGATCGCCTTGAGCGAGTGATTGCGACGGTATGACGTGTTGATCAGGAATCATTCGGTCACGGATGAATCTCGTACACGCGCACGTAATCCACCTCGAAGAAATCGGGCAACTCCGCCTTCGCGATGTCGCCACCCCATGTGCCGATTTCCTCGGTGAGCTTGAGGTACTCCGGTGCCTGAGAAACGCCTCCGGCCTTGGTCCGCCAGACCTCTTTTCCGTCCACGTAGATGACGTATTCGGCAGGTGTCCAGAGGAGCGCGTAATCGTGGAATCCCTCCGTCAGCGCGGGGATGGTTGTGTTCGCGCCGGCAGACTTGTGATCCTTGCCGTAGCCGTCCCAGTGAAGGTTGAAGGTGACTTTTCCGTCGCGCCAAGGAATCTCCACGATGTCGATTTCGGTGCCGTCGCGCCCTTCATCTCCCACTTTGTTGACGCCAGCGGACATCATCCAGAATGCAGGCCAGTGCCCCGGTTGCCTCGGCATCCTGCATCGCGCGACGTAGTAGCCGAAGGCGTGCTCGAATTTGCCCTGCGTGTTCACGGCTCCGCACGTGTACCGGTCGCCATCCTTTTTCGTGCGCAGCAGGAGCGTGCCCTTGCCGCTGAGGTAGGCGTCATCCTTCACCCAGAATCCGTCCCGCCGCTTCGAGTCGCCGAGGCGGTTCCACTTGGACTCGTCCAGTCGCGTGCCGTCGAATTCGTCCTGCCAGATGAGCCGCCATTCCTTTCCCGCCGGCAATGGCGGCAGGAAGCCCTTCGCGGTCGGGGTCTGGCCGTGGACCAGTGGCGACAGGCCGAGGGCGAGTAGGAGCGCAAGCCTTCCGTGCCGGGTTCTCATGCCGGGAGCGTAGACGATGGACGTCTCGCGGACAGCAAGGATGTGGCGGGCGTCCCGTAGGATCAACGCCCTGGGGCCCCCCGGCGTCGACGTCCGTTCTCGCGGACCGGTGCTTCGGGTCCTCGACGAGCACAAGCAAGCCGTTGACCCCACCCGGCGCGGCCGTTGACAACCCGACGGCAACGCGCGGACCTTTTCACATGAAACCAGAGCGGAAGGCGATTCCACCTGCACAGAGCCCCCTCAGAAAACCGGGTGTCGTGCCGTTCGGGTCTCCACGGTTCCTTGCATGGGTCACGATCGGCGCGATGGCGTTGATGATGGGGTCGGCCACAACACGGGCGCAGCAGGAAGGTGCTGTCGGCGGCGCGGGGATCGGCCTCAAGCCAACGGGCGATGGGCGGGTCCTCATCGATCGCGTGGCGCCTGAGGGACCCGCCGCCAAGGCGGGAATTCTGCCCGGCGACTGGCTTGTGGGAGTGGATCGGCTGGCGCTTGCGGAAATGGACGGCTCGCAACTGGTCGATGCGATTCGTGGACCGGTCGGCTCGAAAGTGGTTTTGGTCTATGTCCGCGGCAATGGCTCCCCCCTGTCGGCGACGGTGATCCGCGCGTCGTTGAGTGGTGCTCCAGCCCAGGGGGCGGCTCAACCGCCTGTGGGACAGTCGTTGCAACCGGCCAATCCCCTTCAGACACCGATCGCCTCCGGGGTGACCGGGAGGATGATGTTCAGTCAGCAGACGATCCTGGATCCCGCCGCCAACAATATCCCGGCGCTCACATTCCTGTTGCCCCAAGGCTGGCAGTTTCAAGGCCAGATCGTCTGGCTGCATGAATTCAGCGTCCTGGCCAACCTGCGCTTGCGCCTGTGGGATAACCATACGAGCACCACGGTCGAATGGCTCCCGACGCAGCACTTTTCGTACACGGACCAACTGCCCGGGTTACTTCAGCCCGGTGCGAATTGGATGGGTGGGATCGTGGCGGCCCCGGTGACAGACCCGCTTGAGTTCGTGGAAGGTTTCTGGACACAGCAGGCGTTGCCACACCTGCGCAAGCAGCGACCGACGGCGCGCGAGGATTTCCCTGTCATCGCCCGGCAGGCCATCGCCAACAGTCCCGGCTGGCAGGCGAAAGCAGTGCGGCTTCGGTACGGCTTCGAGAGACAGGGCGCGCCATGGGAGCAGGATGTGTATTTCACGCTCGCCTACGCACCGGTGAGCGGAGGCGTGTCGATGTGGAACGTCCAGGGGGCCTATACCTGCCTCGCACCTAAAGGCGGACTGGACGCGCGCACCAGCCTTCTCAAGGCCGTGGTCGCCAACGCGAGCTTCACCCCCGAATGGCTGGCCACGTATTCGGTCGTGAAACAACTGCAACGCCAGGGTCTCCAACAACAGATGGCCGACACCGCCGCATTCGGCAGGAAATTACAGGATTATACCGCCCACATCCGACAGCTTGGCCAGCAGATCCACGAAGAACGAATGAAGTCCTTCGACCGGATCGCCGAAACCCAGCGTGAGTACCTCGCAGGGGTGGAAACATACAACGACCCCTATCAAGGCCGAGCCGTCTATATGCCCGCCGGTTACAAGGAGTATTGGGTGAACCAAAAGGGGGAGATGGTTCTTTCCGAACGGGCGGATTACAACCCGAACGTTGGCGACGACAAGGATTGGCGGAAGATGGAACGTCGTGACCCGATGCGGCCATGAGGGTCGCAACTCCGTGCGAACGCTGAAGGCCGTTGGTGGTTGACGGTTCGGGCAACGGGACGGAGCTTGCTTCCGTTGAATCAAACGCCGCAACGCCAGCCTTCGGGCGCCAGACTTTCGTGCGCTCTCCTTGATATGATCCTCGTTTCCCCGTTCCCCACTTCGGCAATCAGGGTGGCCGGGCGCCTGCTCCTCGGCTGCCTGCTCGGCCTCCCGGCCGGGACCGCCGTCGCGGCGGAGGGCGTCATCTACTACAATCGTGTCGCGACGTTGGACGCTCCGGCGACACTTCGGAGGGCGAACTCCGATGGTTCGGGCGATCAGGCGGTGGCGGTGAACCTGCCGGCGGTCCTCCGTCCGGCCGCGTCGCGCGATGGCCGACAGCTTTTGCTCACCTCGAAGGATCCGGGGCGACCCTTCAAGATCAGCAACAATGTATTCAACTTCGACCTGGCCACCGCCTCAGTCGCCCGCATCACCAGCTTCGAGGACGTGTTGAGCACCCAGGGCGTCCTGCTCACCAACGACCTTGGCCAGGTCATCGGCGACCGCATCAACTCCGGCTACACGATCAATCTTCCCTACCACAAGGCGTTTTCGCCCGATGGCACCCGGGTCGTGGTGATGAATCTGCGCAAGACGGGCACGGTCTCGCGCGACAACATCCAATCGATCACCAACGATCCCGGCACCGTGGGCGCGACGAGTGGCCGGTTCCCGGTCGTGGAAATCTATCGCGTCGCCGACGGCCAACCCGAGGGGAGTTACGTCTACCTGGGAATCGAGCGCACCGGGTTCAACCAGGGCGGCGACGGGGTGGACTGGCATCCCACGCGGAACGAGATCATCGCCACTCTGAGTGCCGACATCCCGGCCACCGGCAACGCGGGCCGGACCGGCATGGAGGGAACCCTCCTCGCGATTTTCACGGCCTCAGGACCGTCGGGGTTTGTCCGGAAGTTGACGGCGCCCAGCGGCCGAGCCGACTACTACCTCGATGTCGGCACGCTCATTTCCACGGCCTACGCGGAGCATGACTACGCACCCGCCGTGGCCCCCGATGGGTTGCGGGTGGCTTATGTCCGGCACACCCTGCGGCAGGATAACCGGTATGACGGGGCAGGCATCGCGCCCCTGCCCGCGCTATGTTCCATCCGGGTCATCAACTATGACGGCACGGGCGATCGGGAAATCCTCCCCCTCGCCGAGGGAGTTTGGGTGACCAAGCTCTCCTGGTCACCCGAAGGCTCGGAGATCGCCTTCGATCTCGCGCCCCAAACGGTGATCAACGGCTGGAACTCGCTGCTGGGCGATGTCAGCCGATCGGAGATCGCCGTCGTGAATGCGGACGGCACGAACCCCAGGAAGCTGATTCCGGCCCCGGCGGCGTTCCCAAGTTGGACGGTTGGGGGCAACAGGAATCCACCACCTCGCCCCACGGTCCGCGCGGCGCGAAACGCGAAAAAGGTCGAGATCCAGGTCGATGGTCTCGTGCCAGGCCGCCAGATCAACATTCTGGGCACCACGGATCTCAAGGGATGGAATGTTGTCCACGGCTTTGTCGCCTCGGCCGCGTCCGAGACGATCCTGGTCACACCCGCGCCCGGGAGTCCGGCCAGCTTCTATCGGGTTCAGGTGCCCTGAGCGTCTCCGGCCTGGGCACCTCCCCGTCGCTCCACGCGATCGCCTGCCGGGTGATCGGCGTGCAGTTGGAAGAGGCGAGCTGGGTTGGTGCATCCACGAGTTGTGGGCGGAGCGCGGACTTCAGTCCGCGTCCGGCGGGGGCGGGCCAGGCGCGTCCGGACCTCTCCCCACGGCGGGCGTCGTTTCACTGAAGCGGCATCAATGCCGCCCTCCGGTTCAATTCCCATGGGGTCAAGTCACACTATTCGACATTTTGGGAGCCCATTGGGATTGTGCGGCCATGGCGCGGAAGTTCCGCGTGGTCGTGGCAGGCGGCCTCCGAAGAAGTTGGGGAGCAGAAGCGAAGCCCTTGGGAAGGCTGGAAGTTCGTGGCCCTGCTGTGTACGGTCTCGGGAGGATCGCTCCAGACTCCAGAACTGGCGGTTCCGACAACAGGAAGCTGCCGACATGTCGGAAGTCACCTACATTCTTGATCGGGTCGAGCAAGGCGACCCACAAGCCGCCGGAGAACTGCTACCCCTCGTCTACGAGGAGTTGCGAAAACTGGCCGCGGCGAGGTTGGCTCAACAGGCGCCTGGCCAGACTCTGCAGGCGACCGCGCTCGTCCATGAAGCGTACCTTCGACTCACCGGTGGGGTGCGCGACAAGTGGCAGGATCGCGCGCATTTCTTCCGCGCCGCCGCCGACGCGATGCGCTGCATCCTGATCGACAACGCCCGACGGAAGAGCCGCTGGAAACGTGGAGGGCACTTGGAGCGGGTGGAGTTGGAGGGGTTGGAATCCGCCGCCGAGACGCCGCCGGACACGCTGCTCGTCGTTCACGAGGCCCTCGAACGGTTCGAGGCGGAGGACGCAGTCAAAGCGGAATTGGTCCGACTCCGTTTCTTCATCGGTTTGACCAACGCGGAGGCGGCCAAGGTGCTCGGTCTGTCCGAACCCACCGTGAAGCGTTATTGGGACTTCGCGCGGGCTTGGCTCTTGCGGGAGATTCGGTTGATCGCGGCGGGTGGTTAAGCCTCCGCACCGTGAGCGCGTGGCACCCGCGCCGAGTGCCTGGGCGTCGAAAAGCCCCCCGGCCTGATCCTTTTCAGCCGGGAATGACGTTCCTCAAGGTAGAGGCGGTCCGTCCTGGACCCCGGGGTTGGGGGAAACGTGAAACGAGAACAAGAACTCTTCGAGCAGGCGATGGCGCTGCCCACTCCCGTGGCCCGGGAAGGCTACCTCGCCGCGGCCTGCGGCCTGGACCTGGAACTCCGCAGAAGGGTCGACGAGTTGCTCGCCGCGTTTACCGATGCGGGAAACATCGGATTCTTGAACTCAGCCGGGCACCGGCCGGAGGACCCGTTCGTCCCGGCGGAGGCCAGGCCCGACGAGGGACCCGGCACCGTGATTGGCCGGTACAAGCTCCTCCAGGTCATCGGCGAAGGCGGCATGGGCGTGGTGTACATGGCGGAGCAGGAAAGCCCCGTCCGCCGACGGGTGGCGCTGAAGATCATCAAGCTGGGGATGGATACGAAGTCTGTCGTGGCCCGCTTCGAGGCCGAGCGGCAGGCGTTGGCGATGATGGATCATCCCAACATCGCCAAGGTGCTCGACGGCGGCGCGACCGACGCGGGCCGGCCCTACTTTGTCATGGAACTGGTTCGTGGCACGAAGCTCACGGAGTACTGCGACGACGCCGGGCTTTCCACTCGCGCCCGGCTTGATCTGTTCATCCAGGTTTGCCTGGCGATACAGCACGCGCATCAGAAGGGCATCATCCACCGCGACATCAAGCCCTCGAACATCCTTGTCACCCTCAATGACGGGGTGGCCGTTCCGAAGGTCATTGATTTTGGGATCGCGAAAGCCACGGAAGGGCGACTGACGGACAAGACCCTCTTCACGCAGTTCGAGGCGCTGATCGGTACTCCGGCGTACATGAGCCCGGAGCAGGCGGTCATGACCAGCCTGGACATCGACACGCGCAGCGACATCTACAGCCTGGGGGTGTTGCTCTACGAGTTGCTCACCGGCAGCACTCCGTTTGATGCCAACGAACTCATGGCGTCCGGCATCGACGCCATGCGCAGGACCATCCGGGAAAGGGAACCGGTTCGCCCGAGTACCAAGCTCAGACAGACGCTTGCGGCTGCCGATGCCAGGAGCCCGGAGTCTCCTTCGACCGGGACGCCAGGTTTCGAGCAGGAGGCCGAAGCCAGCTCCCGTCGGCGGATGCGCATCAGGGAAACGATCACGGTGCTCGCGGGCGATCTCGATTGGATTGTCATGAAGTGCCTGGAGAAGGATCGGGCGAGGCGCTACGAGACGGCCAACGGCCTGGCTGCCGATCTCAAGCGGCACCTTGGCAACGAACCCGTCGTCGCCCGTCCTCCGAGCCCTGCCTATCGATTCCAGAAGACCCTTCGCCGGAACAGACTGGTGTTCGTCGCTGCCGGTGCCGTGGTCGTGACGTTGATCGTCGGTTTGGGCTTCTCCACCTGGGCGTTCCTGAGCGAACGCACGGCGCACGCGCGTGAAATGGAACAGCGCCAAGCGGCGGTCGAGGA
>CAIMTB010000421.1 GCA_903844265.1 uncultured Verrucomicrobiota bacterium
ATCGACCGGTGGCGGGGTCGCGCGAACCTTCCCGGTACTGGACCCAGCGCCCGGATTCGCCGGTGGACTTGGCGTAGCCGGCCCCGATTTCGAGCGGGCTGAGCAGGCTCAGCTCAAGGCCCAGGCCGTGGGCTTTGAGAGTCTCGCCAATCTTCGCGATGCGCGCCATCGCCGCCTCGGTGTCGGGTGTGAACTGTCGCGGCTTGCCGCCCTGACCTGCACGGTACTGCGACCAGAATTCGTCGAAGGCGAGGATCAGCGTGCGTGATCCCGCGGCCTGCTGCTGCTCGCAAAGCTTCCGCAGCGTGGTGCGATTTGGTGTCGCGCTCAGGCTCAGATCGATTTCCCGGTCGGGGTCGGTGAGGTCCTCGAGTTGCTGGTCCGAGACCACGATGATCGAGCCTTTCGGGAGGTGGAATTGCCAGGGCCCGGGGAAACCAATCACCGCGCCGGGGGTTGTTGTCGCGGCGGGTGCGGTCTCGGCGGCGAACAACGGGCCCACGGTCGCGACGGCGAGGCCGGCCTGGCTGAGGCGCTCAAGGAAGACACGACGGGAGACGACGATGGGTTGCGGTGGCACGCGGTAATGGAGGACTGCCCTGGCGCGCGTTTCAATCCCGCGGTGGCAGGTGGCGCGGCCATGCCTCCGACACGAAGACCGGTGGAGGGCGGGACAATCCGCGGTATTCCAGACGGTCCGTCCCGCGTTCCTTGCTCCGGCGCACGGTTCCAGAGACGGTGTCCGTTCAAACACGTCTCCATGAAGTCCTATTCGTTCAAACGGCCCCGATCCTGTGCGGGTGCCATCCTGTCCGTCGTCGTCGCACAGCTTTTCCTGGCGGTGGCCATTTCTTTCGGGATGCGCTCGTCCTGGGCGGTGGAGGCACCGCCGGAGGTCTTGACCTTTGACACGCGGCCGCTCGGCCGGGCGGATCTCGGGAATTCGGAATCCGCGCGGCGGGCCTGGGACACGATGCACCTGCTGGCCTGCCTCCAGGGTCTCGCGAACCGGGATGGGGCGCGGCTTTATCTGTTGCACTGCACGGATTTCGGGGTCGACACGGACGCCTTCTGGCTGGAGTGGCTGCGGGGTGAAGGCGCGTGGTTGAAGTCAAGCCGGGTTCGTTCATTGGCGGATCCCGACGCGGTGCTCGCGCAGTTTGGCGACGCGTTTGACGGCCTCGTGGTCTATGACGGGAACGTTCCCGCGACCTCATGTCTTGCGTCGACGGCGGCGGGCGTGGAGCGGTTGCTGCCGGTTCGCTGGGACGCCTCCACGAACTCGTTGTATGCGCGCTTGACCGGGCGACTCGGGTTGAAGGCGAAGCTGTGGCTCGTGAACCCGGACGGCTCGCCGATGTTCCCCGGGCGTGGCGCGATCCCCGATGGTGCAGGGGAGTCGAGCGGGAGCGCGAAGGTGGATGCCTACCGCTGGGCGATGGCGCGGTGGTTGCGCCCGGGGAAATGCGGCGCGGGGGTTGGAGCCTATTACGTGGATGCCTACTGGTTGAGACGGCCCACGGGTGCGGGTGCGGACATGCACACGCTGGCCAACCACGATTGGTTCGTGGGACGTCGGGCATTCTTCTTCGACCTGTCGCCGTGGGGGGACGAGGCGCCGGTGGACGAGCCGGGGCAGCCCGTGGGCGCGGACAAACGATGCCTGTTGGAGGTGCTGCAAGGTCTTGCGGACGGGATGAAGGGTGGGATCGTCAAGATCGGTGGATTTCCGCCGTGGCCGTTCAAGTACACGACCCATGCCGGGGCGGGACGGCATGAACCGGTGCCGACGGAGTGGGAGTTCACGCGGTTGATCTCCCAGTTCAACGCGTACAAGGAAGCTGACGCCGCGGGTTTGGGCTCGATCGCCAACGCCTCGTTCATGGCCCATTTCCCGCTCGCGCCACGGTACCCCCAGCCGAACGCCAAGCCCGCGCTGCCAGATTGGCGCGCCCGGGGTTTCGTCGATGCCGAAGGCCGCGTGTCGAACCGTTTCTTTGTGGGACACTATGTCGGGGACTACGACGCCCCATCGTGGCTGTACAAGGCGGTTCCGGCCTATTTTCGTGATCCATCCAGGGGTCAGGTGCCGCTCGGGTGGGCGTTCAACCCGAACCTTGCTGATCGTGCGCCGCAGGCGATGGCCTATGCGTATGCGCATGCGACAACCAACGACTTCTTCATCGCGGGCGACTCGGGTGCGGGCTACCTCAACCCACTCGGGCTCACGGTGCGCCCGGATTCCGCGCGCACGCCCGGGCTCGAGGCGTGGACCGCGTATTGCAGGCCACGGTACGAGAAATGGGGCATGAGCATCACCGGCTTCCTCCTCGACGGAGCGGCCGGGGCTTCGACGGATCGGGAGTTCAGCGCCTACCGCAGTTTCAGTCCTGACGGCCTGGGAACTCATTTCGAGCGAGGCCCCGCGGTCCACGTCGGCGTGGCCACCTGTCCGGAGCGGGATCTCCCGGACGATGCGGGCGCTGCAGCCGCGTCCATCGCACGCCTGGCAGGCGAGGCTTCGGGGAGACCCGGGTTTTTATGGGCGCGGAGCATCCTGAAATCGCCGGCGTGGTACTCGGAGGTCTCGCGGTTGTTGCGCGAAAAGCACGGCGATCGACCGATCGAGGTCGTGGATCCCTACACTTTCTTCGGCCTCATCAAGCAGTGGAAAGGCGAGGGCCGCGGCCAGCCATGAACCGGTGGGCGGCCATGAACGGCGTCAGTCCCTTGCCGCCGCCGGGGGGTTGCGGCTCCAGAGGTGGTGGCGGAGTCCGACCCGCGCTGAATCCGGATTCAGGCGCCGTGGGGGCCAGCCAATGCGATATGCACGGCCCGCAGGAACGTTTCGGTGTTGTAGGGCTTCTCCAACAGGCCGCAGACCTGTGGTGGAAGCCTGTCTCCCCCGGGTTGTTCTTCGACCGCAAAGCCGCTCATGGCGATGATCCGGACCTTGGGATTGATTCCGATCAGTGCGCGAATTGTCTCATGACCGTCGATGCCGGGCATTCCCATGTCGGTGATGACGACCGCGATCTCGGCGGATGCCTCCCCGTAGAGGCGTATGCCCTCGTGGCCGTCGGCGGCCACGAGCGCGCGATAGCCAAAGGCCTCGAGTATCCGGCGGCTGATGATGCGGATCGCCTCCTCGTCGTCCACGACGAGCACCCATTGTCCGTCACCGCGAAGGCGGGGGCTGGGTCCTGAACCGGTAGTGGTTCCCTGCCGAGCGCCTGGCGCGGGTGTTTGCTGGACACCGTGATCTTGAGCTGTTGGAGGAGTTGCAGGCTGGGAAAAATCGGACGGAACACTGCCTGGGCTTGCCGAACCGCGATGTGACGCTGAATCAAGGATGGGCTCCATCGTGTCGGGATTCCGCTGGTGGGTTTTTGCTCCGCTGATATCTGGATGGCGGGTGTTGCTTGTGGAGGCTCGGCAAATTCCTTCCGATTGTCGATGCCACGGGGACAGATTCTTGGAAGGCCGGAATTCGCGGTGGCGGGCGGGACCGCCTCTCCGGCGCTGCCGGGGAGGCGGCAAGTCGGGGGCCGGGCAGTCAGGCGGCGGTTGTGCCGGATTCTGGGGGGGCGGAGTGGCTCTCCACCCAGCGGGCCAGGAGCCAAAGCAGGTCGCTGAGCCGGTTGAGGTGGATGATGATCTCGGGGTTGCGAAGCTGGTCGTCCTCCTGCAGTTGACAGATCCGACGTTCGGCGCGCCTCGCGGTGGTCCGGGCGACGTCGAGGGCTGCAGCGTCCGGGGTCGCGCCGGGTGTGGCCCATCCGTGGAACGTGACGCTCTGGGCCTCGATTGCCGAGACGAGGGCATCGAGTTTCCCGGTCAGCGATGGCGTGACCGTGGGATAGCCGTCGGCGTTGTAGCGGGGCAGGTCGTCGACCGCTGTGGCGAGTTCGCCCATCACCGTCACCAGATCGCGTTGTATGGGAAGCAGGGCCTCCCGGACGAAGGCGTGGGGGGTGAGGGCCCGGGCGAGTCCGAGGGCGGCATTGAGTTCATCCACCGTGCCGTAGGCCTCGACGCGTGGGTGGCACTTGGAGACTCGGCGGTTGTACATCAGGCCGGTCGAACCACTGTCCCCGGTGCGTGTGGCGATGCTCATCGCGTGGAGTCTCCCGACCCCGAACCGTTGTTCGAGTTCAAAAGCAAAGGGGCCGGACTTGCGTCCGGCCCCGGGGTGAAACCAGGAGTCGAAGACTCCCCGGATCAGAGCTTGCCGCGATAGAACTTGGCCGCACCCGAGGTGCTCACCTCGTCGCCGCTCTTGATCGCGGTGTCCGTGTAGGGGCCGTTGACAGCGTCCGAACTCTGAATGACACCGGCGCTGTCGAGGGTCAGTTTGACTTTTCCGGGGGCCGTGAGAGCCGCCTTCAAGCTCAATGTTGCAGCCTTGGCACCGTCGTTGAAATCCCAGTAGCCAATCAGACCGGCGGCCGCGGGGAGTGCATTGGGCAGGGTGCCCTTGGACAAGGCGAGGACGTTGGCTTCCGTCAACGCCTTCGAGTACACCGAGAACTCATCGATGATCGCGTGGCTGAGTTCGGCCCCGCCGCCGCCGGAGCCCATGTAGAACGCATTGAGATCGTTCGGCAGGTGGGCGGTGCTGTCACCCGAGAGGAACGGCTTGCCGTCGACGTAGATGCTCTTGGCCGAACCCTTCTTCGTGAAGGCAAAGAAATGCCAGCTGCCCGTCCAGAACGTGGCGTCCGCGGGCGTGTAGTCCGCGAACGTGTCGATCCCCGCCTCGATGCGCTGGGTCGTGCCATCGCAGCACCCCACCGTGTCGAAGTAAATGTGCTGGTTGCTCCAGGGGACGTGCGCGTGGAACCCGCGTTGGTTGGGCGACGAGGGGGAATTCAGCGTGAAGGCGGAGCTGTCGGCGACGTCGAGCTTCTTCTGCCAGAAGGCGACGCTGAGCTCGTCTGCCGAGGTCGCGGCATTCGCAGCATCGAGGAACTTGGAATCGAAGGTGATCACCGGCCCGCCCTTGAGCGACAGGTTGATCGCGTAGTCCCCGGCCTTGCCCGTGGCGCCACCCTTGTCGTCCGTGTACGCGGCGGCCCCAGCAAGGATAGCGGGATAAGATCCGACCTTGTCCCGGGTGGGCCCGGAATACTTCTGGACGGTGAACGAGTAATCCAGCGTGGCAGGGTTTCCGCCCGCGTCCGAGTAACTCAGACTTACTGAGTGAACCGACTCACTCGGCAGGATGGCCGACGGCACATAGTCGATGGTGGTGACGGTGCCGACCTTGGTGATCTTCGGCGAGACGGCGACGCCGTCGACCTTCAGACTGACGTTCGCATCGGTCCAGGCCGTCTTGCCGTCGCGATGAGCGATCGTCACGTGCGTCGCCGGGGAAACCCCCTTGGAATTGGGCGCGGGGACCTGTGTGGTGTAGGTGCCTTCAGGGGCGCTCGGCAGGTCAGTGGCCGAAGATAGGAACTGGCTTGGGATCGGCACCAGGGAGGCGGCCGCGCTTGTGTCCGTTGATTTTCTCCAGGCGACTTGGGCGTAGTCACCGCCGCCGCCTTCCTTGTAAACGACACGGACGAAGTATTTCTTGCCCGCTGTCAGCGCGATCGGGCTCGCCGTCGTGGTCGGGGCGCCGGGCTCGAGGAAGGCCTTGCAGCAGCCGGTCTCCTCCGCGATCAACGCCAGGGTGGCGGGCTTGTCATCGGTGCTGAGATACAGTTCCGAGGCGTCGTCGCTGCGGAGGAAGAAATCATAACTGGCCGAGTCCGCCGGGGTGATGAAACCCTCCATGGTGGCGCCGTAGTTTTCCAGGGAGTCGGTGGGGAGGATGTCGCGGCTGTCGAATGAGAACACCGTGCCGACGGAGTCTGGCGTGGCCGGATACCGGGGATCGTCATACAGATTCTGGACGGGGGTGCCGGTAACGGACTTCCACAGGGAGAACTTAAGCCGGCCGGCATTACCCATAAGGTAGGAATAGAAACCCGCCTTGCTGCCTGCCGGCACTTCGTTCTTGGAGGTGTCCTTGACGCCCTTGACGTCGACGGTGTAGGCGACAGCGCCCGGCGTCTGCTTGGCGGTGGTCAGGGTGACGACCTTTTTCTTATAGGTCGCCGCGGTTGCAGCACTGTTCCCCGAACATCATCTGGAACTTGTACTGCACGCCGACCTCGAAATTTTCGAGGGTCAGGGTGACCGCGGGAATGGCGGCGCCCGCCGCGCTCCATCGGATGCTGCTGGTGGCAGCCTTCAGGTCCGCGTCCGCCTGCGAATCGCCGTAGTTGACGTTGTACCAGTTGAGGATGCGGTTCCCGGCCTCCAGCGTCGCGCCCGGCACCTCGTCGCCGAGCAACTGTCCCTTGAACGTGGCATCGCGGATTTTGACGCTCAGGTCAGCGTCGGCGCCGATCGCGATGGCGTAGGTGAAAATGCCCTCAAGATCCAGACCTTCCCCGGGGTCGCCCCCGGTAACCACTCCGATGGTGGTGGCCTTCGTGTCCGTGATCACCGGGTCCGCAGCGCGCGCGGCACCGGTCGATAAGAGTGCCCACCCTGCAATCGCAATGAGTAGGCTTGGGAGCTGGTTTCTTTTTTTCACGACTTGTTTGGGGAATTCAGGACGGTTTGTTGAGGTATTCGCCTCGCCGAGAGCTCAAGAACCGCGCGCGGCCGCACGCCGGTTTCCACTGGCCTGACGCAGACCGGCAGGCGCAGGCGCGGATCCGCCACAAAATCCTTGCATCACGGGTTCCCGGTGGACTTCGCATGGGGGTGCTCGGTGGTGACCCTGGCGGGCATGGTTGGAGCGCGGCTTGTGGACTCGAGGAGGCTTGTAATGCATTGCATCACCGAGCCTGATTCTGTGTCAAGGATTTAGGCGCCCAGGCGGAGAAGTGCAGTGCATCCCCGGGTTGTCGGTGGCAGGGCGGCATCTCGGAGGGCGCCGTGCCCTGATTCATCCCCGAAGGACTGCGCGGTCGTGGATCGCACCCTGCCGTCAGCCTGCGGATGCGCCGGGAACCGTGTCGGTCGGGCGGTCGCGACGGCGCGCGCACGAACCTTCAGGAATCTGCACGAACCTTTGACGTGGGGTCAGGATTACTGGAATGCTCGGCCTCACCGACGTCCTCGAATCATGATGAAGAAACTTCTTTGGCTTCTATTGGCTGCGCTCGTCTCCCGGAGCGCGCTTCCGCAGGAACGGTCCGCAGCGTTGCAACTGAACGTTGGGGACCACATCGCGCTGATCGGCGGCGCGCTTGCTGACCGTATGCAGCACGACGGTCATTTCGAGACCCTCGTCACGGCCCAGTTCCCCCAGCACAAGCTGGTGTTCCGCAACCTGGCGGTGTCGGGCGACGAAGTGGTGACGCGTCATCGATCCGAGAATTTCGGGACCCCGCAGCAGTGGCTGACCCGGGTCCAGGCGGATTGCGTGCTCGCCTTTTTCGGGTTCAACGAGTCGTACCGGGGTCCCTCGGGCCTGCCCGATTTCAAGGCCAACCTCGCCAAGTTCATCACGGATACCCGGGCGAAGAATTACTCGGGTCGTGGTGCGCCGCGCATCGTCCTCATATCGCCCGTGGCCGCGGAGCGGCATCTGGACCCGAACCTGCCGGACCCGGCTGCGGTGAATGACAACTTGCGCAGCTACACTTCGGCGATGGCCGAGGTGGCGCGCGACCAGGGGGTGTTGTTCGTCGATCTTTTCCAGCCGTCGCTCGAGCTTTATGCCGACGCCGCGCGTGCGGGGCGCTCGTTCACCATCAACGGTCATCTTCTCTCCGAGGAGGGCAGCCGCCGCATCGCGCCGATCCTGTTCCACGGGGTTCTGGGGATGAACGCCCCGCAGGGCGACCACGAGAAGCTTCGCGCGGCCATCAACGAGAAGAATCTCCAATGGCACAGGCGCTACCGGACAATGGATGGCTACAACGTCTACGGCGGCCGCTCCGCCCTCGCCTACCAACCGGGCAAAGGCCAGTTCATCAGCGACCGCGAGCCTCTCGAACCCTACATCTCCAACTACAAGGTCATGCAGGAGGAGATGACCCAGCGCGATGTCATGACCGCCAACCGCGATGCCCGCATCTGGGCCGTCGCCACCGGCGGTGACCTTGACGTCGACGATTCCAATCTTCCCCCGGTCACCCGCGTCCAGTCCAACAAGCCCGGCCCGAACCCCGACGAGAGCCATGTCTTCCTCTCCGGCGAGGAGGCGATCGCGAAGATGAAGGTCCATTCGGGCATGAAGGTGAATCTCTACGCCGACGAGAAGCAGTTCCCGGATCTGATCAGCCCCGTGCAGATGGCCTGGGACACCCGCGGCCGGCTCTGGGTTGCGGCCTGGATCAACTATCCTGAGCGCACGCCGACCAGCAAGGTGGGCGACAAGCTGCTCGTGTTCGAGGATACCGACGGCGACGGCAAGGCCGACAAGGTCACGACTTTCCTCGACGACCTCAATTGCCCGACCGGCTTCCAGTTCTACAAGGACGGCGTGCTGGTGATGCAGGCGCCGGATCTTTGGTTCGTCCGTGACACGGACGGTGATGGCAAGGCGGACTCCAAGGAGCGCGTGCTCATGGGGTTGGATTCCGCGGATTCCCACCATACGGCGAACGCGATCTGTCTCGACCCCGGCGGCTCGATCTACCTGAGCGACGGTGTGTTTCACCGCACCCAGGTGGAGACCCTCGCGGGCCCCCTGCGCAACAACGACGCCGCGATCTACCGCTTCAACCCGCGCACGTCCGACTTCGAGACCTACATTCCCTACGGCTTCGCGAACCCGCATGGCCGCGTCTTCGACTACTGGGGCAATGATCTCGTCACGGACGCCACCGGCAACAACACCTATTTTGGCCCGGCCATCAGCGGCCGCCTCGACTACCCTGCCAAGCATCCCGGGATCAACGAGTTCTGGGCCCGGCCGTCCCGTCCCTGCCCGGGCACCGGGATCCTCTCGAGCCGCCATTTCCCGGAGGAATTCCAGGGGAATTTCCTCAACATCAATGTCATCGGCTTCCAGGGCATCTTCCGCGTGAAGCTCTCCGATGAAGCCTCCGGTTTGAAGGGCGAGACGCTCGAGCATCTCATCCAGTCCAGCGATCCGAATTTCCGCCCCGCAGCGATCAGCGTCGGGCCTGACGGTGCACTCTATTTCCTCGACTGGCACAAGCCGCTCATCGGGCACATGCAGCATCACATCCGTGATCCAAACCGCGACAAGGAGCATGGTCGCATCTACCGCATGACCTACGAGGGACGCCCGCTGCTCAAGCCTGCGCCCATCCATGGACAGCCCGTTCCCGCGCTGCTCGCGTTGCTGAAGGAACCCGAGGACAACGTCCGTGAGCGCGCCAAGATCGAACTGGGAGGGCGGCCCTCCGCCGAGGTGATCGCCGCCACCAGGACCTGGGTCGCGTCACTCGACAAGTCCGCTCCCGACTATGAGCACCTCATGATGGAGGCCCTCTGGATCCATCAGTGGCACAATGTCATCGATGTCGAGTTCCTGAAGCGGATGCTCGCCTCGCCCGTGCCCCAGGCACGAGCCGCGGCAGGCCGGGTTTTGTGCTATTGGCGCGACCGCGTTCCCGACGCTCTCGGGCTGTTCAAGAAGCTCGCCCAGGACTCGCACCCGCGCGTGCGCCTGGAGGCGGTCCGTGGTGCCAGCTTTTTCCGCGTCACGGAGGCCGTGGAGGTGGCGCTCGCCGTGCTCAACCAGCCGCGCGACTACTATCTGGACTACACGTTGAAGGAGACATTGCGGCAGCTCGAGCCGCTGTGGCGCAAGGCTCTCGGCGAAGGTCATCTCCTGGCCGCCGACAACCCGGCCGGACAGGCGTTCCTCGTCAGGAACCTGAAGACGCCGGAACTCCTCAAGCTTCCCCGCACCGCGGCCGTCCTGGAGGAATTCCTCCAGCGCCCGGGCCTGACGGACTCCGATCGTTCCGTTGCGCTCATGGACCTCGCCAAGGACCGGAAGGTGAACCGCGCCGGACTGCTCCTCGACCTTCTCGAGAAGGCCCCGGTTTCCGAGCTCAAGAACTTCGCCGGTGGCCTCGCCCGGCTTCTGCCCCTGCAGTTGCCCGACGACCTGAAGACCGTCCGTGCGCGCGTTGCGAAGCTGTCGACCCAGGGCCCGCCGGAGTTCCGTCCGGCCGCCTGGGCCGCGTTGGCGGCGACGGATGATTCCTTCGACGGTGTCTGGTCGGCGGCCTCCTCCTCGCCGGCGGCGTTGACCGATCTCCTCACGGGCATCCCCCAGCTGAACGACCCGCAGTTCCGCGCCAAGGCCTTCAAGCGCGTGAGGCCGATGGTGGGCCAGCCCGAGCTGGCGGTCAGTGGAGCGGCTCCGAAGGGTGCCCCCGGCCGCTATGTCCGGATCGAACTGCCGCGCCGCGGCACGCTCACCCTGGCGGAGGTCGAGGTCCTCAGCGACGGCGCGAACGTTGCCCGTCGCGGCAAGGCCCGCCAGTCCAGCACTTCCAATGACGGGGCTGCCTCCCGCGCCATCGACGGTCGTACCGACGGCAGTTTCGGCAGCGGAACCCAGAGCCACACGACGGAAGACGACAACAATCCTTGGTGGGAGGTGGAGTTGGATCGTGAGTATCCGATTGAGGCGGTCACGGTGTGGAACCGCACCGATGGCGACCTCGGCCGCAGGCTCGACGGGTTTACACTTGTGATCCTTGACGGGTCGCGCACCGAGATCTTCAAGCGGGCGGGCAACCCGGCGCCGACCTCGAACGTGCGGCTTCCGGTTCATGCGGACCCGACGGGCGCCCTTCGCCGCGCGGCGATCCGCGCGCTGGTGAGCATGGGGACGGAGCCGGAGGCGACCTTCGGTGAGTTGACCTCGCTCATCACCCGCGGCCAGGAGGTCGCGGCGGCGGCGCAGGCGATCCGCATTCTGCCGCGTGATTCGTGGCCGAAGTCCCAGGCGGGAGGCGCGGCCACCGCGCTGATCGCGTGGGCGAAGACCGTGCCTGCCGCCGAACGGACGCGTGGGGACGTTGTCCAGGCGCTGCAGACCGCGGGTGATCTTGCGGGGTTGATGCCCGAGGATCAGGCGGTCGTGGCCCGGCGGGAGCTGAAGAGCCTGCGGGTGGCGGTGTTCATGATCCGGACCGTCCGCGAACAGATGCGCTATGACACGCCTCGTCTCGTGGTCGAGGCAGGCAAGCCGTTCGAGATCATCATCGAGAACGACGACTTCATGCCGCACAATCTGGTGATCACCAAGCCCGGCGGACGCGAGAAGGTCGGCCCGCTCTCGGACAAGATGCAGCCGGACAAGCTCGATTCCGAGGGACGCGCGTTCGTCCCGGATTCACCTGAAATTCTGGCCGCGACGAAGCTGCTGGAATCGGGTGTGAAGGCGACGTTGAAACTCACGGCGCCGGCGGCCGAGGGCGACTACGATTATCTCTGCACGTTCCCGAACCATTGGCCTGGCATGTGGGGCCGCCTGGTGGTGACGCGTGACGTCGACGAGTACCTGCAGAAGAACCCGGTCGCCCCGGTGACCGGGACGGGCGCAGGGCAGGGTCATGAACACGGACTCGAATAGCGAACCCACACGCATGAGCGACGACATCGATCGTTTGCCGGGGCCGCTCCTGCGGCGGTTGAAGGGCATGGGCCAGTTGCTCAGGCCCGTGGTCTTCGTGGGCAAGGACGGTCTCAGCACGGGCCTGGTCGCGTCGGTCGACCAGGCCCTGTCGGACCACGAGTTGATCAAGGTGAAGTTTGACGCGCACAAGGACGAGAAGAAGGTCCTCGCCCCGGATCTCGCGGCGCGAACCTCCAGCCGTCTCATCCAGCGCGTCGGGAATGTGGCGGTGCTCTACCGCCAGCATCCGGAACCCGAGAAACGGAAGATCAGCGCCTAGTCGATGGCGCGCACGATGTAGCCGCCGGATTTTTCGTCCGCATCGAGCTTGAGGAGTCCCCGCTGTTGGGCCTCAAGCAGGAGGTCGTTGAACGAGCGGAACCCGAAGGCCCTCTCGTTGAACCCGGGATTCCGGCGCTTGAGGGCCTGCTTGATCATGGAGCCCCAGATCGCGTCGTCGGCATCGCGCTCGTCCTTCAGCGCGTCGAGGGTCTCGGCCACCATGGCCAGGGCCTTCTCGGGGGCCAATGACTCGGGGGCTTTCTCGTCGGATTTCCCGGCGCCGCCCGCGCCGCCCGCGGATGCGGAAGCAGCCCCCGAACCCGTCCTTCCGCCGCCCGAACCTGGGGCGCCGCCACGGGAACGTGAGCCGGACTTGGAAGGCGCCGGTCGGACGAGATCGTCGTAGTACAGGAACTCGTCGCAGTTGTTGATGAAGAGGTCGGACGTCGAGTTCTTCACGCCGACACCGACGACCTTTTTCGCGTTCTCGCGCAGCTTGCTCACGAGCGGTGAGAAATCGGAGTCGCCGCTCAGGATGATGAACGTGTCGACGTGACCCTTCGTGTAGCAGAGATCCAGGGCGTCCACGACCATGCGGATGTCCGCCGAATTCTTGCCGGATTGCCGGACGTGCGGGATCTCGATGAGCTCGAACGCGGCCTCGTGGAGGTCCCGCTTGAATTCCTTGTAGCGATCGAAGTCGCAGTACGCCTTCTTGACCACGATATGACCCTTGAGCAGCAGTCGTTCGAGGATCTTCTGGATGTCGAAGCGGGGGAAGTGGGCGTCACGCGCGCCAAGCGCGATGTTCTCGAGGTCGAGGAACATGGCCATGGTGGCTTCCGAATTCTGAGCGTTCATCGCGGGCCGCAGTCTGACAGCGCCCGTGTGCGCGGCCCAGTCTGAAGCGGAGGAAAATGGGCGATGGGAGGGGCGTGTGCCGGTCCGGGCTGGCGGGGGGTGCCGGGTCGGGGATCAGGCAGGATGAAGCGCGTCGGGGCGGCGTCGGGGGGATCGACGCCTTCCATGTTTGATGTGCGTCGAAAGGGAGGATGGACGACGGCTGTGCAATATGTAGCATTCCCTCACACCGCACACATCACACCGCTCCGCAACGCCATGAATCCATCCCATAACCCGTCCTGGAGTCGACGAGATGCCTTTACCCTGATCGAGCTTCTGGTGGTGATCGCGATCATCGCGATTCTCGCCAGCATGCTGTTGCCTGCGCTCGCCAAGGCAAAGGAGAAGGGGCAGCGGACCCTGTGCACCAGCAACCAGAAGCAGCTGATGCTCGCGAACCAGCTCTACACGAACGACAACGAGGAGTGGCTGCCGCACAACAACTGGGATTTCAACCCCGCCTGGCCCGGTTGGCTTTGCACGCCGCCCTTCACCAAGTCCGAGACCAACATGGCCACCGGCGTTTTCTGGAATTACCTCCAGACGTCGAAGATCTTCCGTTGCCCGCTGGATCGCACGAACACGGTGATCTTCAGGAGCCGCGGCCAGAAGTACACGAGCTACATCATGAGCGGTTCGCTGACGTCGTTCCAGATCCGCCAGAAGACCTATCGCATCAGCCAATTCCAGCCGAACGACATCATCATGTGGCAGGCCGACGAGCGCACCCCGGGTGATTTCAACGACGGCTCGAGCACCCCGAACGAAGGTATCACCCGCATCCACAACATCGGAACCACCGTCGGGGTGGTCGATAGCCACGTGGAGTACATCAAGATCAAGGCGTTCCTGATCGAGGCCACCAAGTATCCAGGTCGCCTGTGGAACGTGCCGGACAGCAAGCGCGGCGACGGATCGTAGTGGTCCCATTCCTACCAGCGAAGCACTCATGAAGACCTGTCTTTTCCCCCTGGGCCCGTCGTTCGCGGTCCTCGCCTCGGTGCTGTGGCTCGCCGGTTGCGGCGATGGCACCCCTAAAGTCAATCCCAAGGAAATCGAGTCCGCGTTCAAGGACGCCCCGTCCGAGCCCGCGGCAGCGGCCCAGGAATCCACGACCGACTCCGTCACGATCAAGATGGGCGCTGACGGCTCGGTGCCGGTCAAGGCCCTCGCCGATCGCGCCGCTGCGGCGATGAAGAAGGACGACATGCAGGAGGCCATCGTCATGCTTCAGACCCTGCGGCGCGCCCGGAATCTGAATCCGCAGCAGTTGATGGCGGTGCAGGACCAGATGGCGGCCCTGCAGGCTGACATCGCGAGCCGGGCCGCGAGCGGGGATGCCAAGGCGAAGCAGGCGCTCCAGATGCTCCAGGCGGGCGGGCACTGAGGTTGGCGGGGGAGCACCGTCCGGGTTCCGGTAGATCGCCCGACGGTGCGGGTGGGTTTGTTGGGGTGGCTATCTCATGCAAGACCAACCGTCTTTTTCCGTCACTCGTCGACGTTTCATTGAACTGGCCGCGGTGGCCGCCGGCACCGGCGGTGCCGTGCCGGCGTGGGGTCTGGGTTCCCGGGAGGCATCCAGCCGGAAGGATCACGGGGATCTGTCCGTGCTGCCCCACGGGAGCGCTCCTGTGCCGCTGCGGTTGGGCCATTTCCCGGATCGCCTCCATGCGTTCCTGTGGCGGAACTGGACGCTGATCCCCCTCGAGCGGCTTGCCGAAACACTGGGTGCGCGTGCGGCGGACCTGCGGGCCTTGGGGCGATCGATGGGCCTCGGGCGTCCACCGCGCATCTCGGCCGGGCAGCGGCGTCGCAGCTACATCACGATCATCAAGCGCAACTGGCATCTGCTGCCCTACGAGCAGTTGCTCACGCTTCTCGGTTGGTCGGCCGAGGAACTCGCCTACGTGCTGCGCGAGGACGATTTTCTTTGGGTCAAGCTGGGCAGTCTCAAGCCGAAGTGCGAGCCGCTCCGCTGGACCGCCCCGGATCCTGCCGTCCGTGAAGCCGCGGCCCGTGTGGATCGTGTGGTTCACGGCCAATTTGGGGGATCGCTTCCCGACCCGCACGAGGCGCCCTTCACGTTCGTGACGGAGCTTTGTCGACGTCCCGTTGAGGAGCCTCGTTCGAGGGCCGCCGGGAGCGCGGGCCTTCGGTTCTGCTATTCCTATTTCGCGCTGTACGGCGATCCGTTGCTCGAGCCCGATCTGGACCCGTACCCGGACGGCTACCTCGCGCAGCTTGCAGCGGCGGGAGTGAACGGCGTGTGGCTCCAGGCGGTGCTTTATCGGCTTGCGCCATTCCCGTGGCAGCCGTCGTTGAGCGCGCGCCACGAGGAGCGGTTGCGCAACCTCGCCAGCCTGGTGGCCCGTGCCCGACGACGTGGCATCCGGGTGTTCCTCTACCTCAACGAACCGCGCGCGATGCCGCTCGCGTTCTTCAAGGATCATCCCGAGTTGAAAGGTGTCACCGAGGGCGATCACGCCGCCCTCTGCACCAGCACTGTGCCGGTCCGGAAATACCTCTCTGATTCCATCGCCAGCATCTGTCGCGCGGTTCCTGACCTCGGCGGTTTTTTCACGATCACCGCCTCCGAGAATTTCACGAGCTGCTGGTCGCACGGCGGGGGGGCCATGTGCCCGCGGTGCGGGTTGAAGTCCGCCCCTGATGTGATTTCAGACGTGATCGCGGCTTTCCAGAAGGGCATCGATGACGTCGCCAGGGGGCAGGACCTGATCGCCTGGGATTGGGGCTGGGCGGATTCGTGGGCGCCTGAGCTGATCTCGAAGCTGCCGGCCCAGGTGATGCTCCAGAGTGTCAGTGAATGGAGCCTGCCCATCGAGCGCGGCGGCGTGAAGAGCGCGGTCGGCGAGTACTCGATATCGTCCGTCGGCCCCGGTCCAAGAGCCTCGCTGCACTGGGAGCTCGCGAAGCGACGCGGTCTTCGAACCGTGGCAAAGATCCAGGCGAACAACACCTGGGAACTCTCGGCGCTTCCGTATCTTCCGGTCCTCGCCAACGTTGCCGAGCATGCCGGCCATCTTCGACAGCGATCACTTGATGGGATCATGCTGGGCTGGACGCTGGGGGGTTATCCGTCACCGAACCTGGAGACCATTGCGACGGTGATGGCTGGCGGTTCCCTCGACGACGTGGCGCTCCGGCGGTTCGGGGCTGGCCTTGCGCCCTTGGTTCTTGCGGGCTGGGCGGCGGCCAGCGCGGCGTTCTGTGAGTTTCCCTTCAGCGTCGAGGTGGTGTATTCGGCGCCGCTGCAGAACGGCCCATCGAACCTGCTTTGGCCTGAAGGCACCGGGTATCGCTGCTCGATGGTCGGGTTCCCCTACGATGACCTCGAGGGTTGGCGCGGGCCGTACCCGGCCGAGGTGTTCATCGGACAGTTGGAGAAGGTCGCGGCCGGATTCGTCGCGGCCGCCGAAAGTCTCGAGGTCGCATTGAAGCGGAACCACACGGGTTCGTCGCGTGATCGTCGGGCCGCACTCGCGGAGGCGCGCCTGTTGCGGGCGGGGGCGGTGCATTTCCAGAGCGTTGCGAATCAATCCCGGTTCGTGCGGGCGCGGGATGCGCTCAAAGCCGCGAAGGAAGCGAAGGAACGGGCCGGAGTCTTGACGGAACTGGAGCGGGTGATCCGCGACGAACTTCGGCTGGCGCTGGAAATGCACGGGCTTCAGTCGCGGGACTCGCGCCTCGGATTCGAGGCGTCGAACCAATACTATTACCTTCCGATCGACCTCGCGGAGAAGGTGCTCAACTGCGATTGGCTGTTGGAGCAATGGCTGCCGCGGCTGCGGGGGGCGTGAAGTGCGGAGGCTGTGGCCTGCGTCCCGGTGCGCCCCCGGGTTGTCGGTGGTGGGGCGTGCACTCCGCTGCGCGCCGTCCTTCGCGGACACACCCAGACGCGGCGCCCTCGGAGAGGCCGCCCCACCGAGAACTCGTGCGTCCGGTTCGCCGGTTCCAGGCTTGGCGCGGATCCGAGGGTGGCTCACCGTGGCGTCTGCGGGACGGACCGCGCACGAATCATGAACCCTTTGCCAGCACTCCTGGAGGTCGGTGACTACGGGATCATCTCGGTCATCGTGTTGGTCGTGGCGGTGGTGGCCGGCATCATCACACGACAGGCCGTCCCTCTCGGAAACCTGGAGCGGCAGCTCGATGCGCTGCAGCGGAAGATGGATGCCCTGCTCCGGCATCAGGGGATCGAACCCCCGCCCGCCCCGCCTTCCGGCGCGTCCCCTGAGGTGGAGCGGCTCGCCCGTTCGCCGGGGAACAAGATCGCCGCGATCAAGCTTTACCGGGATCAGCATCCCGGCGTCGGTCTCTCGGAAGCCAAGGCGAAGATAGATTCCATCTCCGAGGGGAGATCCTGACCCTGCTCGATTCGTGACGGAGGCTGCCCGGGAGACGAGGTCGAGGGACCGACGCCCTTCATCCGGCAGCCGAAGATTTGTTCCAAGAAACTCCCGCCTGCCGTGTCATAAGGATTGTGGCGCGGCAGGGTTCGTGCCGGGATGACAGTGAAACCGACTCAACGACGCGCTCGAATGAGGACCACGAGGAGCACCAGTTGATGGCCGCGGTGAGACCAGACGACGGCGGCGCTGTATCCCGGTCGGGGACCCTTGAGGAGCTTTTCCAGGCCCTCGAAGGGCCTCTGCTCTCCTACGCGCTCCGTTTTTCCAGGGATCGCGAGATGGCTGAAGATCTTGTCCAGGAGGCGTTTCTGAGGTTGCACGCACAGCCGGTGGCGGTGCGGGAACCCCGCAGTTGGCTCTACCGCACGGTCCACAACCTGGCGCTCAACGCCCTGCGTGACACCGCGCGCATCGTCCCGATGCCGGCGGGAACAGCCGATGATTCCCCGGTCCGAGCGGAGGAAGAGGCGGTCGATGCCCAACCGCTCCCCGACGAGCAGTTGGCCCGGTGGGAGGGGATCGGGCTCGTGCGACTTGGATTGCAGTCCCTCGACGCCCGAAGCCGCGAGCTGCTCCACCTCAAGTTCCACGAAAACCTGAGCTACAGGGAGATCAGCGGCCGCACCGGCCTGACCATCGGAAACGTCGGGTACATCCTCCATCACGCGCTCAAATCCCTCGCCGGCGAGCTCGGTCGAGCCGGCCTCCTGCCATGAACCCGGATTTCCCCAGCCAGCCACGGGAGGACATCGAGGTGAAAATCACCGCGCTGCTCCTCGGCGAACTCGATGCCGCGGAAACGGAACTCGTCCGTGCCGCCATCGATCAGGATGCGGACCTCACCCGGCTCCACGCTGAACTCGCCCGCGCGTTGAGCCTCGTCCGCGAGGCCGTCGCCCAACCCGCCGAACCCTCCGCGGCGGCCATCCTTCCACGGCTCTCCGAACCCCGGCGCGAGGCGTTGCTCGAGCGACTCCGATCCGCGTCGCCCGCGACATCGAACGGTGCCGGGCCAGCCTCGACGGTTCCTGGGGATTTCAAGCGTAGTCCAATTTCCGGTGAAGCGGGTCCGTCGAAGGCGGCGATGTCCCTGGACTTCACCGGCGCAGAGGCTTCCCGTCCCCGGGCGTCCGTGACCTGGCTGGCGCTGGCGGCCTGTCTGATTGCGCTGCTCGGCGCGGCCTCGATCCTGATTGCGAACCCGCAGATGGGCGCGGGTCGGAGCCTGGCCTTCCTGGAGAAGAAACTTGGCACGGTGGTCGAGTCGCGTTTCACGTACATGGCGCGGAAAGCGCCAGCCGACTCACCGGTGGCCACGGACTCGCAGGAGCCGGGGGCGAACCCCCATGGAGTCGTGGTTTTCAAGCGGGAACTGAAGGAGACGGAGCGCGGAGTCCGGCGGGAGGAGGAACGCTTGGCCGAGGCTCCGATGGTGGCGCCGGTTTCGACTTCGGCCACGCTCGACGTAGGTGCTCCCAGGGCTGCCGGCGCCGCCGGTGTCGAGGAAGCCGCGCGATCCAAGATGTCTCCGGAGCTGATGAATCGCTACGGGTTGGCTCCGAGGAATGCGGCCGTTGGAGGACGAGCAGCGGGCGGCGACGTCGGGGGAGGGGAGGTCGCCAAGGCAATGCATGGGCCCGCTGGCGGTTTCGGGGGCGGTGGGGGCGGTGGGGGCGGTCGGGAGGGGGGTGGCTCGGCCCAGAGCTCGGCGTTTTTTCTGATCACGGGTTCGGCCATCCCGAACGGCCGTGTAGAGGGGCTTGCGGACGAGGCCGTGGACAAGCTCGAACTTGCCGCTTCGGGAGGCCCGGGGCCCGCGTTGCCCCAGCGCGAATTGAACAGGGCTGCGGCCGAACCGCAGGCTCTGCCTGCACTCGTCCTCGCCGATTCCGAGGCAGTGCGGTTCGCCGTCCCGAGCGATGGCCGGTCGGTGGGTGCGAACGGGCTCGTCCCGCCGCCGCCTTCGCCCCCAGGCGTTCCTTTCTCGGGTCCGGCCGATCTGAAGGCCGGCGGAGTGCCGGCACTCGGCGATGAGCCGAGACCGGGAAGGCTCTTCGATGACACAAGCGGACTCACGGCCGAGCGACTCCCTGAGTCGGCCACGCCGTCCCTCCCGTTGGACCGTGGCGACGGCGCCAGCAACACCCGGCAGCTCGCGGAATCGAAGAAACGCGCGTCGGCCTCCTATGTCGCCGACAATTTCACCGACAATTTCGCCGGCGCGTCGGTGACCGAGTCCCTGGGGCGCGCTGGCGTCGCCAAACCTGCGTCGGCGGTCGAGGCCGCGGTGGAGCTGAATTTCGGTGTGTCTGGAGTTGTTGCCGCTGCAGGGGCCTCGGAAGCCAAGGACACGCTCCTGCGAGGCTCATTGGCGCGACAGGGGGCCGATCGTTCTCGACGACTCCTCTCCGCGGCGGCTCCGGTCCCGATCCCCGCCCCGGCGACAGCTCCGGCGGCTGACAAGGCTGACAGGACTGGAGAGGCTCGGCCTGCCGAGAACCAGGCGGCGACTTCGGACTTCGCGAAGGCCAAGGTCGCTGCCGCCGATGCTTCGCGAAGCGGGTTGGGCTTGGGCAAGAAGGTGTCGTCACTGAATCTCGGGTTGTTGACGCAATCCCAGGTCGAGGCGGCACCGCCGCCGCCGGTGGTGGTTCCCGCGCCGGTGCCGCAGGCTGAGATTTCCACCAGCGACAATGCCTTCTCGACTTTTTCGCTCAATGTTTCGGACGTCTCGTTCAAGCTCGCCGGGGCCAGCCTTGAGAAGGGCGTGATGCCCGCGGCCGGTTTGATCCGGACGGAAGAATTCCTGAACGCGTTCCAGTATCGCGATCCCGAGCCTTCCGCCGGGGTGCCGGTCGCGTTCGCGTGGGAGC
>CAIMTB010000422.1 GCA_903844265.1 uncultured Verrucomicrobiota bacterium
CCCTGGCGGCACCACGGAGAAAACCGAACAGCACACCGGCCAGGTTCCCGGGGTTCTCCACCGGCAGTTGGCAGCCATAACTCATGTTGAACTCGGGCAGCGTCCGGCGCGAACCGATGCGCCCGGGAGGCTCGAACACGATGGCCGCCGGGGCCACCGGGTCGCGCGACAGTTGGTACCCCGCCGTCGCGATCATGGTCTCCCAGCTGTAGAGATTCGCCTGTGAGAGGCGCAGATCCCCGAGATCAACGTCCTTGCGTGACGCCAGGCTCTCACGCCAGTGGACAGGGGCGCCCTGGGCCAGGACTTTGTCGAAGTGGGTGCGGAAATAGTCGAAGGCGGCCTGGGGCGTGATCTGCCGACGGAATTCGGGTTCCTTGGCGAAGCGCGGGCGGATGAGTGAGTCACGGGTGGTGACGGCTGGTTCGTCGAGGAAGAGTTCAGGCCCGAGATAACAGCTTCGGTAGAGGAAGTCCGGGTAGGGAAATTCGGCTGGGCTTACTCCCCAGTAGAAGGCGTTGAGCGGCTCCACGAACGGTAGCTGGTCCTTGTCGATACGCAGGCAGCTCACCCCGGCATCCACCATGCGCTGGTAATCCTCGGCGGAAAGCCGGACGTACTCATATTCGGAGCCGTCGTAGCGGCGGATGTCGTCCCGGGTGCGGCGATTGCTCGGGAGGCCGATGAGAAGGCCGGGCGACAGCGTGGTCACACGGTCGGGAAGGGGAGGTGGGAAGGTCGGAGTGGTGGAAGGAACCTCTCCGGGGACGCGCAGGTAGGTGTGCCCGAGATAGAGGGCCTTGTCGGCGGGTGGATCCGCGGCGAAACCTTCCGGAGCCGGGCCCTGGGCGCGGGGCAGGAGTTCGCGCGAGTCGACGAGACTGGGGAGGACGGCGCCACCGCCGTGGCGATCGCGGTATTCGACCGTTTTACCTGAGGATTCCTGGACCACATACCGGCGGACCTGTGGCCGTGGAGACCTGGGCAGCGGGCTTGGGTAGCCGTTCGCAAGCCACCACGCCTTGAGTTCGCCGCCGCCGGCCTTGGTCACCTTGAGTTCGATCCACTGGAACCGCGGGTCCGCGTCGACAGGACCAAGGCTCAGGATCCACTCGCGTGGCGTGGACGCTGGGAGGTTGGTGTCGCGGACGTTCCGGTAGTGGAGCGACCGGCCGACGGGCCCGATGGGCGGGCGGTCGGCCGCGAAGCCCGAGTGACCCAGGGAGGCCAGCAACAATGCGAAGCCAAGTAAGGATCTCATGAAATGAATAGGACTAGGGATTCGGGGGTTTCGAGTAGGTCGACCCGTCGTCGCCTGGGAGGAGCGGGGCGGGTGTGTGCGTGTCGCCAGGAATGGCGGGACAAGTCATCGCGCTCCAGGATGCTCAGTGCCATTCGCACGGGAATGAGGCCCGGTAGGATGTCGGGGCGATGAGATAGGCAAGTTGGTGGGCGTGCTGCCAGGCACGCTCGACATTCTCCCGGGGGTAGGTTCGGCGCACCCGCTGCCCTTCCTCGAGGCGGGCCCAGGGATCATTGGCGACGATGTCGCCGCCGGACGTGAAGCCGACACATAGGATGAGATGGCCACCGTCCTTGGCGGGAGGTTTGCCGCGGAGGACCGGCGCGTTCACCGAGAGGACGACGGGAATTCCGGCGACGATGAGTTCCTCGACCTCGCGGAGGTCGTGCAGTCGCGCGGCACAGGCGGTCATGCCATCGAGGCTTCCCGCGTAGGCGGTGTTGAAAGGCCAGTTGCCGGTGCCGGGCCAGCCCGGGTCGTTGACGCCCTCGGCGACCTCGGGAACCAGGCGGTCGAGGTCCGGTCGATGCGCAGCTTGAGACCACCAGCCGAGCATCATGGAGACCGAGGTGGGGCTGCACCAGGCGCGACCGTCGGCGTACGAGACCTGGGAACGCTCGGGAACATCGAGTGTCCTGCCCCAGGCTTCAGGTTGCGGCGGACGCGATCGCGGAAGTTGGCGTGTGTCGCAGAAGGACAGGCCGACGAGCCTCAGCCGCTCCGGATGATGGGCGAGCTGCCCGACAAGGGTGAGCCGGAGCCGTGCCGCGCGGGCAGGCTGCCGAAGCGCGAGAGTGTCGGTGTGCACCGATCCGTCGGCGTCGGTTGGCTCGCGCAGGCTCGTGCGGATCACGGGTGCGGGATCACCGAGCGACCAATGTCCCAGCCCATAGAATCGCGTCTCCCCGCTTTCGTGCAGTCCCTGGGCCTGCACGACCAGGCCGGCGCCGGCTGCGGGCTGGACGTTCCAGCAGACGATCAGTTCGTTCCAGTCCGCGTGGGTTTCAATCCGTGGGGAGAGGAGGGTGATCTGGTCTGGGGAATCCGCCTCGACGCGCCAATCGCGGGCGTTGGTGAAGCAGACCAGGGCTGGAAGTTCGGTGTCGGACTTCACGGAGTCGACAGGTGCTGGAACGTGGAGGCAGCCGGTGGCGAGTGCGAGCAGCGCTGCAGCGGGGGTTGCGAGGAGGGGGACGCTCCGTCGCGACCGTCGGACGGGCAACCCGATCGGCGTCGTCGAGGAAACGGTCCCGTCGATGGATGACGTGCGGCGCATGGGCGGAATGCTTCCATTTGCAGTCAACGGGAGGCGCTTCCCAGGAGCCGCAGCAATTCCTCGGCGCAGGCGTCGGCAAAGGCTGGGTCGTTGATGACGGTGTCGAGTTCGTGGACGGGGATGCCGGGTCGAAGGGTGGCTTTGAGCGCGCCGAACAGCGCGGCGTCGGCGGTTGGATCGTGGAAAGGGCCGCCGGGTGCGGAGATGACGCTGCCGCCGCGCAACGGGAGCATGACTGTGACCGGGCCTGTCGACAGGTTGAGCTTGCCTGCGATGATGTGGCCGAGACGTGCGTTCTCCTCGGGGTTGGTGCGCAGGAGGGTGACCTGTGGATTGTGCTGGTAGAAGCAGCGGCCGGCGAATGCGGCGGGGATGGTGTCCGGCGGCCCGAAGTTCACCATGTCGAGGCAGCCGGTGGCGATGACAGCAGGGACGCCGAGGCGTGCCGCGGCTTCGAGTCTTGTGGAGCCGGCGGAGAGGACCCCGCCGACCAGTTCATCGGCCCACTCGGTGGTGGTGACATCAAGCACGCCAGCGACGAGGCCGGCCTCGATGAGCGATTCCATGGTGCGGCCGCCCGTGCCGGTGGCGGCAAACACGATCACTTCGTAACCCGCGGCTTCGAGGGTTTTCCGGGCGCGCTCGACGCACGCGGTGGTGTTGCCGAATTGGCTCGCGACGAGAATGGGTTTGTCGGGCGCGACCGGAATTTCCGCCTCCACCATTCCGCAGATCGCTCCGGCGGCGCGGGCGAGGAGTTGGCGGGAGATGCGGTTGAGTCCTGCGACATCGACCACGCTGGGGAACATGACGATATCCTTCACGCCGACGTAAGGCGCGACATTGCCGCTGGCGAGGGTGGACACCATGAGTTTGGGAAAACCGGTTGGAAGTGCGCGCATGGCCGACGTTCCGATCGCGGTGCCGCCGCCGCCGCCGAGGGAGATCACGCCGTGAATCCGGCCGGCTTCAGCCAGCTTCGCCAGGATTATCGGGGCGCCGATCGACATCACGGTGACGGATTCGCCTCGATCCTTCTTCGCGAGGAGCTCGGCGAAATCAACTCCTGCCGCCTCTGCGACCTCCTCGCGGCGGATGTCCGGTGCGACGGTGGGATCGCCGAGTGACCCGACATCGATGAGCCAGGTCTCGTGGCCGCGGCGCCGGATGAGTTCGGCGACGTAGGCGTGTTCAGCGCCCTTGGTGTCGAGCGTGCCAATGACGGCGATCGTGGACATGCGCGATGGAACAACGAGGGCGCCTGCGAGGGAAGCCGGCAGGAGAATGTTCGGGCAGGCGGTACGGCATTCCATGTCCCTGCGTGCCGTCGCTTGCTCCCGGGGTCGTGGTCGGGCAGGGTCTTCCAAGTCCCACCTCATTCAACAGATCCCCATCGCCCAGCCATGAAACCCACCCATCCCCACAGAGTCTCGTCTCGAGGAATGATTGTCGCCGTCGCCTTGTTCGCGTCCGCGCTCTCGGTCATGGCCGGGGTGGGCGTTGGAGCGAAGCCCGTCGACGGTGCCGAGGTGGTGTTCGACGGCACCCGACAGATGCTGAACGAGAAGTGGATCTATTGGGAGGGGCCGGGGTTCAAGTCGTCGATGCCCATCAAATGGAAGATCGTCGAGGACCCGGTCGAGAAGGGGCCGGTGATGATGACCGACGATCCTGCGGCGGCGGGGGGCAAGTACGGGGCGGCCGATGTCGTGACCAAGAAGGAATACCGGGATTTCCGTTTGCACATCGAGTTTCTGATCGTCAAGCCGGGTGGGAACAGCGGCGTCTATCTCCAGAACCGCTATGAGATCCAGGTTCTCGACGGCGATAAGACCAAGCACGGCCTGGGCGCCGTGATCAATGAGACGGAGTCACCCTACCATGCCTACAACGGCGTGGGACGATGGAACGCCTACGACATCAACTTCCGGGCGGCGCGTTTCAAGGACGGCAAGCGGGTTGAGAAGGCGATGTTGACCATGTTTTTCAATGGCAAGAAGGTTCATCGCAACCAGACCATTTCCCAGGTTTGGGGAGGGCCCAACTCAGGCGTCGATGGCGGGAACGATGGCGGCAAGGGCATCACCGACACCCCGGCCGGGCTCAAGCTCCAGTGCGAAGGCCACGAAGTCCTCTACAAGAACATCTGGATGAAGGAACTCGACCTTGCAAAGGCTGAAACGGATTTCAGCGAGTGACTGACTGACGGACGGACG
>CAIMTB010000423.1 GCA_903844265.1 uncultured Verrucomicrobiota bacterium
CCCCTCACCCAATCCGCCAATGGCGCGCACGGCCGCCAAATGAACCAGAAGCAACTCACCCTCCTCGTAGTTGTGGGCCTCCTGCTCGGAGGCCTCGCATTCCTTGCCAACAGCTCGCGCCAGAAGGAATTCGAGCGCCGCGACACCGGGATTGGCCAGAAGATCCTCGGTGACTTCGCGTCCGCTGATGTGGCGGTCGTCACCATCAGGTCCCATGACGGTGAGGTGAACCTCGTCAAGGGGGACGTCTGGACCGTGAAGGAACGCGCCAATTATCCGGCGGCGGTGTCCGAATTGGCTGACCTGTTCCGCAAGTTGTGGGAACTCAAACCGGCGCAAAGCCAGCAGATCGGGCCGTCCCAGTGGGCGCGCTTGGGTCTCGCCGCTCCTGACGCCAAGGACGCCGGCACCAACAGCGCGACGGTCGTCGAGTTGAAGGGCAAGGACGGCAAGGCGATCCGCACCCTGATGCTCGGCAAGAAGCAGTTGCGCGACTCGGGCGGGCAGATGGGGGGGTATCCCGTTGGCCGCTGGATCGCGGTACCCGACAACAAGGAATCGGTGTTCCTTGTCACCGAGCCTTTCGCCGAGGTCGAACCCAAGGTTGAGACCTGGCTGAGCAAGGACTTCCTCAAAGTGGAGAAGCTCAAGGCCGTCTCCCTCACGTCGACCAACGCCACGAATTCGTGGAGCCTGAGTCGGACCAACGAGACCTCGGACTGGGTGCTCGCCGATGCCAAGGCCGAGGAGAACGTGGATAAGAACAAGCTCAGCGGCTTCAACTGGGCGTTTTCGTCGCCGAGTTTCACAGACGTGCAGCCCAAGGACGCGGAGCCTGTGAAGAGTGCGTTTGCCACCGCGAACACGCTGAGGCTCTCGACTTTCGAGGGATTCTCGTACGAGGTGAAGATCGGCAGTCAACCCGATCCCGAGAGCTTCTACATCACCGTGGCGGCCTCGGCGGAGTTGGCGAAGGAACGTACGGCTCCCGCGGACGAGAAGGCCGAGGACAAGGAAAAGGCGGAGAAGGCCTGGAAGGAATCCCAGGACAAGGTGAAGGAGAAGCTCAAGAAGGAGCAGGCCCTCGGGGGTTGGGTGTTCAAGGTGGCCAAGTGGACCGTGGACTCGGTGCTCAAGGATCGTTCGGGGCTGATGGTGGAGAAGAAGGCCGAAGGTGCTGCTGCGCCTGGGGGCGGTTTCCCGGGTCTGCCTGCCGGCCTCGGTGGCGATGGCCCGCCTTCGATCCCGCTGCCTCCGCTTCCCCAGTAGTCCGGATCTCGTGCAATGGGGCGGGGATCACCCGCCCCGGTCGCTCCTGGAGGCGAGGACGGGTCCACCCTTCGGTGACCCGTCAGGTGTCTGTCCGTTGAATGGGCCGCACTTCCTTCGCGACTTCCCGGGCGTGGTGAATTAGTAGAGCAGGGTCCTCCTGGGGTATGAACCGTGTCACTTCCCATCTGACCCTGCCGAATCTCCTCTCCGGATGTCGCATCGCGTCGGTTCCATTCCTGCTGGTGATCGCGTGGTTGGGTGACCGCTCGCTCTACGTAGGCCTCCTGATCGCGGCCCTTCTGACGGACCTGATCGATGGGCCGCTGGCCCGCCGGCTTAACCAGAGGACGGAACTCGGCGCGCGCCTTGACCTCTGGGGGGACGCCGGAGTGTTCCTGACTCTGCCGTTCGCCTTCGGGTGGTTATGGCCGGGAATCCTCCGAAGCGAGATGCCTTGCGTCGTGCTGGCTCTGGCGAGTTATGCGCTCAGTGCCGGGCTGGCCTTTTGGAAATTCGGAACTCTCGCGAGCTACCACACCTGGCTGGGCAAGGCTGCCACCGTGGGTCTTTCTCTGGCGGCGGTGGGGACGATGCTCGGCGGCCCGGCCCCTCTGCTGCGGGCGGGGGTGTTGTTCATCAACCTCGCCATCCTCGAGGAAATAGCCATCTCCCTGGTGCTCCGAACGCCACGGGTCGACGTGCCGACGTGGTGGCACGCCCGCAGGCTGGAGTCGGGCGAGGGCAAGACGCCCGCTCAGCCGACCGAGGGTAGGCAGGTCAAATCATGATGTTGAGGATCGGCGTCAGGCTGAATTCCGAGGGATGGGTAATCGGCGTCGAGGAACCCGATCCTGAGCGGGCATCGTCGCGGTCTCGGTCGTTTTCCGTCTCGCCGGCGTCCTCAATGCGAGGCATCTGGTCCGCGTTGTGGATGCCTTGCCTGAACGATGTGAAGGCCTGCCTGGCCGCGTCGAGGCTGCCCGACTGGAGCGCGGTGCCGATCGCCTCGAAGTCCTTGCCGATGGGACTGTCAGCGCTGAATGGTCCTTTGCCTCCGTTCGCCGTGGCAACCTTTGCAATGTCCTTCTGCAGGTTGGCATAGGCCTGCTGGGCCGCGCCCAGATCGTTGGAATTGATGGCGTGCTTCAGCGCCCGGAAATCCCTCGCGTTTTGGCGGATCTCCTTCCGTACCTGCACAGCCGTCGGGTCCTTCCCTGAATGCGATGCTGAGGTCCAGCCGCTCGCGCCGGTCACGCTGTCCATCGGGTGTCGTTCCGCGCCGGTGGCGCCGATCTTGGAGAATGCCTGGGTATTCATGGGGAGTCTGACTCTTTTCCTCGCCACGCCTGCTGCGCAGATGAGCGTGTATCGGATGTCACCGGGAAAACTTGAGGCGCGACCACCGTGAAATCATGGAGCCGTGCTCGGGTTCCACGCGTCCACTCGCCGGCTCGGGTCGAAAATATCGTCAAACCGCCGGGCTGCTGCATGACCATCCACGAAGATGTAGTTCGAACGCGTTCCGTGCCGCGTCTTCGGGACGTCCTCGGCGTCAGCCTGTGTCATCCAGAAGTGCGGCATGATGTGATCGGCGCTGGTCTTGTTCTCGGACAGCGTGACGGTTGACGACGGGTGATGGACCTGGCCGGTCTTCCTCCAGATGTCGGGCTTCCCCACGTAATCGTCGTCGGGGCCGAGCTCGAAATAGACGTTCATGCCATAGCTCCATGGGTCAGGCCGACGGTCGGTGGGACAGTGGTAGACCTCCTTGAGCAGGTTCGTCCACGTGGTGGTGCCCGACCCGAGGTATGGAGCCAGGGATCGCCCCCAGGGGAGCTGCCCGCTCGCGAAGGCGGAGTGCTGGCTCCGCGGCATTTCGTCGTCGGCATCGTCGCTGTACATCCGCATGGCCAGCCCGACTTGTCGGAGTTGGCCCAGGCATTGCACGGCGCGGGCGCTGGATCGGGCCTTCGAGAGCGCGGGAAGGAGCAGGGAGGCAAGTATCGCGATGATCGCAATCACCACCAGCAGTTCGATGAGGGTGAAGGCCTGCGATCGGGGGGCTCCCGGCCCGTGGGAATCCGCGCGCGGGCCGGGAGGGGCGCAACCGTTGGGCAGCCTTGCCACGAGCCGGTTCATTGGACCAGTCGAAGGCGATAGATGCGCGCGGTGGCAGTCGGCGCCACCATCACGAGGGTCTGTCCGTTCGCCGAGATGAGGGACTCCCCGACCGCGGTCCACTCGATTCCTTCGGTGCCGGAGGTCTCCAGGACGAGGTTCCCGGTCGTCCCGGGCCACGAAAGGACAATCTTCTGGGCGATGGACAGCGCGGGGCGACCATCCGGCGCGGAAGTCCAGGTGAGGGTGAAGGGATCGGAGGTTGTGTTCGGCAATTCCGCGCCGGAGGCGGCGTCCCGGAGATGGGCGTCGAAGGTGGCGGAGTAGGTGTTCGTCCCCGCTGGGGCGGCGAAGGTCGGGTGGAACATCATGCCGCTCCAGGCCATCGAAGGCGGGGCGCCTGCGGTCCCGAAAATCGGCTCGAAAGCCTTGGGCGCGGTGCTGGCGTATCGATAAGCCCGAACCTCGGGGGAGCCCGACAACTTACGCAGCCAGATACCCGTGCCGGCCGGGAGAGGGTCGGTCATCGTGCCCATGACAAAGCCGTAGCGCCGGCTGAAGGCGAGCCCCAGCCGGTTGGGATCCAGGATGTCGTACCAGGGATCGTCGGCGGCAAAGTGGTCCGCGGGATTGCTTGCGAGCAGCGGAGTAAGTTGAGGCACTGCCGGGTCGAGTTGGACATGGATGCGTCCGTCCGCGGCCTTGTAGGATACCATCGGCATGACCATCCCTCCTTGCATGGGGACGGAGGTCAATGTTGCCGCCTCGAGGGTCGGCGTGCCGAGAGTCAACAGGGACACCAATGAGAAAGAGCCGAGATGAGCCTTCATGAGTTACGTTTTTACCGGGTAAGATGTTGGGAACGTCTGGAATTACGGACTGCTTGCAGGCCGGGTCGCCTGGGCGCGTCGGGGCCGCCCCGGTTCGCTGGGTTGGCATTCCATGATGCCAGCCTGCGATCCGGTTTTTCAGGGTCCTGGGATTTCGTGGGGCCGCCTGCGATGCGGCGATGGAAGCCGGGCGTGATCCGGTATCCGTGGTTGCGGGCGATTTCCTGGAGCGTGCCGTGAGGCCGCGATTCAGCGGTCAGGCGGCCGACTCGGAGCGGGGACGCGGCTTGGGCGGGGCATCACGGCGGGCCGGGATGAAGGAGGCGATGTGCGGGGGCGGAGGGTTGACCGGCGGAGGAAGAAGGAGGGGTGTGGATGCCGGGACATCGCACTCGAGTATCTCGCGGATCTCCGTGGCTGGTGAATGCTGGCGTTGTTCCATCGCCTTTCCTTCACGGACGACGACGCAGAGATTGCAGGGGTGACGCCCGTCGAAAGTCATCCGCAGCGCCACGCTGAAGGGTGCCGATTGCGAGTAAGTCAGAAACATCCGCGTCCAGGCAATGGTCTGGAGCAGGGACCAATGCAGACCCAGGAGCAGGGTCAGGACCACCAGCGCCGCTGTGCATCGGATGACGCGCATCGGGTGATACCCTAAGATGGGGTAGAGATGAGTCAATCGTATTGAGTTGGAATGGGGTGACGTATTTCTACGGCACTTATTTTCCTACTCTAGGGGAGGCCCAGGATAGGGACTGGTGGGTCCGGTCATGGGACGCCTGATCTGCGGGATGGGACGTTGCGCCCCGGGCTCGGGCTCGGGGGGTGGAAATCGGGGGCCGGCGGCTGCCGGGTACGGACTGGGCGCTGGTGGCGCCGACGAGAGATTGCAATTCGCCGACGAGACCCTCGAGCAACCGGGCCTCCGCGCCGAGTTCGTCGGCGGCGAGGGATGTCTCGTTGGCGTGGGTTGCATTCTGCTGGGTGGCGGCGTCCATCTCCGAGATCACCTGCTTGATCCGGTCGATCCCCGAGCTCTGTGTCTCGGAGGCGCGGGCGATCTGTTTGACGAGTTCGTCCACGCGCTGGTTGCGGGCCACGATCTGCTCGAGGTGGCGGGCAACCTGGGTGCTGATCTGGACGCCGCGGGCACTCTTTGCGGAGGCCTCGTCGATGCGCTGGGCGGTCTCGCGGGCGGCCGTGGCCGAGCGTTGGGCGAGGTTGCGGACCTCCTCCGCGACGACCGCGAAGCCGAGCCCCGACTTCCCAGCGCGGGCGGCCTCGACGGCGGCGTTAAGCGCGAGAAGGTTTGTCTGGAGCGCGATCTCGTTGATCGTGCGCAGGATCTTGGCGATGCCCTGGCTTGAAGTCTGGATCTCGTTCATCGCGCAGGTCATGTCCTTCATGCCGAGCGCCCCTTGCTCCGCGGCGGTTCGGGCGTCGGACGAGAAACCCTCCGCCTTCCGTGCGCTTTCCGCGTTGGCGTGGGTCATCGAGGCGACCTCCTTCAGGGAGTCCGCTGTCTGGGCGAGCGCCGCCGCCTGGTGTTCTGCGGCCTCTGCCACCTGCTGGTTTGTGGTCCGGATCTGCTCCGACGCGGAAAGCACGTCCTGGGCGCTGCGCCTCTGACGGGCGAGGATCGATTTGAGCGGGCGAACGATGCCGATGGGGATGAGCCAGGCGGTGGCGATGGACACGACGACAACGACCACGCCAAGGATCCACACGACGCGGCTCGAGGATGCGGCGACCTCCACCGACCGGCGAAGCTCGCTGTTGAGGCCTGTCATGGCACCCCTGGTCTTGGCGACCCTGCGACGGTCCGACTCCGACAGCATCCTCTGCGCTTCGGCGAGCGTTTTGCGGTAGGCGTCGGCGAGCTCGAGAGCATGGACGTGTTTGGCGGCGATGCCGCTGTCACCGAGGCTCGAGAGTTCTGCGGCGTCGAGAGCCACCACAAGCTTTGTGGCGGCAGCGGGGGCGAGATCCCGCAGGCTGTTGCGGGTTTCACTGAAACACTGCCTCAGGTCATTCCGACCGGCAGTGATCTCCGTCGCGCTTCGCCTGGCTTTCAGCGATTTCACGAGCTCGGCAATCTTTGCGCAGCCGGCCTGGGTTCTGAGCGACGCCTTGATGCGGCGGTTTGCCAGTTGCATGGATTCCAACGCAGCCTGGCTTGTCGTGACGAAATACCCAGACCCGGATCCGACGGCATGTTCCAGCCCGGCGACGGCATCCCGGGTCTGGATCGTTGCATCCGAGACGGTGTCGTCGACGAACGTCAGCAGGTCCCGGTTCAGTCGACCCAGGGAGGCGTCCACCTTGGCGTAGATGGCGACCAGGGCAGGGTCGATCACCGGGGGCGGGGGGCGATCCGGCTCGACTGGTTTGGCAGGCGGCGTGGCTGTTGTGGCCGGCTGTTTCGCCTCGGCGGGCGGAGCATTCGAAGCGGGGGGTGAGACTGCGATGGCAGGGGCTGCAACCGTGGCGGGCTGGGTCGTGGCGGGGCCCGGGGAGTTCACGGCGACGGGCGTGGGAGTTGAAAGGGGGGCTGTCGGTCCGACTGTTGCCGGAGTGCCCGCCCCGGGCGGTGGCGCAGGAACAGGAGATGGCGCCGCGGCTGGAGCGATGGCTGGCGGGGGCGAGTTGGTAGACGGCTGAGGGGCAACCGGAGCGGGAGCAGGGGGCGGGGTGGGCTTGGGTGGCGGGGCTGGGAGGGTGGCGGCGGCCTTGGCCTTTATGGCGGGGATGCCCTCGGCGAGTGCCTGGAGCGTACCCAATTCCGATCGGATGGTGTCGGCTCTTTCCTTCGGCAAGACCCCGAGTCGGTCGGTCATGTTCCCGAACGCCGTGGCCATCCTGCCGGTCAGGCGCCGCGACACGTCATCGTCCTGTGCGTATCGCAGCTCCGACAAGTGGGTCGCGGCTTGGAAGGCCGCGGCACGAATCTCGAGAATGGCGGTGACAGACTGAAGGGAGGATTCGGCTCGGCTGGAAACAATCTTCAGGGCTGAGCCTGCGTTGGTTGTCTGTGTGGCGGCTGTCCGGGAGAGGTTCTTCAGGGACTCGGCGAGCCGTTGTTGGGCTTCTGTTTCGGAGTCCTGGACGATGGTGTCGACCTGGGAGCTGAGGGAGCGGAGTTCCTCGGCGATGCGCTGGTCGGTGGCATCGATCTGGTTCTCCAGTTCCAACTGCGCGCGCCTGCGTTCGTGGAGCGCAAGCATGGTGGTGGTGGCGCCATCCCCTGAGGCGCCGGCTCCTGTCAGGCTCGGGAGGTCGTTGGTGGAGGCGGCACGGTCGATGGCGACGATCCGTCCGCTCAATTCCGCCGCCCGCTCGACTTCCGATTTTTCGTCCTTGAGCGTCGAGACCACTGCCGCTGTGGATGACTCCATGCTGCGCTGGGTCGAGCGGATGCCGAGGAAGCCCACGATGGAGATTCCGATGGCCAGGGTGCTGAGGATCGCGACGGCCGAAAAGACCCGCCCTCCGAGCTTGATCCGGGAGGTGTTCATTTTGGAACGAGTGTCGGAGGTTGACGCGCAGAGGACTTCACTGGATCGAGGCCCTCCACGCCGCCGCCATGGGGGGACAGTCAGGTACTGGGCGCCGTTCTGGCAAGAACAGGCCGCCCAGTCGCAGGGCAGTGCATCCGCGAGTTGGCGGCGGTAGGGCGACCTCTCCGAGGGCGCCGTGGCTTGGTGTGTCCGCAAAGGACGGCGCGCAGCGGAGTGCGCGCCCCACCGTCAGATCGTGCCCTGCCGTCGACTTGCCGATGCATCTCGTGCGGGCGTGCCCGGTACAAAGCGATTGCTTCCCGGGAAGAAGATCCGTCACCGTCCCGCCCATGAGTCCCCCCTTTTCCAGAATTCGACAGGGCTATGCTTTCGTCGCGGTTGCGACCGCCACGCTGTTCAGCGTCACCACGCAGGCGGATGATTTCGCGCTGCGCGACGGTGACCGTGTGGTTTTCTACGGCGACAGCATCACCGATCAGCGGCTCTATACGACCTTCACCGAGACCTACGTGGTGACCCGCTTCCCGAAGATGGACGTCGGGTTTGTCCACTCGGGATGGGGCGGTGACCGCGTCACGGGCGGGGGCGGTGGTCCCGTCGACCTGCGTCTTTCGCGGGACGTCTTTGCGTATCACCCGACGGTGATGACCATCATGCTCGGAATGAATGACGGGTCGTACCGCGCCTTCGATCAGGGCATCTTCGACACCTATGCCAAGGGCTATCGGCACATCATCGAGTCGGTGAAGAAGGAATTGCCCGGAATCCGCATCACGGCCATCCAGCCGTCGCCCTTTGACGATGTGACCCGGGCTCCCAATTTCGAGGGCGGTTACAATGCCGTGCTGCTTCGGTATTCCCAGTTCGTCGCGGAGCTTTCCGATCGCGAGGGTCTTGGCACGGCGGACCTCAATCGTCCCGTCGTGGCTTCACTCGAGAAGGCCAAAGCCACCGATCCCGACGGCGCATCGAAGATCATCGGGGACCGCGTCCACCCGGGGCCGGGCGGGCAGTTGCTCATGGCGGCATGCCTGCTGAAGGCGTGGCACGCGCCGGCCATGGTCGCCAGCGTCGAGGTGGATGCCGCCGGCAAGAAAGTGGCCACCGCTTTGAAGACCGCGGTCACTGACCTGAAGGTGGGGTCTGAGATCGCCTGGTCGCAATTGGATGAGTCGCTCCCGATGCCGGTCAACATGGGGGATCTCGTCATCGCGCTTTCCGTGAAATCCTCGGATTTCATCGAGACCCTGAACCAGCAGGGGCTGAAGGTGACCGGTCTGACGGGGGCGAGTTACTCCCTGTCCATCGATGGCAAGGAAGTAGGGACATTCACGAAGGAAGAACTGGCCTCGGGTGTGAATCTTGCGGGCCGCGACACGCCGATGTCCCGGCAGGCGGCGGAAGTGCACGGCCTGACGTTGCAGCACAACAATGTCCATTTCACCCGCTGGCGCCAGATCCAGGTTCCGTTCGCCGGGAACAAGAACGCGCATGTCCAGAAGGGTATGCAGGAATTGATGGCGGGTCTGGACGAGGAGGAGGCGGGTCTGGTGAAGCAGCAGCGCGCAGCGGCGCAGCCCAAGCCGCGGGCCTATCTCCTGTCGCCGAAGTGAACGACGGTGGGGTCAAACATTGACTATTGACAGTTTCGCCTTGGCCCGACCCCAGGAACGGCGGAGCCCTGCGCCGCCCCTTGTTCGACGCGGCGCACGTCCTGCCGCGTCGACACGAATGTCGACTGTCAATGTTTGACCCCAATGCCCAACCTTCGGCCATGCCGAACCGTCTCTGCACCTTGTCATGGGCGACGATGCTTGTCGCCGGGCTGTTGACGTTGACCGTGTCCGCAGCCCCACCCACCCAGGGCCCGAGCGATTCCGTGAAACCCGCTGACAATCCACTTCTTGGCGACAGCGACCTCCCCTTTGGATTCCCGCACTTCGACCGGATCCGCGAGGAGCACTTCCTCCCGGCGTATGAGGCGGCGATGGCCGAGGAACGCCGCGAGGTGGAGGTCCTGGTGAACCAGTCGGCCGAGGCGACGTTTGAGAACACCATCGAGGCGCTGGAACGGACGGGCCTCCGCTTGGACCTTGTGGAGGGGCTCTTTGGGAATCTCAACGGGACGCTCACCAGCCCGGTGATGCAGGGGATCGAGAAGGAGATGGCCCCCCGGCTCGCTGCTCACCGGGACGCAATCCTGCTCAATGCCGCGTTGTTTGCCCGCGTCGAGGCCGTCCATCGCCAGCGGCTGCAGGCCGGGCTCGACCCGGAGTCGTTGCGGTTGGTGGAGCGGACGCATGAGGACTTCGTGCGGGCCGGGGCGCGGCTTGACCCTGTGGGCAAGGAGCGCCTGAAGGCGATTCACGCGGAGATGGCCAGTCTCCACGCCACCTTCACGCAGAACGTCCTGAAGGAGCGCAATGCGCGGGCGGTGCTGGTGGCGGACCCGGCCCTGCTGGACGGTCTGGACGCGGCGGCGAAGGCCACCGCGGCGGCTGCGGCCAGGGCTGCGGGACACACGAACCAGTACCAGATCGCGCTGCTCAACACCACGGGCCAGCCCGCGCTGGCCTCGCTCCGCGATCGAGGTTTGCGGCAGCGGGTGTTCGAGGCTTCGGTTTCGCGCGGTGGCCTGGGCGGGGAGTTCGACAACCGGGCGGTGATTTCGCGCCTGGTCCGGCTGCGTGCTGAGCGTGCCCGGCTCCTGGGCCATCCGCACCACGCGGCTTACCAGCTCGAGGTCCAGACCGCCCGCGAGATCGGCAAGGTGCAGTCCTTGATGACCCAGCTGGCCCGTCCAGCGGTGGTCAACGCCCGGCGCGAGGCGGCGGCGATGCAGTCGCTGATCGATGAGGCCAAGGGAGGATTCACCCTGGCGGCCTACGATTGGGATTTCCACTCGGAGAAGGTCCGGCAGAAGCAGTATGCCTTCGACGAGTCCGAGCTGCGTCCGTACTTCGAGATGAACCGGGTGCTGGTCGATGGCGTCTTCCATGCGGCGACCCGGTTGTACGGCATCACCTTTCACGAGCGGACCGACCTCCCGAAGTACCACCCCGACACGCGGGTCTTCGAGGTTCGTGAGGCGGACGGCTCGATGCTGGCGCTGTTCATCGTGGATTGGTACGCCCGACCGACGAAGCGAGGCGGGGCGTGGATGAATTCCTACGTGTCGCAATCGACGCTGCTCGGCCGGCATCCCGTGATTGCGAACCACCTCAACATCCCGAAGCCGCCGGAGGGCGAGTCGACCTTGATGACCTACGACGAGGTCAACACGGCCTTCCACGAGTTTGGCCACGCCCTGCACGGGATGTTCTCGAAGGTCCGCTACCCCCGGTTTTCCGGTACGACCGTGCCTCGCGACTTCGTGGAGTTTCCCTCGCAGGTGAACGAGATGTGGATGACCTGGCCCGAGATCCTCGGCCATTACGCGCGCCACCATCGCACCGGGGAGCCCATTTCGGCCGCGCTGGTGGAGAAGGTGCGCGCCTCGCAGCGGTTCAACCAGGGGTTCAAGACCACGGAGTATCTCGCCGCCGCGATGCTCGACCTGGCCTGGCATCAACTCGCTCCCGACGACGTCCCGGACCCTGATGGGGTGGCCGCGTTCGAAACGGCGGCGCTCGCCCGGGCGGGACTGGATTTCGCGCCGGTCCCGCCCCGGTACCGGAGTCCCTACTTCTCCCACATCTTCGGCAGCAGCGCCTACTCGGCCGGGTACTACTCGTACATCTGGAGCGAGGTCCTCGACGCCGACAGCGTCGATTGGTTCAAGGCGCATGGGGGGCTCACCCGGGAGAACGGCGACCGTTTCCGGGCGGCGGTCCTTTCGCGGGGCGGGAGTGCGGACGCGATGGAATTGGTCCGGGGCTTCCTCGGCCGCGAGCCTCGAATCGAGCCCCTGCTTCTTCGCCGCGGCCTGGGAGCTGTGGGGTCAAACATTGACTATTGACACTTTCGCCTTGGCCCGACCCCAGGAACGACGGATTCCCTGCGCCGCCGCTTGTTCCAAGGGGAACACATCCCGTCACGTCGACACGAATGTCGACTGTCAATGTTTGACCCCAATGCGCAGGGATAGTTGAAACACGGTCTTCCCGGGTCCGCTTTCCACAAGGACCAGATCTCCCCGGTGGGCGAGGGTGATCTCGCGGGCCAGGCTCAGTCCAAGGCCCAATCCTTCGCGACGACGTGCGCGGGCCTCGTTTCCGCGATGGAAGCGGTCGAAGACCCTGGGTTGTTCCTCCGGTGGAATGCCGGGTCCCGTGTTGCAGACGCGCAAGAGGACCATTCCTTCGGCGGATTCGAGAACGACATCGATCCGACCTCCGGGTTGGTTGTAGTGGATCGCGTTGTCGACGAGGTTGGAAATTGCCAATCGCAGGAGGACGCGATCCGCCGAGACGACCACATCAGGGGCGATCTGGACCGTCAGTTCGAGGTCGGCGGCCTCGGCGAGGATCCGTGCGTCCGCAGTGATGACGTCGAGTTCGGTGCTCAGCGGCATGGGTTCAGCGGAGAGCGGCATATGGCCTGAGTCGGCCTGGGCAAGCAGGAGAAGGCTGCGTGTGATCGTCTTCAGGCGCTGGGTTTCATCGAGCAGGCTGGCGTAGACCTCCTGATCCCGTGAGCCGTCCGCGGCGAGTTGGAGGGCCTCCTCCAGTTCGCCCTGCATGATGGCCAGAGGCGTCTTCAACTCGTGCGAGGCGTCGGCACTGAAGCGCGTGGCCTGCTGGAAGCTCGACTGAAGCCGGTCCATCATGCGGTTCAGGACCGCGATCAACCGGTCGATTTCGGGGTCCTCGGCCGAGGCCGGGATGCGCTGGTCGAGCCCGCGAGCGGTCACCTGCTCGGCCGCTTTCGAGATGTTGCGGAGGGGTCGCAACGCCTGGCCTGCGACCCACCATCCGCCCAGTCCGATCGCCGCCAGCGCCGCCGGCAGCGCCAGCAGGAAGCTGTTCCGCATCCTGCCAAGTTCAGACTGCATCTCCGCGCAGTCGAGGCCCACGACCAGTCGATCCTGCGCGTTCCCCAGGATCCCGAGTCGCCATGACGTTGTGGAGGTCGTGGCGGTGAAGAAGCGCGGGACCTTGGTAAAGAGCGTGGATCCGGGGCCACCACCGCCGCTGCGTCCGCCCCAGCCAAGGCCGGGGCCGCGACCGGGGCTGGGTCCGGGGTTGGATCCGTCGCCGGGCGTCTCCGGGGAAGTTGCGACGCGGGGTTCTCGCGGATCGGGGCGTCCGTCTGCGGTGACGGGTTCGCGGTTGACGGGAAGATTTGGCGGCGGCGGGGGGGCGTCTCCGGGATCATCTGCGAGGCGGAGATCCAGTGTCGCCGGGTCAACCTGGGTGGGCCAGCGCGTGGATCGGAAGCGCACCGTGCCGGTGGCATCCATGGCGAGCAGGACCAGTTGTCCTTTCCGCTCCTCGCCGAAGATGAATTCGATCGCGCTGCCCAACCGTTCGTAGTTGGCGCGGTTGTTCATCCACCCCGGGTGACGGAATGCCAGTGCACGGATCTCCCGGTCGAGGGAGGTGAGGCGTTCATGGTTCAGCCACACCCAGGCGACGAGACCGAAGCCGAGCAGGACGACTCCCGAGATGGCCGCCGACAGGAGTGCGATGCGCAGACGAAAGGATGGGTTCGGCAGCTTCATGCGATCGTCTTCAGGCGGATCCCCGGATGCGGTAGCCGACGCCGCGGATCGTCTCGATCAGGCGTTCCGGCGAATCGCCGTCCACTTTCTTGCGAAGGCGTTGGACGTAGACATCGACCAGGTTGGACCCGGGATCGAAGTCGCTGTTCCAGACCTGTTCCAGGATCTGGGCCCGCGTGAACACACGTCCCGGGGAGCGCATGAGACGTTCCAGGAGGACAAACTCGCGGTTGGTCAGTTCGATCGGGCGGTTGGCGCGGGACACCTCGCGCGTGAGAAGGTTCAGGGTGAGGTCCTCAATCTTCAGGAGGCTTCGCGCGTTGCCGGACGCCCGGCGGCCCAACGCCTGGATCCGGGCACCCAGCTCCTCCACGTAGAACGGCTTGGTGAGATAATCGTCGGCGCCGAGGTTCAATCCTTCCAACCGCTCGTTGAGTTCACTCCGGGCGGTCAGGAGGAGGACCGGCACGTTCATGCCGCGTTCCCGCATGTTGCGGAGGATGCTGAGGCCGTCGCGACCGGGCAGCATGATGTCGAGGACCACGACGTCATAGGGCCGGGTGGTGGCGAAGGTGTAGCCCTCGTCGCCGTGGTGCGACACATCGACCACGAACCCACGCGCCTCCAGGTCCTTTCGGATCAGGGAGGCGATCTTCTTCTCGTCTTCAACGATGAGGATTTTCATGGGCTGACGGGTGGGCCGTGGTGCCGGTGGCGACCGCGACCCAACCCAGCGCGAGCCCCGATCTGCCGCCCGATCGGGGCTCGTGGCGAGTCATTTCTCACGTCGTTTCTGGCGGAGAATGTGTCGATCAACGTCGTCCGCGGCGCACCGGTTCAGCGGTCGCACTCTGACCTGCCGCGCCCTTCATGGTGCAGTCTGCCTGGCCCGGGGACTTCGAGCGGGAGCCGTCTTTCGGACAGGTCCCGGAGGCGTTTGCGGATGCTCCAGCCACGCAGTTGCCGGACTGGCGATCGCAGTTGGCCGGATTTCCAGAGCACGCGCCCTTTCCGCCCACGCCGCCACCGGGGCAAAGGGTGTCGGTGGAGGCACCGCCGACAGCGGCGCTGAACATGTCCAAATGATGCGTGGATGCGCGGGTGAGATTGCCGAGTACTCGCTGGATCATGGCGTCCTGGGTCACTCCCAGAGCTTCCTTGAGGTCCGCGAGATCCGTCTCTTCGACCGTGACGCCGACGCGCAGGGCCTGCTCCAGCGAGGTGATGCCCTGTGCGAGGAGATCGTCATGGAGCTTCTGCAGTTCTGGAATCGAGAACCGGCCCGCCTCGGCGGGGGTCGTATCTGTCAGCTGATTCCGGGTGATCAAACCGTCCACCGCGTCCATGTGTCTCTGCTCGGCGTTGGCGATGCGGCGGAACATGGCGTTGTCCCAGCGCACGGCGAGGGCCTGGTAGAGGTCGCGGGCCATTTTTTCCTCCTGCTTCATGTACAACACGCCGGTGGTCTCGGCCGGGGTCAATGCGAAGGCGGTTGGGACGGCGGCTGTGGCGGACAGGAGGCCGAGGGTGATCGAGCGGATGAGGTTGGAACGAAGGGTCTTCATGAGGTTCTCTGTGGTTTACTGCGGTTTCTGGTTTGGTTCTGGATGACTTGCGTCGTCCGTTCACCTGATCAGACCCCGGGCACGTGAACGCCCATCGCACGCAAGCATTACAGTTTGTTTAACCGGGAAGACCGTGCCTGTCTGAAATATCAAACAAAGGGACAGGTCTTTTAATGGATTCGGAGGGTCCTACGTGCCTGGCCGTGCGTGGGAGAATCGTCGTGAAGAGCCCGGTGCGGGAATACCGCTCGCCGGGATCTGTGTGTGTGGGCGGGCAACCGGCGTCGGGATCTGCCTGGGTAACAGGTGCGTCCGCCGGGCTGCGGAGCGCTAGGGAGCCGGTGTGAAAACGTCCACCCGCGCGGGAGGGACGTTCTGCCAGACGAGCGACGATTCACGGTGGTTGAAGCCAGTGGGCACCGTGCGTGCGCGCAGGGCGTAGGTGTACTGGATCCAATGACCGCCGTTCCGGACCACCATCGCGATTTCGCGGATGATGGCGTGGACCTTGTCTGGCGGCAGTGAGCGGAGGGGAAGACTCGACACCACCTGGGAGGGCGCCGATCCGGGCGCGAATTTTCCGTGGCGCAGGAGCAGCCCCAGGTCCGCGGCATCGCCGCAGATCACCTGGAGTCCGGGGAATCGGGCTCGGAGCAGGTCGACGAGGGGCTCGGATCTTTCGAGGACGACGAGGCGCTTTGGCGAAATGCCGCGTGCGAGGATCGCCTGCGTCACGACCCCGGTACCGGCCCCGAGTTCGACGACGAGGCTGTCGGTGGACGGCGCGACCAGTTGGGCCATGCGACGAGCCAACGCCTGTGAACTGGGGACGAGGGCTCCGACATCACGTGGATTGGCGATGGCCTCGCGGACGAACAGGGCCCAATCCCTCAGGAAACCCGTTGCTCCCGTTGAGGTCGACGTGCGGGCCTGTTCCTCAGGGGCATCCATGGTGGGTCGAACGATTCAATCGCTGCAGGCAGGCAGTGTGGGTGGTTGCAGTGTCGTTGTACAGGATGCGGACCTCCGATCCGACAAGCTGGGCGCCGGGTTTTCACCACACCTGGACCGAGTCCGCCGCGAAGATGGAGTCGAGGAGACCCTTGTAATCCGGCTTCTCCACCGTCAGATCCACGACATCGACCTCCATCCCGGGCAGGGTACGCTCCACCCCGGTGACGACATCGTTCAGGGGATCCAGCGAGTGGGTGATGACGAGCAGGACGCGGCGCATATCAGGACTTTCGAAAAGGGGCGGGATTGATTCAGAAACGGAGGACGCAGTCCGAGGCGGCGGCCATCGCGGCCACCTGGGCGACGGAGATGCGCTCGAAAGGGACTGGGGACTGGCCCAGGTCTTCGAGCAGCGGGGCTCCCGTTTCGACGTACACCGGGCGTCCCCATTCCCCGATGATGGGGAGGTAGCGGATGAAGTTATCCTCGTCGATGAGTTCATCGGGGAACTCGCTGAGGGCGAGCACGGCGGACTGGCTGAGGACGAGGGTGACCTCGACTTTTTTCCAGGCGCCGATGCCGGCGGCGATGCGGATGGCCTCGGCGGTGCGGGGGCTGATCCGGGGGTCGGAGTTGACGATGAAGAGGGCTTTCAACGTGGTGGCGGCTGCGGTGGGTTCTAGTTGAAGCTCACGAAGCGATCGGTGCTGGCGATGATGTCACTCACGATCGTCAGGCCGGCGAAGACGGCGTGGTCAGTGAGCGGGATGTTGCGTCGCTGGGCCCCATACGCGCAGGCGTAGAGCTTGAGGCCTCGCGACTTCAGTCCCTGCAGTTCGGGGTCGGACACCCCGCTGACCGCGTCGTCGATGCAGTAGAGGTAGACATCGACTCCGGAGGCGAGGGCGGTTTCTGCGAGTCGTACGCCGTGTCGGAACGGGGTCTGGCTGGGTTGGGTGGAGAGCAGGATCCCGAGCTTGCGTGCGCGGGGTAGGGCGGGGGCGGGGTGGGTCATGGGCCCGGGTCAGTCCCGACTCATGGGCCAAGCGGCTCCGGCCATGGCCTTGTGGCCGCCAGCCAGGGAATGGACATTGCGATAGCCCATGCGCTGGGCGACATCGCAGGCGAGCGCGGAACGGAAACCGCCGCCGCAGTACATGATGATCTCGGTGTTGGGGTCGGGGTAGAGCCGCTCGATGTCACGTTCCAGGACGCCGCGGCCCAGGTGGATGGCTTCCGACGCATGGCCGGTGGCCCATTCGGAATCCTCACGGACGTCGAGGAGGACGGCTTTGGGATTGGCGGCGAGTCTCGCCCGCGCCTGGTCTACGGAGACTTCCGTGACGTGGGGTCGGACGGCATCCACCACCTTGAGGAATTCGGGCGAGTGCTGCATGGGGCGTCATGGTAGGGCGGGCGGTTGGCTGGGCAACCGTGAATGCGTGCAGCCATCGCTTGCCGGTGCATCCACGAGTTGTCGGTAGCAGGGCGGCCTCTCCGGGGCGCCGTGCCTGGGTGCGTCCGCGAAGGATGGCGCGCAGCGGAGTGGGCGCCCCCGTCAATCTATGGATGCACTGATCGCTTGCGGAGGCGGCGGTGGGTTGGGGCAGAGTGGCGCGGTTGAACGATTCGTTTTCCAGACGGGCATTGGGCGGGGTCCTTCCGGGCGTGGCCTGTGCACTGCTGGCGTTGTGGCTTGGAGTCGGATGCACGCCGTCGGGGCTGTTGGCGCGGGCCATCCGGGTGGCGCCGAACCGGGTTCCTGATTTTTTCAAGCCGTCGGGGCCGGTGGTGTTGCGGTGGCCGGGCGGGATGATGGAGCGTTTCGCATCGGGTACCAACCAGGTGGGGAGTCCGGCGGTGGCGATGCATTGGCGTATCGTGGAGCCGGCGGACTACGGGCTTGAGATCACAAGCACCCATGGGGTGGTTGGGGGGCGGACCAACAGGGAATTCGGTTTCCGGTTTCGGATGCCGGAGTCGACCCGGTTCCGTTCGAGGCAGGCGCTTGGGACTGCGTTCCTGCTGCATGGGTATGGCGAGGACGGTGGTGCGATGTTCCCGTGGGCGATGTATCTCGCGCAGGCGGGGTGGAGATCGGTGCTGGTGGATCTGCGTGGGCACGGTGCATCCGGGGGGCGCTGGGTCACGTTCGGGGTGGAGGAGCCGAACGATTTGAAATGCCTGCGGGAGTCGCTGGAGTCGGCGGGGAGGGTGGAGGGGCCTTATGTGGCGGTGGGCCATTCGATGGGGGCCTCGCTGGCTTTGCGGTGGCAGGTGGTGGACCCGGAGGTTCGGGCGAGTGTGGCGCTGGGGGCCTATGCGGAATTCGAGAAGGCGTTGGTGCGGTTGCGCGACGGTTATGCGCGGTGGATGCCGAGGCCCTGGGTGCGCGGGGCTGCGCGGCGTCTGCCTCAATTGCTGGGGGTCGGGCGCGAGGTCCTGGATACATCGTCGGCCATCCGGGGTCGATCGATGCGTGCCTTCCTCGTGTCGGGACAGGGGGATGTGGTCACACCGCCGGAGGACGGTTCAGAATTGCGAGGCTTGGCGGGACCTGGGAGTGGGTTCCTCATCGTGGGGGATGCCACGCACGAGGTGCTTCCGTATCTCTTCGATCAGCACGGTGAGGTGGTCCTCCGCTGGCTGGCGGAGGTTGCGCGGGAATCGCGGTCCGAGACGGTGGCGGCGGGCGAGGGCGGGCGTGGTCAGGACACGCATTGAAGCCATGAACCCAGGCGTTCAGGGGAGGGGCGTGCGCGCTCCGTCCGAATGCCGGACATGCAACCGGCCGGTGGCGGCCAGGGGGCGACGTCCAAGGGCATCGGGAAACGAAAAGGCCGCCCGATGGGCGGCCTTTCAGTCGAGTGGCGGAGATCCGGAGCAATGCCGGGGCCGCTATTTCTTGTCGCTGACGGCGCCTGGCGTGGGTGCTGGGGCGCTTGCGTTCAGTGCCTTGAGGAGTTCCTCGGTCAGGACATTCTCGCCGTTCGTGTAGAGGACGACCGGGGTTTGGTTGACGCTGTCGGCGGCGCTGTCGATGACCATCGTGAAGCCGACCGTCTTGGCTTTGGTCACGACCTGCTCGCGGATTTCGCGGAGGATCTGGTCGCGCATACGGCGGCGTTTTTCGAGGAGGGTGCTCTCGGACTGGCGCTGGTAGGTGGTCACCTGCTGCTCGAGTTGGCGGATCTCGAGGAGTTTGTCTTCGGCGGATTTCTTGCGCTTCTGCTTCTCGTCGGTGGAGATCGCGGCGTCATTGGCGGACTCCATGAGGGCTTTGTATTCCTCGTTGGTCTTCTTGTACTCCTCGAGCATGCCCTTGGCGGTTTTCTCAAGCCCGGTAGCCTCGTCCTTGATCTTGGAATCGGCGTCCTTGGTCTTGTAGTAACCGTCGAATACTTTGCGCAGGTCGACGATGGCGATCTTGGTCTCGGCCTGGAGCGGGGTGCTGGTCAGTGCCAGGACGACAATCGCGAGGAGGGCTTTCAGGGTGTGGGTCTTCATGGATGACTGGGAACGGTCTGGGATCCGTGGGACAGGAATGATCAAGCGAGGCTAGAACTCGCGGGTGTAGCCGACGCCGAACTGGAAGCGACCGCCTCGGGTGTCGTTGTATTCCTCGGACGTGATCGGGAACGCGTAGTCGAGGCGGAGGGGGCCGATGGGCAGGTTCAGGCGCAGGCCGATACCCCAGTTGTCGTTGTAGAAATGCTTCTGGGGTGCGCGCAGGTTGAAGCTGTAGGGATCGTAGTAGACCATTCCGACGTCGTAGAAGCCCGCGAAGCGGACTCGGTCGATGACCGGGATGGAATATTCGAGGCCGCCGAACCAGTAGGTGCTGCCGCCGACGGGTTCGTTGTTTTCGTCGACGGGTCCGATGTCGCGGTATTTGTAGCCGCGGAGGCTGTAGAGGCCACCGAGGAAGTAGCGGTCGAACAGGGGGACGCGCGGGGCGCCGTTGTAGGCTTCGGCGACGCCGATGCGTCCGGTGAGTTCGACGATGTGACCCTCGGCGAATCCGGGGAAGTACTGGGCGGCGCGGAGTTCGAGCTTGTAGTAATCGGTATCACCGCCGAAGGGGCCGCCGGCGATTTCGCCGATCAGTTCGACGCGTTGGCCCTTGTTGGGGAGGATGACGGCGTTGCGGGTGTCGTAGGTGAGGGTCGCGGTGACCTTCGACACGAGGCGCGTTCCTTCTTCCTGGGCGAGTTCGGGGGAGATCCGAGGGTTTGACGTGATGATCGTGGAGCCGTGGCCGGGGCCTTCGTCACGGGTGACACCGGCGAGCAGGTCAGCGTCGTTGAAGTCCAGGTTGACGCTTTCGATCGTGTAGGCCACGCCGGCGCGGAACCACTCATTGAGGGCCTTGGTGAGGCCGATGCGGGCGCCGGTGCGGCGTTCGTTGTAGAGCGTGCTGAGGAACTGGTAGTCCCGGTGGTACAGGTCGACCTCGAACGCCAGGCGTTGGCCGAGGAACCAGGGCTCGATGAACGAGATCAGGTAATCCTGGCGCTTGGTGCCGACCTGGGCGCGGATGCGGAACTTCTGGCCTCCGCCGACGAACAGCGGGGGGTTGGCAATATCGAAGTTGCCCTGGCTCATCTCCGCGAAGCCTACGAGGCTGTCCACGGAACTGAACCCGGCGCCGACGCTGAAATTGCCGGTATTTTTTTCTTCGACGCCGACGACGAGGTTACGCCGGTTGGCGATGAGGGTCTCCTCGGGTCGGGCGTCGACTTTCTCGAAATACTGTAGGCCGTAGAGCCGGTTGGTGCTGACCTTGACGCGCACCGTGTTGAAGATCTCACCCGGGGCGACTGCGAGTTCGCGGCGGATGACGCGGTCGCGGGTTTTGGTGTTGCCCTTGATCTCGATTTTCTCGATGTAGGACTTGTCGCCCTCCTCGATCTTGTAGACGAGGTCGATGGTGTTGGAAGACGTGTTGGGGACGCGGACGGCCTTGAGGGTCTGGCCGAGTTGGACGTCGATGTAGCCGCGTGAGCCGTAGAAATCCTCCACCAACTCGATGTCCTTGGCGTGGAGCTTGGGTTTGAAGGTGTCGCCGGGGCTGAGGTTCAGGCCCTGACGGACCTTGGTGCCCTCGCGGCGGCGCATGCTGCCTATGATTTCGTTGGTGGTGAAGAGCTTGTTGCCTTCGAAGCGGAGGGCGCCGACCTGATAGCGGTGGCCTTCCTCGATCACGAAGTTGACGTTGATCCGGCGCGGGTCGAGTTCGTCGACCTTGACGTCCTTGAGCTCGAAATCGATGTAGCCCTCGTTGCGATAGAACTCGGGGAGTCGCTCGCGATCCTCCTGGACGACCTCTTCCTTGAGTCGGCCGGAGCCGGTGAGCCAGGAGAACATCCAGCGGCGGCGGGTTTTCACCACCTTGCGCAGTTTCTTTTCCTTGAAGGCCTCGTGGCCTGGGAAGAAGACGCGGACGATGCGTTGTTTCGGGGCTTCGGAGATCTCGAAGGTGACGGTGCCGCGGCCGGCGTTGTCGTCGATGTTCGGTACGTACTTGATCTCGGTCTTCAGGTACCCGGATTTCTCGTAGAACTTCCTGAGTTCCTGGGTATCCCGGAAGAGGGCGGCCTCATCGAAGGGTTGGCCGACCTTGGACGAGAGTTTCTTGGTGAGTTTCTTGGTGCTGAACTTGACGTTCCCCTGGAAGCGGATGTCGCTCAGGGTGGGACGTGACTGGACCCGGTAGACGAGTCGCACGCCGTCGGCCTCGCGGCTTTCGACGACCTGGATGTTGAAGAAGAAGCCGGTCGAATAGAGATTCCGGACATCATCGTCGATGTTGACCTTGCTGTAGGGGTCACCTGATTTGACGCGGATGTTGGCACGAACGAGATCGTCGCTGACGGACCGTGGTCCTACATGACGGATCTCGATGGCCTTGATTGCCGGCTCCCCCGCCTGTCCCAGTGAGGGGAGCGGGATGAGCGCCACTGTGAGGCACAGTGGTACCCAGAGGAAAGGAGACCTGGGCTTTTTTGAGCTACCCTTGGGACGGGACATCGTCGGCAGCGACTTTGGCAGCGGGCTTGAAGCGAGTAAACCTTTTAAGAAATGTCAGTTCGACGTCCCCGGTCGGGCCGTTGCGCTGCTTGGCTATGAGAAGGCAGATGGGCACGCCGGCGCCGTCGTCGCGTGGCACGCTTTCTTCGTCCTCGCCGTCCTTGGAAGGCTTGTACAGGAGGCCGACGAGGTCGGCGTCCTGCTCGATGGAGCCGGATTCGCGGAGGTCGGAGAGCTTGGGTTTGCGGGATTTGTCCTTCTCGATTTCGCGGTTGAGCTGGCTGAGGATGATGATGGGGACCTCGAGTTCCTTGGCCAGGGCCTTGATGCCGGAGGAGATTTCCGCGATTTCCTGCTGCCGGTTGTCCTTGCCGCGGCGGGTGTCGGAATGGAGCAGTTGGAGGTAGTCGATGACGACCAGTTTGATCTGGTGCTGCTGCCAGAGGCGGCGGGCGCGGGCGCGGACCTGGAGGATCGAGAGGCCGGACGTGTCGTCGATGAAGATCGGGGAGCCGGCGATCTCGCCTGCGGCGTGGGTGAGCCTGGGGAAGTCGCGTTCGGCGAGAAAACCTTCACGGACATCGCGGAGGTTGACCTCGGCCCGCGAGCACATCATGCGGAGGACGAGGGATTCGGCGGTCATTTCGAGGCTGAACACCGCGACGGGATGCTTGAGGTCGATGGCGACGTGCTCGGCGATGTTCATGGCCAGGGAGGTCTTGCCCATCGATGGGCGGGCGGCGATGACGATCATTTCGCCCTTGTGCATGCCGCTGGTCATCTTGTCGAAGTCCGGGAACCCGGTGCTCAGGCCGCTGAGCATGCCTTGGCGGGCGTGGAGATCCTCGATGGTATTGATGGCCGAATTGACGAGTTCCTTGATGCCCTTCGTCTCGGGGCGCTCGCGTTCCTCGTTGATCTGGAGGATGTCACGCTCGACCTCGTCGAGGAGGGCCGGGACGTCACTTTCGCATTGGTAGACGCGGCTGATGACGGTGGTGCAGGTCTGGAGCATCCGGCGGAGGAGATGCTTCTCGAGGACGATCTCGACGTAATAGGCGAGGTTGGCGGCGGAGGGGACGGTGTCCGCGAGTTCGTTGAGGTAGGTGAGCCCGCCGACGGCCTCGAGTTGGCCGGCATCGCGCAGGCGCTGCTGGATGGTGATCAGGTCGATCGGTTGCTGGGCGTCGTACATCGCGATGACCGTGGTGTAGATCGACTGGTGTCGGAGGTCGTAGAAGGCCTCGGCGCCCGGTTTCAGGATGCGCAGGCATTCGCCCGCCGCCTCGTTGGGGGCGATCAGCAGGCAGCCGAGGACGCCGCGCTCGGCGTCCGAGGCATGCGGAGGCAGCCGGTCGACGCGGCCGGTTGGGGCCACTTCCTTGCGGACGCGCGGTCGGCGCGAGGCTCGAAGGTCGGCGGGCGGTGCGGGCGGCGGTGCGTCATGCCCTTGGGCTGGGGCAACAGAGTCGATCACGGCAATGGGAGCAGGAGTGGATTGAAGTGGGTGGAGCGACGGCTGCGGCGGATGCCTTGGGCCGAGCGGAGAAGCTTTCCCGGATGCCCGACGTTTGCCAGCCGAACCTGCGGCGGCTTGCTCACCAGCTGCGAACAAGAGTCACGGCTCGGGCGTTGACAGGAAGACGCGGTGGGTTGCGGGGGCGGAGGTTTGAACAGGAGGTCCCTGTCGGTGCGCGGCTTGGCATTGCACGGGGCATTGCGCGGCTTGGCATTTGACGGGTGGGCCGGCGGATCCTTTACTCGCGGGGTCCAGACTACCCATGAAATCCAAGCTCTCGCGTCGTTCCGCCCTTCGTCATGTTGCTGCCGGCGCCGTCATTGCCGCGGCTGCAGGTGATCTCAATCGTCGCATGGCCGCAGCCGAGCGGGTGGGAGGTCTCAAGGGGCGCATCAACCACTCGGTGTGCCGATGGTGCTACGGCAAGATTTCGCTGGAGGATTTGTGCGTCGCGGCCCGGGACATGGGGATCGGCTCGATTGATCTCCTGGGATTGGACGAGATCCCGGTGGCGCGGAAGCACGATCTGACCTGCGCGATGGTGAGCGGCGTCCCGGGTGGGATCACGAAGGGGCTGAACCGGCGCGAGAATCACGAGGGCATCGTGAAGTGGTTCGAGGAGGCGGCGCCCAAGGTTGCGGCCCTGGGATGCGTGAACGTCATCTGCTTCTCCGGGAACCGGGCGGGGATGTCCGACGAGGAGGGACTCGGGGTCTGTGCCGAGGGTCTCAAGCGTCTGCTCCCGGTGGCGGAGCGTCACAAGCTGGTGCTCGTGATGGAATTGTTGAACTCCAAGGTCGATCACCATGATTACATGTGTGATCACACGAAATGGGGGGTGGACCTGTGCAAGCGGGCGGGGTCGGAGCGGTTCAAGCTGCTGTACGACATCTACCATATGCAGATCATGGAGGGGGACGTGATCCGGACCTTGAAGGAGAGCGCGGGCTGCATTGCGCATTACCACACGGGTGGCGTTCCTGGCCGTCATGAGATCGACGAGTCACAGGAGATCTACTATCCGGCGGTGATGCAGGCGGTCGTGGAGACCGGCTACAAGGGGTTCGTGGCGCAGGAGTTCATTCCGAAGCGCCCGGATGTCCTGGCTTCGCTGAAGCAAGGCGTGAAGATCTGCGACGTCTGAATCCGCGGTGGCCGGGGTGAATCGTCCCGGTGAAAGGATGACCCGCCATGAGGATTCCAGCGGGGATCGTCGGACTGGCCCTGGTTTTCTGGGGGTGGCAATCGGAATTGCTGCCGGTCAGTTTTCCGTTCCTCGTCGTGGGGCTTGCGCCGAAGCTGATCCGTCGTCGCTTTGATTTCACGTCGTCGGAATTCCACAGGGCGCTCGAGCTTTGCTGGGTGCTCCTGGTGGGTGCGCTTCTGATGGTTTACGGGAGGGAGACTGTGGGGAACGTCTTTCGAAGCGTGGTTCGCTGGTTGCCGGTCATCGTCTTTCCCGCCCTGATGGCCCAGGTGTGGTCCCTGCGGGGCGTGGTTCCGGCGAATTCCCTGATCCCCCTGCCCGCGTGGCGACGCCAGGTTGACCCGGGGACGGTGTTCGACATGGAGCCGGTGTACGTGGCGGTGTGTCTGTTGGCCGCAAGCGTTTCGGGTCCGGGCCGTCCCTGGTTCTATCCGGGCGTGGTGTGTGTGGCTGGGGCGGGATTCTGGTCCATCCGGGCGCGGGTGCTTCCCTCGTGGATGACGGCTGTCGTCCTTGGGATCGCGGCTGTGGGTGGGTGGTTTGGGTCGGGTGGGATTGGGGTGGTGCAGCAGTGGACCGAGGCGCGTGTGGTTGCGATGGTGAGCCGATGGCGGAGCGAGGACTGGGCGAGTCGTTCGTTTCGGACGGCGATTGGGCGTTCCGGTCAGGTGGGTGGCTCGAGTCAGGTGGTGTTGCGCGTACGTGGGCTGGGGGATGGGGCGCTGCCGAGGTTGCTTCGGGTGATGGTGTTTTCGGCGTGGCGCGGGGATGGCACCTGGGTTGCGCCGAAGGTTGAACCTGAGAAGGTGGACGGGGTCGGGGACGAGTGGCGTCTGGACCGGCGACCGGGGCGGGAAGGGGCTGTTTATGTGGAATGGGTGCCCGAGCTCACCTTTCGGTTTTTGCCGCTGCCGAGCGCGACGCGTGGGGTGGCGGAATTGTCGGCGAGCCGTGTGGAGCGGACGCGGTTGGGGGCGGTGAGGGCTGATGTGAAGGGCGGGGTGGTATCGTACCGGGCGGATGTGGGGACGGATGCGAATTGGGAGGCGGTGGCTGGGGAGGACGATATGAAGGTTTTTCCGGTGGCGGAAGTGCCGGCGCTGCAGCGGTTCACGGAGGAGGTGGGGTTGGGGGGGCTTGAGCCGGCGGAGCAGGTGGGGAAGATCGGCGCCCACTTCCAGTCGCGTTTCCGCTATACCACGGAGTTGGTGCACGCGCCGGCGGCCGGGCCGGAGACGATGACCCCGGTGGGTCAGTTTCTGCATGGCTCAAAGGCGGGGCACTGCGAATATTTTGCCACGGCATCGGTCCTCATCCTCCGGCACCTGGGTGTTCCCGCCCGTTTTGCGACGGGCTACATGGTGCCGACGGGTGAGCGGCTGAAGGGATCGTGCGTTGTCCGCGAGAAGCAGGCACATGCGTGGGTACGGGTGTGGATCGATGGGGCGTGGCGGGACTTTGACCCGACGCCGATGGGTTTGTTCGAGGATGAGGCCGCGGCGCCGGGCGTGTGGGATCGCGTTGTTCGTGGCTGGCACGATTTTCAGTTCGCCATGTCGCGATGGTGGTGGGTTGGGGAGAAGCGGATTCTCCGGCATGCCTATTGGCTGGCGGTGCCTCTGATCGCCGGGCTGCTCTGGAGGCTGCGGCGGGTTCGGGAGGCTTCCGGGTTTTCCGCGGGCGGGAGCCTGGTGGTGCCCGTCACGAATTGGCCGGGGATCGATTCGGAATGGTTCGAGGTGGCGAGGCGACTCGAGTGGGACGGTTGGCAGAGGAAACCGGGCGAGGCAGCGGGCGTGTGGTGCGGTCGTTTGCGGGGTTGTGGGTGGTCCCCCGCCAAGGTCGAGTTGACTTTGAGGGCGCTGGGACTGCACCAGCGGCTGCGGTTTGATCCGGTCGGGCTGGAGCCCGGGGATCGGGGCCTGTTGCGATCGGCGGCCGGGACGCTTCTGGAGGGGGCTGCGAACGAGGTGGGGATCAGCGACGGCGCCACCAGAGCATGAGCTCGAGTCCCAGCCGGTTCGGATAGGAGCGGGGAACCCAGCTCTCGAGGAGTTCGAAGGCGTTGCTGAAGCGATCCATCAATTCCGGCTGGGTGCAGCCGAAAGGGGGGCCGTCCGGGTCGTCGATCATGTAGTGGACGGCGAGGAAATGCCCGCCTGGCGTGAGTTGTCGGGCGACGGCTTCCGCGTAGCGGTCGCGGTCGGCGGGGTTGTTGAGCGGGCCGGTTTTGTCGATGATGCGGATCGCGGATTCATGCGTGGTGAGTTCGTCGAGAGGGGAAGAGAGATGTCTGGTCGAACTTGGTGAGGTTCGCGA
>CAIMTB010000424.1 GCA_903844265.1 uncultured Verrucomicrobiota bacterium
GGCCTTCGTGATCTTCGTGGCCTTCGTGGTAGATCCCCGCGTGGTTCATGGTCCCAATGCGTGTCCAAATCTTGGAAAACCCGGCTCTCCATGAACCGTACACGATCCGATGCGATTCCGATATGGACTGCGGTGGCTCGCCACCGCTTTGCATCTGGGGTCGCCTGGCCGCTGGCTCCGTATCGCGCGCTCCAAAGCGGCAGCAAGCTGCCGCACTCCAAATCGGCCCGCCTCTCCACCGCACCCGGCACCATTCAACGCCCGGTTCATAGTCCCAATACGTGTCCAAACGTTGGAGACATTCCCTCTCCATGAACCGTGAAGGTAGGGCGGGCAGTCCCTTGCCCGCCGCGCATTCGACTGCACCCGACGGCGCGCAGCGGAGTGCGCACCCTACCACCCGCCCAGGTTCAGGGTCCCAATCCGCATGCAACTCCCCATGAAAACCCTCCAACCCCTCACCTATCTCATCTCCTGTCTTGGCGCGGCCTTACCCAGTCAGGCGGCCAGCGTCGTGCAGTTCCCGATCTCCAACTGTCTGGTGGTCGAAGGTTCCGGGAAACTCGAGATCCTGGTTCAACGCCAAGGCAACGTCGATACGATGGTCGGCGTCCAGCTGAGCACAACCCCGATCACCGCCACTCCGGGAGCCGACTACGCCCCGCTCACCACCAACCTTGCCTTCCCCTCCGGGATCTCCCAACGGATGGTTCATATTCCCATTCTCAACGACGGACGGGTAGGGACCACGAGGACGTTCAAGGTGTCCCTGGGTGAACCCACGGGCGGGGCTGCCCTCGGGGCAATCACCAACCTAAGTGTCATGATCCTGGACAACGACAAGGGCCTACACTTCTACGCGCCTGATCTCACGTTCAATTCCGACGCTGCCTCGGCGAACATCAAGGTCGCCCGCGGCGACGACGGGGATGCCCAGGTAACTGTGGATTACACCACTTCCGACAACTCAGCCCTGGCCGGCCAGGACTATCTCCCTGCCTCGGGCACTCTGATATTTAATCCCGGCGAGGTCCTGAAATCGTTCACCGTCCCCCTGCTGAACGACGGCCGAGCCGGAACCAACCGCTCGTTCCGAGTCACTCTCCTGAACCCGACCGGCGGCGGCGTCCTGCCAAAGCCACCGACGATGACCGTCACCCTCGTGGACACCGATGAGATCGTGAACTTCGAACGCCCTCTCTTCAACGTCCGGGAAGAGGCCGGGTTCGTCGAAGTAGGCATCGTTCGGGGGGCGAATAAGTCGGGCGGCACGGTGGACCTTGCGACGAGCGACGGCAAGGCCATCGCCGGCGTGGATTACACACCGGTGAAGAAGACGCTCCACTTTGCCGCCGGAGAACGCCGCCAATCGATCCGCATCCCCATCCTCCAGCACTCGTCCCAGGAGCCCTCGAAGAGTTTCCAACTAGGACTCAGCAACCCGACCGGGGGTGCCGTCCTCGCAGAAGTGCGAACCGCCAAGGTCGCCATAGCCGCCAACGATCCGGCGGTGGGCTTCCAATCCACGTCCGCCCGCGCCGGGTGGCGTGCCCCCTCCGTGAGCGTCGCCGTGGTGCGTGGCAGCGACGCACCGCCGGGTGCGTTCACCGTCGACTACCAGACGTCGGATCTCTTCGCCACCGCCGGGGTCGATTATCAGGCCGTTCAAGGGACCCTGACGTTCGACGCGAATGTGACCCTGCGGAACATCACCATTCCCATCCTGCCGAACCCGGGGTCCTCAGGCCTCAAGTCCTTCTCGGTGACCCTCAGCAACCCTTCGGCAGGGATGCCTCTGGGCAGGGCAACGATCCGCGTGGAGATCCTCCGGGTCTCGAGGACGTTTTCCATCATCCCGAACGTCGCGCCTCGACTCACGCTGGGCGTCGAGAATGGCATGAACCTGTTGAACTGGGAGGGAAGCGGCGTCCTCCTCCTCCCAGGTCAGGGCGACGGCCTTTTGCAGCGCGCCGACGAGGTGACCGGTCCCTGGCAGGACCTGCCTGGGGCCGAGAGGATTCATGCAGTCACGCCGCGGTCCTCGACTGGCTTTTATAGGATCCAGAGTTCCCGGCCCACGGAGGTCTATGTGCCGTCTGCCTATGACGGCAAGAGGCCGCTCCCCCTGCTCCTGGTGCTGCATTGGCTGGGCGGGGAAGCCTATTCCTGGACCAGCGATTGGAAATTCGAAGAGCTGGCCGAGACGAGAGGATTCTTCGTATGTCGGCCGAACGGGACGATCGACGCCACCGGAACGCGCTTTTGGAACGGACCTGATTTCCTCGGTTTCTCCAACCCGGATGTCGATGACTCGGGCTATCTCCGCTCGGTCATCGAGGAGATCCAACGCCAATTCCGCGTCGATCCCAAGCGCATCTATGCCACCGGTTACTCCAGTGGCGGCGCCATGTCGCATCGCCTCGCCTGCGAACAGTCGGACCTGATCGCCGGAATCGCAGGCATATCGGGAGTGATCTCCTATGATCGCAGCGCCTGCCAGCCCACCCATCCGGTCAACATCCTCCAGGTCCAGGGCACGGCCGAGGGCTATCTCCCGGGAACAGTCGCCGACTCCGGCCTCCCCGTTGTCGGCGAGGGAGCGGGCGCGATCGGAACGGTCCAGATCTGGGCCGCACTCAACGGCTGCCGGGATCCAGTCATCGAGGCGACGCCCACGCTCGACCTCACCACGGAGGTAAGCGGAGTCGAAGCCTCGGTGCTCCGTTACACCGACTGCCCTCCGGGTGGAGCCGTCGAGCTATGGTCCATGAATGGCGCCTCGCATGGCTGGGGATTCTCGCCGACACCCCCGTGTCTCCCCCTGATCCTGGATTGGCTATTCGCCCATCCGAAACCGTGATCGTTCCGAGGTTCGATTACCCTCCCATCCCAGCCCCCCGCAGTTCATCGTCAAGCCCCCTGATTCCTCATGAAATCGGCACACCTCGCACTTGGCACTCCAGCGGCACTTCGTCCGGAATGCGGGTTTCAGCCCGCTTCCGTGAAGACAGGGGGCCACGCGGGACCTCTCCTGCGGTGGATCGCGCGGGTGGCGCGAAGCGGCCTGAAGGCGGCGCTCCGGACTGGGAAGCCAAAGTGTCGCCGGAGTGTTGGACAACTACCCGTCGCCCTGGTCACCGGACTCGGGGGACTCGTCACCATCATCGACACGAGCGCGGCCCAACCGTGGGCGGCCTCGGAATCGCCGAGAAACTACTGGTCGTCCATCGCGTCCTCGGCCGATGGGACGACCCTCATCGCGGGTTCCGGGCCGAACCCCTACACGCTGAACGTCCCGCTCTATGTCTCCACCAACTCCGGCGCCACCTGGACTCAAACCACCTCGCCCAGCAACGCTTGGGCCTCCGTCACCTGCTCCGCCGACGGCACCCGGATGGCGGCCGTCGCAACTTATAGAGTCTTTGGAACTCCTGCGACTACCGACAATACCGGGGTCTTTGTGTCACAGAACTCAGGGCACGGGTGGACCCGAGCCAGCGCGCCCACCAACCGTTGGACCTCGATCGTGTCCTCTTCCGATGGCACCCGGCTGTTTGCCGCGGCTCTTTTCCGGGGGGAACCCGATCCGGGAAGTTGGGACTTTCGCACCGTGGGCGACGGACAGATCTACCGGTCCCTGGATGCAGGGGAGACATGGACCCGCACGCGTGCGCCCACCAACAACTGGACTTGCCTCGCCTCCTCCGCCGATGGCACAAGGCTGGTGGCGGCCGCCGGACCCATCGCGAATTGGGGGCTGGACGACTTGACTCCCGCTCTCGCGGGGGGTGCGCGTAGAGTTTACACGTCTTCCGACTCCGGTGAAACTTGGAACCCGACGAGTGCTCCCTCCCTGCCCTGGGCTTCGATCGGGTCGTCCGCCGACGGCACGCGGTTGATGGCGGTAGCCAGGAATTACCCGGACCTGGACGCCGATCTCGAAGCCACCATCTGCATTTCCAGGGATGCCGGCATGACCTGGGCCCTGGCTCCGCCTCCGGGCACCGTTAGGTACACCAAGGCTGCGGTCAGTTCCTCCGCTGATGGGTCCCGATGGGTCGTTGGCACCGACAAAGTCTATTCGACCGCGGATCTGGGTGTGTCCTGGACCTCGCTCGGCGGCGAGAGTACCGGAGCCCTTAGTGTTTCCGCCGATGGCTACCGGGTCCAGGCCGCCGCCTGGTGGGCACCAATCTGCAGTCTTCCCTACTCCGGCCCCTGGCGTTTGATCGATAGGGTTGGGGTTGGCATCAGTGCCCGCGGCATCAGGCTCTTACCCGACGGCACCACGTGGATCGCCTTTGAAGACTTCGGTGAGGTCCGGCTATCCACAAACTCCGGTGGCACCTGGACCCAAACCCCAGACGCGAAGCCCCCCCCCCAGGCTCTCATACTTGACCGATGTGCAGGACGGGCTTCGATGGGTCGCGATGAGTGGGGAAGAAGGGAGGATCTACTTCACGACCAACGCAGGGGTTACCTGGAGCGCATGCGCCGTACCGCCACTTGGCTGGACCTCGATTGCCTCCTCCGCCGACGGAATCAACCTCGTCGCAGCGGCGGCGGATCGCTGGCAATGGGATGGCAATGCCGATCAACTGTTGAGTCGAGGGGCCCTCTATCGATCCCTGGACTCGGGAAAGACATGGAAACAGGCGGAGGCTCCCACGAACAACTGGCGCGCGGTCACCTGCTCAGCGGATGGTGCCCGGTGGGTCGCCATCAGCGGTAGCGTCTCGGACGAGGTGGGGAAGGAATCCCACTTCGTTCGCCCGGGTGAGGTCTATCGGTCCTCCGATGCTGGGGCGACTTGGAACCCCACCACGGCTCCGGGTCTGGAATGGTCCAAAGTCGCTTCCTCCGCCAACGGCAAGGTCCTGCTCGCGGCCGGGTCTCCCTACTGGGACTCGGTCCAGAACCGAGGAATCGGCCAGGGCGGCATCTACCGTTCGCTGGATTTCGGAGCGACCTGGGCGCTGACAAGCGCACCCACGAACGAGGTAGCGGACTCACTGGCCTCCACCGCGGACGGGCGGCAGTGGGTCGCGAGTTTGGGCCACGACGTCCATATCTCGACTGATTCTGGGGCGACGTGGAGAAACACCGACGCCCCGGCGGCGCGGGGATGGGGCAGTGTCGCCTCCTCGGCCGATGGGAACTTGATTCTCGCGCTCTCATATGAAGGCAATCTCGCTTCGCTCCAGGCCCCGCCTCCCGAGCCTCCCCCACCTCCCTCCCCTCGACTCATCGTGAATCGGTCAGGCCCGGACCTCGGCCTGTCCTGGCTCATCCCCTCCACACGCTTCGTCCTCCAACAGACCGCCGCCCTCGGCTCCGTGGGTTGGGTAGACGTTCCCACCCAACCCACGCTCGACCTCACCAACTTACACCAGCGAGTGACTCTAAGTCCGTCCCCCGGCCATCGCTATTTCCGGCTCAAACAGCGATGACTCGTAACTCCCTCCAGCCCTCGCTCCGCCATGGAAACCATAAACCTTGGCCGCGCACTCCCCGCTCCGATAAGGAGTGCGGTGGCTTCCCGCTTCTCATGGCCCACGGA
>CAIMTB010000425.1 GCA_903844265.1 uncultured Verrucomicrobiota bacterium
GGGGGTGGATGGATTCGGTGGGGTGGGAGTCTCGCTGGGTGCCGCGGGGGGGCGTTCCTCGACGGCGAGGCGGTCGAGGTTGTTGGTGATGTTCCGTGGAACATCGATCTCGAGGCTGACCTGGAAGCGGTAACCGTACTTGTCGTTTACAGGTGTAATCCCTGGGGGCTTGACCGAATAACCGGCGGCGTGGAGGTCGGCGCTGAGGCGGTCGACGATCTCGCCAGCGCGGATGCGGGCGGAGAGGGAGAGCGTGTTGCGCGGGCTTGTGGAGAGCGAAGTGACGTAGAGATCGCGGCTGGGTGGGAGCAGGGAGCTCAGGAGCGAGAGGTGGTCGAGCCAGTTCCGGCTGGCGGCGGACCAGTCGTTGAGGGTGCGGGCCTGCGTTCGGATGGCGCGGAAGCCGGCGATGTTTTTCGAGGCGAGGGTGATTTCCTGTTGGATATCGGCGCGTATTTTTTCGCGTTGCCGGATCAGGCGGGTACGGACGCCTGCGATGGAGAGGAGGATGGCGAGGATGCCTGTGACCGTGGCGAGCCGGCGGAGGCGGCGGTTGTCGACGGGGGCCGGGGGGCGTTTGGGGTTGAGGAAGTCGAAGGAATCGCCGGGTGGATCGAGTGCGACCAGGGCGAGGCCGAGGGCGGTGAGGGCGCCCTCGGGATGGTCGTGATTCCCCTGGAGTGGGGTGAGCGCGGGAGTGGGATCGATGCGCTGGGCGGGCAATCCGGAACGCTTCGCGAGCGAAGTGGCGATCTCGGCCTCGAGACCGGTCGTTCCTGCGACGAGGAATCTTGAGATGTGCCCGTGGCTTGGCGTGCTTTCGTAGTTATGCAGGCTGCGGATCACCTCGAGCAGGGCGGCTTCCGTGAGTTCCGGGTGCTGGGGGGAGGATTTCCCGGGTTCGGTGGAGGTTGCGAGAAGCGGCAGATTGCCTGAGCGGCTGAACACGAGGGCGCCGTCGAGCCAGACGTCGAAGGTGAATTCACCACGGGCCATCGAGACGAAGCCGACGCAGCCCGTGGCGGCGCCGGGTTCGCAGCGCAGGGCGGCACGGCCGGCAGCGACGGAGCGGAGCCCGAGGAATTGGAGTTTGAGTCCGGCGGCCTGGGCGACGGCGACATGGAAATCGACCGTGCTACGTTGGACCACTGCGGCCAGGACGCGGGTGGGGCGGGCGTCACCCTTGGCGGGTGTTGGAGTGCCTTCGCTGCGGGGTGAGGAGGCCGAGGCAGGGATCGATGTTTCGCCGGATTCAAGGATCTGGAAGTCGAGGAGGGCGTCCTCCATCCGGAAGGGGAGGTCGCGGCTGATCTGGAAATGGACCATGGACGCGATCTCGGACGTCCGCGAGGCCGGTGGGAGTTCGAGGATGCGGACGATGGCCTGGGACCTGGGAATCGCCATCGCGACGTGGGTGGTGTCGAGGCGAAGGTTCTGCAGTGCCTTGGCCAGCGCGTCGCCGACGGACTTTGGGTCCGGGAGGGGCGCTGTTTCGGGCAAGGAGATGGGAGCGGTGGCGTGTCGGCTCCATCGGCCCTGCGTGCCGCTCAGGTTGGCCTGGACGGCGTGGAGCCAGCCGCACTCGAAGTCGAGTGCGGTGGCGTGGGTGCGTCGGTTGCGGCGTTCGCGATCTCCGGCGTTGAAGCGCTGGAGGAAGGAAGCAATCGCTGGGATGGATCGGCCTTGGGCCATGGCGTTGGGTCAGGGACCGGCGTTCTGCAATAGTTCGATGGGCATGGGGAATCCCAACCGCGTCAGGTCGCGCAAGGCAAGGATTCGCGCCGGGCGTGGTGCGACGTCGATCACGGCATCGAGCACGCGATAGCGGCCTGACGGGACGGAATAACCCAGGCTGTGAAATGAAAACTGGAAGCTCCGGGTGGTGAAGTGGGGGGCGAGTTGCTTGAACTGGTCCGCGGTGACGAGTCCGCGCTGGAGCAGCCACGCCGGGGTGCGGCGCTCGTCGGCGCCGAGTCCGGGTCTCGCGGCGACGATCGCGTCGGCTCCGGTTTCGCCGAGGGCAGGAATGGCTGCGAGGACGGCGCGAGGAGCGCTGTTGATGTTGATCAATCCTTCCAATCGCTGGCTGTCCGTCGTCGTGCAGCGGTCGAGGATGGCGGGGAGTTGGTCCCGGCCGATGGCGGACTTGAGGGGGGCGACCTTGCCGGCGGCGTCGGGGAGGCTGGTTTCGGCGTCGAGGAGTTCGACGGGGTGGGCGAGGTTTCGTCCAGCGCGGCGGAGGGCGGCGAGATAGTCGGTCGTGGCTGCGGGCAGTCCGAGTGCGGAGAGGTCGGCCTTGGGATCATTGAGGTTGATCCTGGGGCGTCCTTCCGAATCGACATTGGGATCGTAGCTGACGGTGGAGAGGAATTGTTGGAGGCCTGGGTCGAGGAGGCCGTTGCGATCGTCGGATGGGGATTCCGTGTCGCCGTCGTCCTCGTTGGGATCGAGGCGGAGGTTGTGGTTGGCGTCCTCGCCGTAGAGGAGTTGGAGGCCAACACCGGCGCGGACGAAGACCTCCTCGAGGGTGTCCGGGTAATCCGGGGTGGAGGACGAGGCCAGGGTGGCGGGGCGGTTGGTGCTCGATGGGACAACGGCGCCGGTCTCGAGGGCGGGTTCCGCTGGTGAATTCGTCGGTGAACCTGTCGGAGGCAAAGGCGAGGCTGTGCCCGGGTTGGTCGTGGATGCGGCGGTGTAGGCGCTCCCTGCAGGGGCGAGGGCGCGCGCGAGGGTTTCGTCGAGTCCTGGGAGGATTGCAAGCCAGGCGGGGTCGGTGTATTTCAGCGGGAATTTCCCGGCCTCGTCCGTGAGTCCGAATCGCACTTCGGCGCCGATCGAATCGGAGGCGGAATAGACGGTGAAATACCAGCGATCATCGCCATCCGGCGCGACGAACTGGTGTTGGAATGCGCCTGGGTTCTCCGCGGTCAGCGGCACGCCACGCATCGAGGATTGGGCGACGGCAATGGCGCGGGATACACCGCTCATGGCGGCGGACCAGGCTTGCTCCTGTTGTTCGCCCGCGACCTGGGCGGTCACGTCGGCGCGGAGCGAGAACATCAGGCTGACGGACAACATCGAGGCGAGCATCACCACCACGAGCACGGTGAGCAGCACGAAGCCGTTGCTCCGAAGAGCCGTCACAACGATTCCATCATGCACCCGGAGGCCGGGCAGGACTGGGCGAGGCGCGACTTTCATGGGCCGAGTCCCGTGGAATTGGCGCCTCCCGCGGCCGGGTTGAGGCCGGTCGCCGATGGGGAGGCCAGCCCGGTGGTGTCGTCTGACGAGTTGGCGGACGGGATGGCCACGACGCGCCGGAAAATCTCCTGAATCGAGGTTTCCGGGGTCGCGGTGGCCGACGGTGCTTCGGCCGAAAGAGTGATCTCGACCCCGCGCGGGAGTTGCGGGGCCGCCCAGGATTCCTGCCATGCGGACCCGTCCCAGTACCGCAGCGTGAGGTGGCGAAGTTCGGGGATGACTACAAATGTGGTCTGACTGGGGGCGCTGGTGTTGGTGCTGGAGGAGGGGGCGTCGAGCAGATCATCGAGGGCGAGCGGGAGGGTGGAGATGCGGGTGGGTTCGTCGGGTTCTTCCGTGCGCTCGACTGACGCGGCCTCGCCGAGGTCGTTGGTGCCGGAGAGCCGGTACGCGATGCGCCGACACGGCGAGCGCGGCGCGTATCCCGCGGGGCGGTTCGTGGAGCGGTCGGCCATGCCAGGCCCCGGGTCGGCGAGGGTGCAGCGGACGAATTCGATTTCCTGGGCGGTGCCGCGAAATGAGCCGGGACGACCGGACGCGGTGCGCAGCTCCGAGGCGAGTCGGTCCATGCTGAGTCGGACTGCGGCGAGTCGCGAGGTGTCGGCGAGCGTGGCGTCGCGCAGTCGGGCGATTTGCTGGTAGAAATAGAGGACCACGGAGAGCAGGCCGATGGCGATGGAGAGGGCGAGGACGACTTCGAGGAGGGTGAATCCGCGGGTGGCGCGGGCGGTGGTGTTGCTGAGGGGGGGGCGTGTCGGGGTGTGATGCGGAGGGTGCGCCCGCAGCGGCGTCGAGGGGTCGGAGCCTTCCCTGAAGGACGGGTGCTTCATGGGAAGAGCGATGGGGTTGGGCCCTGCGCGGCGAGGGGGTTCTCTGGGATTGCGTTTGTAATCGTCGATCGGGTGGCGTCCTCGATGATCCGGGAGAGGCGTTGCACGGCCGAGGCGGAGTCCTGGCGGACGATGACGTTCACCAGTTGGAGGGCTGCGGAGTCGGTGCCGCCGAAGGTGTAGGGGGAGGCTTCGATCTGCCAGGTCCAGGCGGCGAAAGGAGCCTCGAAGTGGTCGGGGCCTGCCGATTGGGCGGGGCGGATGCCGATCTCGATTTCGGCGAGGACGGAGGCGGCGAGGTCGAGAGAGTGGGCCTGGTCGTGGAGGCGCTGGGTGCGATCGACGGCGGTCTGGAGGCTGGTGGAGATGATGCTGGCGGCGAAGACGAAGAGGGTGAGGGCGAGGATGACCTCGAGGAGGACGGCGGCCCGCTGCGATGTCGGGCCTGGCGAAGCGGGTCGGGCGAGGCCTGACGATGAGCCGCCGCGAAGGTCACGAGGGCCGCGAAGGAGGGCGCGTGATAGGGCTGGGGATTTCATCGGGGCCCGGACGATGGGGCTTGCCGTCCGATCGATGAACCCCGGGTGCTCCCGGAAATTTTCGTGGTGCTCATCCCTCCTGGGTCCTGGGTGATCCGGGGAGTTGGGGCCGGGGAGCCAGGGTGGGGTTCAGGGTGCGGCGAGCCCCATTGAGGAACGGGCCACCGAGGAGGGTTCGAGGGGTTGGGCGGCAGCGTTGGGGGTGGCGTCAGGACCCAGTGTGGCGTCGGCGGGTGCGGCCTCGTGGGCGGCGGTGCCGCTGAGTCCATTCCATCGGACGAGCATGCGGCGCGAATCGGAGGCGTCGGCCAAGGCGAGGAGGATTTCGGCGGAATCGGAGGAACCGTCGGGATAGAACGTGATGGGCGGCCAGATTTCGGTGGCTGGGGGTGCGGTGGCCTCGGGGGATGCGGGGACGGGTTCCGTGGCGGCGATGACGGCTGTGTCGTCGGATGGGTCTTCGTCGGGGGCGGTTCCTGCGGGGTCGATGCAGCGGACGCTCTCGACGCGGACGAGTTCCTGGAGTGATCCGGCGAAGCTCGTGCTGGCCTCGTTTTCGACGAAGACACCGGGTTGCCGGAGCGGTTCGGGTTCCCACTGGACCTGGACCGATCGGGTTTCGTGGATGCCGGTACGCGTGGAGACGGGGATGGTATTGACGGTGAGGCGGACGCGGCGGCCGTGCTGGGCGGCTTCGGCACGGGCGAAGCGGAGGAGGCCCTCGAATCGGCCGACGCCTTCCTCGAGAGGGGCATTGCGCCAGAGTGGGGCGAGGCTCATGACGGCGGCTCCTCCGAACAGGGTGAGGAGCGCGACGACCAGAAGGAGTTCGGTCAGCGTGAAGGCGGCGTTGCTGGAATGGCGTGGGGCCATGTCGAGGGCGAAGCGGGTATCGGCGGGGTGTTATTTCTTGTTGAGGTCCAGAGCGCTCTTGGAGTCGGTGGCGGTATCGGACCCGGTCTGGAGTTTGATGTCGTCGTCCGTATCGGGTTGGCCATCGGGTCCGAGGGAGAAAAGGCGGTAGGGGATGCCGTTGGTCTGGCCGTTGGTGGGGAGGTTTTGCAGGTCGTAAGTGAGCTGGTGCCCCCAGGCGTCGAGGAGTTTGGAGCCGGGTTTGAGATAGGGGCCCGCCCAACGTTCGCCCAATTGTTCGTTCTCGAACTGGGGTTTGACGAGGAGCGCGCCGAGGCCGCCTTCATCCTCGCTCGGATAATGCCCTACGTTCATGCGGTAGTTGTCGAGGGAAGTCTGGACCTGCATGAGGAGGAGGCGGGTGGTGTTTTTCTCTGCGCCGGCCTGCTGGGGCAGGACGAACGCGACCAAGGCTGCGGCGAGCATCATGATGATCACGATGACGAGCAGGATCTCGATGAGGGTAAAACCGGCGCGGGCGAGGGTTTTGGGGAGTCGGGATTCGGCGGGGCGGACGAGCATAACCTAGGGTGATGGACGATTTAGACGGGGAATCAGTTACTGGGATTCAATGTTCAACTGCGCCCGAGGGCGCTGGCCATGGTGAAGATGGGGAGGAGCAGGCCGAGGGCGAGGAATCCGATGGCCATGGCGACGAAGCAGAGGATGAGGGGTTCGAGCAGGCGGACGGCCTGGTCGACCTGGCGGTTGGTGCGGCGCTCGACGGTATCGGCGATGTGCAGGAGCACCTTGTGAAGGCGGTTGGACTCTTCGGCGACGCGGATCATGGCGAGGATCTGTTCCGGGAAATAGCCGCCGGCGCGGAGCGGATCGGTCAGGGGTTTGCCGCCGCGCACATTTTCCATGGCGTCGGTGATATGGTCGCCGAGGATTCTTGAGCCGGTGGCGCCCCGGCTGATGGCGAGCGCCTGGAGGATGGGGACGCCGTTGGCGAGCATCGTGCCGAGGATCCGGCAGAACCGGGTGATGGCGAGCAGTCGGAGGGCGTCGCCGATGACGGGGACACGGAGGCGCCATTCCTCGAACAAGCGGCGTCCCTTTTCGCTTGAGGCGGCGCTCCAGGCGAGGACGCCGAGGCCACCGAAGCCGAGGGCGAGGAGGTACCAATAGCCACGGAGGGCGCGGCTCAGCGCGAAGACCAGTTCGGTGGGGAGAGGTTTGGGGGCGTCGCCGAGGAGCGGTTCGAAGCGTGGGACGAAGAAAAGGAGCGCGCCGACGAGGACGATCCCTCCGACGCTGGCGAGCAGGGCGGGATAGATCATCGAGCCGAGGACCTTGCTGCGAAGTTCGTCGAGGCGCTCGAGGAATTCGGAGAGGCTGCGAAGGACATCCTCGAGGAAACTGGCGCGCTCGCCTGCCTGGACCATGGCGGTGTGGAGCGTGGGGAAGACGTCTGGGAATTCGCGGAGTGCGTCGGTGAGGGTTTTGCCGTCGGCCACGGCGTCGCGCACTTCCTTCATGAGTCCGGCGAGGCGCTTGTTGACCGTGGATTTTATGATCGAATCGAGGGCGCGAAGGAGCGGGACGCCGGAGCCGATGAGGTCGGCGAGTTGGCCGTAGAGGATGCCGACGTCGCGGGTGCGGATGCGGCGGCGGACGATTTTCTTCCGGGCCTCGGGGTTGGCGTCGCTGAGGGTGAGCGGGAACAGATTACGTTCCCCAAGCACGCGGAGCGCGGCGGTTTCTGATTCCGCAGACAGCACGCCACTGACCGTTTCACCGGCGGCGGTCTTGGCGAGGTACTGGAAGTCGGCCATGCGGGAACCGTGGTGGGAGGTGGGCCGGGCTCAGACGGCGGTACACGTGACCACTTCTTCGATGGTGGTGGAGCCGCTGCGGACCTTGTCCCAGCCGTCCTCGCGGAGGAGGCGCAGGCCGGAAGTGCGGCCGGCGTGGATCAGTTCGCTGGGAGGGCGTCGCTGGAGGATGCGGTTGGAGATGTCTTCGGTGATGACCATCAGTTCGTAGAGGCCCATGCGGCCGCGGAAACCGGTGTCCCGGCAGGATTCACAGCCGGCGCCGAGGCTGAGTGTTGCGCCTGGGATGAGGTGCAGGTCGGCGGGAATCGTTTTGGGTTCGGGGGTGTGGACCGTGCGGCATTTGGGGCAGATGCGGCGGACCAGGCGTTGGGCCATCACGCCGATGAGGGTGCTGCTGACGAGGTAGGGTTCGACGCCCATGTCCATGAGGCGCATGGGGGCCGAGGCGGCGTCGTTGGTGTGGAGCGTGGAGAGGACGAGATGGCCGGTGAGGGAGGCCTGGATGGCGGCGCGGGCGGTTTCGAGGTCGCGGATTTCGCCGATCATGATGACGTCGGGATCGTGGCGTAGGATGGCGCGGAGACCGCGTTCGAAGGTCATGCCGACGTTGGCGTCGACGGGGATCTGGTTGACGCCGCGGAGCTGGTATTCGACGGGGTCCTCGACGGTGAGGACCTTGATTTCGCGGCTGACGATGGAATTGAGGGCGGCGTAGAGCGTGGTGGTCTTGCCGCTGCCGGTGGGGCCGGTGACGAGGAAGATCCCATGGGGGCGGGTGATGAGACCGTTGAAGAGCTGGAACGTGGTTTCGTCCATGCCCAGTTGGGTGAGCGTGTAGAGGACGTTGGCCTTGTCGAGGAGGCGCATCACGATGCCTTCGCCGAAGAGCATCGGGATGACGCTGACGCGCACGTCGATCTGGCGGCCGCCGATGTTGAACTCGATGCGGCCGTCCTGGGGGACGCGGCGTTCGGCGATGTTGAGGTTCGCGAGGATCTTGAGCCGGCTGATGATGGCGGCCTGGAAGCGGTGGATCTGGGGCGGCAACGAGGCATCCTGGAGGACGCCGTCGATGCGGTAGCGGATCGAGAGTTCCTTTTCGTAGGGCTCGACGTGGATGTCGCTGGCGCGCTGGTTGACGGCCTCGATGATGATTTCGTTGACCAGCTTGATGACGCTGGCCTCCTGCGCCATCTCGAGGAGGTCCTCGCTGCTGGCCTGGTCGGTGGAAGCGGTGAGGGAATCGCCGGCGACCATCTCGTCGATGGTGTCGCCCCCGACGCCGTAGTGCGTCTTGATCAGGTTGTCGACGTCATCAGGCGAGGCGAGGACAGGGCGGACGGTGAGGCCGGTGATGAGTCGGACATCATCGAGTGCGCCCATGTCGAAGGCGTCGGTGATGGCGACCTTGATGAGGCCGCCGGAGGCGGCGATGGGGAGCAGCCGTTTGCGGAAGACGAGTTTCGAGGGGAGAAGCCTCAGGACTTCCGGCGTGATGGTGAGTTCCGCGAGATCGACGACCTCAAGGTCGAAGTGGCGTGCGAGCGCCTGGAGCATCTGTCGCTCGGTGAGGAAGCCGAGGCGGACGACGGCGCGGTCCACGCGGAGACCTTCGTCGCGACGCAAGCCCTCGGCCTGCGCGAGTTGTTCCGGTGTCAGAAGCCCGGTCTCGATCCACTGGTCGGTGATGCGCACGTTGAACGGGCCGCGGTCCGGAGAGGGAGCGCGGTCTCCGGGAGGAAGCTCTGGCCGGGGTTGGCAGCGGGTCAAGGACAAGCATTGGACAAGCGCGGAGCCTGGGTGCGACGGCGTGGGCGGGGAGGGCATGCCGTGCCCCGGGATATTACGCGGAGGTGTTATTTCGGTTGCGCTGGGGTCGGGGCGTTGCAGATTCCGGCCCGGTCCCTTCGTTTCGGAACTCGGGACCGGGAAGTTCATGGATACCACCCCTCAATTGTCCTCGAAGGTCCCGTCGCCGCCGCCGCCGGCCGGGGTGCCCCTGCAGCGGGAAACCACGGCGGGGAACTACTTCGTCTCGAACTATCCGCCGTTCGCTTATTGGAAGCCGGAGTTTGTGCCGGAGTTCGAGTCGGCTCTTTCTAGGGCGCCGCGCGAAGGGAACCCGCTGGGGGTTTATGTGCACATCCCGTTCTGCCGGAAGCGCTGTCATTTCTGTTATTTCAAGGTCTATACGGACAAGGACTCACAGGAGATTCGAGGCTATCTTGAGTCATTGTTGCGGGAGATGGAATTGTACGCGGCGCGGCCGTTCGTTGGGGGGCGGCGTCCGAGGTTCGTTTATTTCGGTGGCGGCACGCCGAGTTATCTGTCGGAGCCGCAGCTCGAGTTTTTGTTCGAGGGCATGCAGCGGCTGCTGCCGTGGGACGGCGTCGAGGAGGTGACGTTCGAGTGCGAGCCGGGGACGTTGACGGACCACAAGCTGGAGACGTTGCGTAAGTTGGGGGTGACGCGCTTGAGCCTGGGCATCGAACACTTCGACGACCACGTGCTTGAGGTGAATGGCCGGGCCCATCGATCGCGGGAGATTGTGCGGGCCTATGCCCATGCCCGGCAGGTCGGGTTTCCGCAGGTCAACATCGATCTCATCGCGGGCATGGTGGAGGAGACCGAGGAGAAGTGGCGTGCGACGGTGGCGCGGACCCTGGAGCTCGCCCCAGACTCGGTGACCATCTACCAGATGGAGGTGCCGTACAACACGGGGATCTACCGGCAGATGAAGGTCGAGGGGAAGCTCGTTGCGCCGGTGGCGGATTGGGACACGAAGCGGCGGTGGGTGGACTACGCATTCACCGAGCTTGAGAGGGCCGGTTACACGGTGGGCAGCGCGTACACGGCGGTGAGGAACAAGGCGGCGACGCGATTCGCCTACCGGGATTACCTGTGGGCTGGCGCGGATCTGTTGTCCGTTGGCGTGGCCAGCTTTGGTCACATCCATGGCACGCATTACCAGAACCTTTCCGACTTCGGGCCGTACGTGGAGGCGGTGAACGCGGGTCGGTTCCCGGTGAACCGTGCGTTGACGCCGCGGGAGGACGAGCGGTACATCCGCGAGTTCATCCTGCAGCTCAAGCTGGGCAGCGTGAGTGCCGGCTATTTTGCGGCGAAGTTTGGCGAGGACCCCCGGGTCACGTTTGCCGCGCCGTTGGCCACGCTGCGTGGATGGGGTTTCCTGCACGAGGTCGGTGATTGCATCGGGATCACGAGGGCGGGCCTGCTGCAGGTCGACCGGTTGTTGCACGAATTCTTCAAACCTGAACATCGGGGGTCTCGATATGCATGACCGTATGTGGAGTGGACCTTTTCGCGGGCGTTGCCCTGTGGAGGGGACGATCCTGATGGCGATCGCCCTCCTGATCGCCGGGGCGGGGAGTGGGGCCATGGCGGACTATTTCGTCGCCACGAATGGCAGCGATGCGAACCCGGGGACGATGTCGCAACCGTTCGCCTCGCTCGAGGCCGCGCGCGATGCCGTGAGGCGGGACCGTGCCGCGGGGAAGATCCCCGCTGAGGGTCTGGCCGTCGTGATCGCGGGTGGGGATTACATCCGTGATCGTACGCTTGAGTTGGGGGTGGAGGATTCCGGGGCGCCGGGGGCGGCCATTGCATGGCGGTCGGCGGACGGTGGCCGGGTGCGGTTGCTGGGGGGGCGGCGGCTGACCGGCTTCAAACCGGTGGCGGATGCCGCCGTTCTCGAGCGGCTCGATCCGTCGGCGCGTGGGCATGTCCTGCAGTGCGACCTCGCGGCGTTGGGGATCAGGGAGTTCGGGGCGATGCAGTCCCGGGGTTTTGGGAGGGCGACGGCAGCGGCTCATTGCGAGCTGTTTCATGGCGGTCGACCCATGACGCTGGCGCGATGGCCGAACGAGGGGACGTTTGAGAAGATCGCGGGTTTTCCGGAGGGTTCAGGGCGCATCGACGAACATGGGGGGAACCTCGGGGAGCTGCCGGGGGGGTTTCTGTATTCGGGAGATCGGCCCAATCGTTGGCGCGATGTGAGTGATGTCTGGGTGCATGGCTACTGGGCCTGGGACTGGGCCAACTCGTACGAGCGCGTCGCGTCGCTGGACCTGGATCGGCACCACGTGAAGACGCTGGCGCCTCATGGCCTCTATGGATTCCGGAAGGGACAGCGTTTCTATTTTCTCAACCTCCTCGAGGAGCTTGATGCGCCGGGGGAGTGGTATCTCGACCGGCGTTCGGGCCAGCTCTATTTCTGGCCGCCGGACGGCGGGGGAAGATCGGGGTCGGAGGAGACCTTGTTGAGCCTGCTGGACAAACCGCTGATCCGCATCGCAGGCGCCTCGAATGTCGTCGTTGAAGGGTTGGTCCTCGAGGCGACGCGTGCGAGCGCGGTGGAGATCCGGGGGGGCGGGTCGAATCGCGTCGTGGGCTGTTTGATCCGGAACATTGGGAACAGCGGGGTGGTCATCGAGGGGGGGCGCGGTCATGGCGTGCAGTCGTGCGATGTGTTCGACACCGGCGACGGCGGGGTGAACCTGAGCGGGGGCGATCGCCGGACGCTGGAGTCGGGTGGGCATTTCGTGGAGAACTGCCATTTCCAGCATCAGGGTCGATGGTCGAAGTGTTACGTGCCGGCGATTCTCCTCCAGGGCGTGGGGCTGCGGGCGTCGCACAACCTGATCCACGATCACCCGCACTGCGCGATCCTGTACGGAGGCAACGAGCACCTGATCGAGTTCAACGAGATCCATCACATCGCGCTTGAGACAGGCGATGTCGGCGCGATCTACACCGGGCGGGACTACACTTTCCGGGGGAATCGGATCCGCAACAATTTCATCCATCACACGGGCGGCGTCGGGATGGGCTCGATGGGCGCCTACATGGACGACTGCGTGAGCGGGACGGAGATTTCCGGGAACATCTTTTTCGGGGTGCAACGTGCGGCGTTTCTTGGCGGAGGCCGCGACCACCACGTGGAGAACAACGTCTTTGTGAACTGCGATCACGCGGTCGAACTCGATGGCCGCGGCCTCGACAAATCTCCGGTGTGGCGCGGGATGGTGGATGACACGATGCGCAAGCAGCTCGGGAATGTTCCGCTCGAGCTCTACCGCGAGCGTTATCCCGAGATGAAGGCACTTGACGCGCACTACGGTCCTCCTGGCGGGCCGGTCATCAAGGGGGAGTCGTTCAAGGGCGTGCCGCCCGAGGGCAACGTCGTGGCGCGCAACGTCTGTGTCGGGAAGTGGCTGCGCGTCGGTTGGAACGCGAAGACCGAGTGGCTGCGGCTCGAGAACAACCTGACCGACGTGGATCCACTTTTTGTTGGAAGCCCGGGCGATTCTGCGAAGGCGACCGACTTCGCGCTCCGTCGCGATTCGCCGGCGTGGGCTCTGGGTTTCCAGGCGATACCGGTGGATCGGATCGGGCTGCAGCGGGATGCGCATCGAGGGCGGCTTGAAAAGTGGGAGGCACGATGAGATCGGTCGCGCCCCGGGCAGCCGGTTGTGTTGTTGCGCTTCGGTTCCATGGCGGGCCTCGGTCCGGGGGGGCGGCGTGATCGGATGCAGCTCGGGCCCCCTGTCATCGGAACTGGCCTCGGCGGTGTTTCCGCTGGACGAGTTTTATTCCCGCGCCGGCGTTGCGCTCCCGCGCTTCGAGCTCCTCGCCGGGGCGGACGTGCCGGAACCGTGGCGTTCGTTGCTCGTGCATCCGAGGGACATGACGCCGACGCTGGAGGATCACTTCGACTGTGATATCCACATCGAGGTGTTGGGTCGTGATCGGCGGGGCGACGCGTATTTCCGGGAGGTGATCCTCCGTCTCGATCGCGACGACCGCGCTGTGGAGTTTGGGGCCAATCGGATTGCGCTCGATCTGCTGCCTTCCGTGGTGCGCCGGCTGGTGCTGCAGGAGCAGCTCCCGTTCGGACACATCCTCAAGGCGCACGAGATGCCGCATACCGGGGCTCCGGATGCCTTCTTTGTCGTGGAGTCCGACGCGTTGATGAACCGGGCGTTTGGCCTCAGCGGGAGGAACCTGCTCTACGGTCGGCACAACACCCTCAGGGACATGCAGGGCCGGCCCATTTCGGAGGTGGTGGAAATCCTGCCGCCGTGAGGTTGCGACTTGTGGCTCCGACCAGATGGAATACTGATGCGTATGATTGCGACCCGTGAGCAGGGCGGCGTGGAGATGTGGGACGTCGTGGTGATCGGTGCCGGGCCTGCGGGCAGCGCGGCGGCCTCCATGCTCGCTGAGCGCGGGCGCCGGGTGCTCGTGCTCGAGCGCGAGAAGTTCCCCCGATACCACGTCGGGGAGTCGATGATCCCGTTCACCAATGTGCCGCTGCGCCGCCTCGGCTTGATCGAGAAGATGCAGCGTTCCGCGTTCGTCCGGAAGTTCAGCGTCCAGTTCATCCAGCCCAACGGCCGAGCGAGTCAACCCTTCTACTTCTTCACCCGCTACGGGTCGGATATCGCACAGACGTGGCAGGTGCTCCGGTCGGAGTTCGACCAGATCCTGGTGGACCATGCGAGGTCCAGGGGTGTGGAGGTACTGGAAGAGGTCGAGGTGATGTCGCTGCTCCGGGAGGGCGAACGAGTCGTCGGGGTGCGGATTCGGGAGCGGTCGGGGGACGAACGCGATGTGCGGGCCGTGATGACGCTGGACTGCACGGGCAAGGAGTCTTTTGCGGCGGTGCGTAACGGTTGGCGGATCAGGGATCCGCAGCTGAACAAGGTCGCGGTCTGGACCTATTACGAGTCGGCATTGCGGGATGAGGGCATCGATGCGGGGGCTACCACGGTCGCCTTCGTGCCGGAGAAGGGATGGTTCTGGTACATCCCGCAGCATGGCAACCGGGTGAGCGTGGGGGTCGTGGCCGAGGGGAAGTACCTGACGCGCGGTGGGGTGAAGGACGCCAGGGCCATCTTCGAGCGCGAGATCGGGGAGAACAAGTGGATCGAGGCCCACCTGGCTCCCGGGACGCAGGTCGGGCCGCATTACCTGACCAGTGAGTATTCGTTCCACTCGCGGCACTGCGGGTCCGAGGGCTTGTTGCTGGTGGGCGATGCGTTCTGCTTCCTGGACCCGGTCTTTTCGTCGGGGCTCATGCTGGCTTTGAAGTCGGGGGTGGCGGCGGCGGACGCGGTGGATGCGGCCCTTGAATCGGGGGACATCGCGCCGTGCCGATTTGAAAACTACGCGAGTAATCTTCGTCAGGGCATCGAGAACATGCGGAGGCTGGTGTATGCGTTCTACGCGCCGGGTTTCTCGTTCAAGCAAGTGATCGATCGTCACCCTGAGTTGGCGGCCGACATCACGGATTGCCTGAGCGGCGACGTGAACAAGGATTTTTCACGGTTGTGGACTGCGATCCGGGAGTTTGTGGAGATCCCGGACGAGCTCCCGGTGGGAGGGCCGCTGGTGCGGGCGGCGTGAGATGGGAGGCCGGTGGTCGTACGGAGCGCGAGCCTCCTGACGACCGTCGCATGGGGGCGGCGAGCCTCCACGGGGGCGGGCAAATTCTTTGACACTCCAGAAACGCTGCCAGCACACTCGTCGGATCGGTTTCACGGCAAGAATCCTATGAATTTCGCGCGGGGAGAACTCTTCCGGTCGGTGCGGCGATGCGTTTCCGCGGGCTTGTTCGCCGGCGTCTGCAGCCATCTGCCAGAACGCGCACACGCCGTGGCTTTGCTGGCGAGTGCGGCGCCCGAGTCCGGGCTGTCGTCGGTGGCGGGAAGTCCGTTGCTGTCCGCGGCGCTACGTGCCGGGAGAGCAAGTGAGGTGGCGGCGGATCGTGCCCGGGCTGATGCGTGGCGGCTGCCGTTGGCCTTCGAGCCGGTGGCTGCAGGTGCGCCGGTGGATGCTGATTTCCAGGCTCGCGGACCGGCCTACCATGTTTTTGTCGGGCGTGGCGGGGCGTTGTTGGCGCTTCAATCACCTGGAAGTTCCCAGCGACGTGGCGGGGTGTCGGGGACGGCAAGGTCGGCTGGCATGGCAGACGCACGGGGTGCTGGGGATGCGCTGCAGGTGGTCCAGGTTCGA
>CAIMTB010000426.1 GCA_903844265.1 uncultured Verrucomicrobiota bacterium
GCGTCATCGGCGAGATTTGCCTGTTTGGCGGCACCGTGATGGTGCTGGCATTCAATGCCCGGGTCTCCACCAAGGACGTGGACGGGATCTTCAAGCCGACGGAACTCACCCGTGAACTCGTGCGCCGTGTGGGTGACGAGCGTCAGCTCCCGCCGGACTGGTTGAACGACGGAGTGAAAGGATTTGTTTCCGCCCGACACGAGACCACAACGGGCAATCTCCCGCAGTTCCCTCACCTGCGCTTAACAATGCCAGTGCCCGAGTACCTGCTCGCCATGAAGTGCATTGCCGCTCGCCTGGGCGGCACTGCGGGCGAAGGTTCTGACGTGCCCGACATCGTTTTTCTCGTCCGGCACTTGGGATTGCGCAGCGCCCTCGAAGTCCTCGATATTGTTGGCCAGTACTACCCGTCCAACCGGATTCCTGTGAAAACGCAGTATCTCGTAGAAGAACTTTTCGAAGCAGGAACTGTATGAGACCGCAAACTTTGGCTGAAGTCGCTACTCTGGCGGCGGGAGGCGACTCCTTCGATCGGTGCTTGTCGAATTTCCTGGATGCCTTCTATGCCAACCCCAGCGCGGAGGCATTGTCGAAGGTCCCCCCTGAGCTGGAGCCTCATGCCGGGGAATTGGGCCGTTTGCAGGACGCCTACCTTGCGGCCACAGCAGAGGAACTAGCGCGACGGTTCAACTTGCCCAACCCCGATTGGACCATGGCGGGGGGCCGTTGTCTCCACCGCCCCTGGTTTGCGTCGCCGCTGGGTGGTCTCCGGGCGATACTTCTTCTGGAAAGCCCGCCAGCGTTCCGCGCACGCAACCTGTTCGTGAGCGAGAATGCCCTGTCCCGCGCTTGAAACGGCTACGGGATCGAGCCGATGTGCCTTTCCTCACAGGCTTCTTGGACCTGATCGAAGGATTTCATCTGGGAACTCTGCCGAGACGCTCCGGGTTGTGGGGAGTCCTCGACGGGCCGAACCGGAGCGCGGCATTCATGCCGCTTCGGTGAAACCACGCGCGCCGCGGGGGGAGGTCCGGACGTGCCCCTCCCGCCCTCGTCCCGACGCGGACAGAAGTCCGCGCTCGGCCCACAATTCGGAGATTCGCCCGGGCTGGATGACGTCCTGTGGCGGGGCTTGCGCGTGGAGTCGGAGTGGCCTATTCCCCGGGATATGTCGTCCACGGGAGGGGACAAGCCGACTCCTGAGGGGGTCTTCGCGACCACTCATTGGAGTCTCGTGATCGCGGCAGGCGGGCCCTCGTCGACAACCGCGGCGGAGGCCCTGGCGTCGCTCTGTCGGGCCTACTGGTATCCCCTGTACGCCCACATCCGCCGCCGTGGAAATGATGTGGAATTGGCCCGGGACCTGACCCAGGAACTCTTCGCGGATCTGCTCGCGCGTGGCGCCATCGCGCGGGTGCAGGAGGACAAGGGACGGTTCAGGTCGTTCCTCATGAAGGCGGCAGACAACCACCTCCATCGCGCCCACCGCGATGCACAGACTCAAAAGCGCGGTGGCGGCGCCGCGGTCATTTCCTTCGATTCCGCGGAAGGGGAGGAGCGGCTTTCCCTCGAATCGGACGGCGAACTCTCGCCCGACGCGGCGTATGACCGGCGGTGGGCGATGACAACGCTCGAGGTCGTCCGCAAGCGGACCCGGGCCGAATTCGCAGCCAACGGTCGGATCGAGTTGTTCGACCTTCTGCGGCCTCACCTTTTCGGGGACGCCGAGGCGCTGCCTTACGACGCCATCTCGCGGCAGACCGGAATGTCGGTTGGCGCGATCAAGCAGACTACGTTCAGGTTGCGGCAGCGGTTCGGGGAATTGCTGCGGACGGAGGTCGCCGAGACTCTAGTCGACGGCGCCTCAGGCCGGAGCCTGGTGTTGACCAACCTCAGCACGGCCCACGCGGGCAGTTACACCGTGACCGTCTCCAACCCGGCCGGCTCGATCACCAGCGAGCCCGCGGTGCTCGACGTCGATACCCAGTTCACCTTCCTATCGACCAGTCCCGTGTCCCGGGATTTCGCCTGGGGGCCTTCCTGGGTCGATTACGACGGGGACGGCCTTCTCGATCTCTATGCCGCGGGGGATTCCGGACACCTTCTGTACCACAACGAAGGCGACGGCACCTTCTCCAAGGTCCGCGGCACCAATGCCATCGTCGCGCGCAGCTATCCGCAAGGCTCGGTGGGCGCAGGCTATTGGGCGGATTATGACGGCGACGGGCTCCCCGACCTGTTCACTCCGGTGGGCTGGGGCAATGGCTTCGAGCGCAACCAACTGTTCCGCGGACTCGGGTCGGGCCGGTTCCTGTCGGTAACCATCGGCCCGGTGGGACAGGAGATGACCGAGGGCATCTCGGCGGCCTGGGCGGATTTCAACCGCGACGGAATCCTGGATCTCTTCGTCGCCAACCTCGCGACCGATCCCACCTCCTCCAAGCCCATCCGCAACACGCTGTACCTCGGCCAGCCCGGCGGCACGTTCGTGCGCTGGCGTCCGCCGGGGTTCGAGGCCGTGCAATCCCGCAATTACGGCTGTGCGGTGGGCGACTTCAACGGCGACGGCTACCCCGACATCGCTCTCGCGCTGCGGCAGAACGGGGTCCTCATGAACGTCGTGCTGTTCAACCTGGCTGGAAAGGATTTCGAGCCGGTGGTGCTCAACACCGGCGGGTCGAACTACGGGGGCATCGCGGCCGGCGACTTCGACAACAACGGCGCGCTTGACCTGTTTCAAGCAGCTGCATCTGGCCTGGTTCCTGTACAAGGACGACGCCGAGGACCGATTGGTCCCGAATCTCGGCCTCGATAATTCCGCCGACGGTGCCACCTGGGTCGGCGGAGCCCTGACGCTGGACGCGGGGTTGATCAATCCCGACAACACCAGCGACGCGCACCTGCGCAACAGCCTCCTCTTCCGCTATCTCCAGTCGACGGCCGTCTTCAAATGCCCGGCCGATCGCAGTACCGCGCGCGCCCGGGGCGGCCTCGTGCTGCCGCGCGTCCGGAGCCTTTCGATGAACGGCTTTCTGGGGCGCTATCTTCCCGATGGCTCGGAGGTCAAAGGACATTTCCCGGGTGACGAAAACCACCGCGTGTTTCGCACTTACGGCGACCTCGTCAATCCAGGGCCCTCCATGACTCACGTGTTCATCGATGAGCGGGAGGACAGCATCAATGACTCACTTTTCTATACGGGAATGGGGCGACGCGGGCGGGAGGCCTACATCGTCGACTATCCGGCGAGTTATCATAACCGCGCCGGCGGCCTCTCGTTCGCCGACGGCCACGCCGAGGTCAAGAAGTGGCTCGATGGCCGCACCACGCCGCCTCTGCGACCGGGGGGGGCTGGCGTTGAACGTCCATTCGCCGGACAATCCTGACGTCGCCTGGCTCCAAGAGCGAACCAGCAGTCTCCGTTCATCACTGCTGGGACGCTTACGGATATCACCGCGCGAAATACTTCGCTGGTTCTCCAGAGTCTCGGGAGTGGCGGCGACAACAACGTCATCGTCAACCCCTTCCCAAACAGTGGGACATTTCCCAACGGCAACGTTGGCGTTGGCACATTCTCTCCCCAGCACAAATTGAGTATCGAGGGCGGCCCGACGTGGACAGCCTCGGGTTGGCATGGGGCGGTAGCACTCAAAGCCGGAGGGGCCATCGGTTGGGATGCGAACAACACATCCGGCTTGCGCTTTGGAATCGGGTACACGGGCGGGGGCCTCTACATGTTCCGCACGCCCAGCCCGCTGGGAACCAGCGTAGGAAAGGGCAATCCAGCCCTCTACGACTTCATGATCAACGACGCTGGATTTGTCGGCATCGGTACCATCGCGCCTCAGACGCAATTGCAGATCCAAGGCCCGTCCACCACCGAAACCAGCATCAAGAGCACGGGCGCGGGGTCGATTTTGTCCCTGGACAGCACTCAACTGGGTCAGAACCAGGTTTGGACACTGGAGAACGGCTTGTTCGGCACACCTGGCCTGTTCGGCATCTACGACCGTACTGCCGCGCAGGCGCGACTGACGATTTCACCCGGCAGCGGGAACGTCGGCATTGGCACGACAACCCCGGACGCGAAACTTCACGTGGAGGCTCCAGGGGCGAATTCCGTCGTGCATGGCAAGGCGACCGGCGCAAACACCGGGGTGTTCGGTGAGAGCACAAGCACTGCTGCCGGTACCGCCGCCGTTTATGGCAAAAATCTGGCGGGATTCGCCTTCGCCGCCGAGGGCAACGTCACTCAGAACCGGGACAAGGGCGGGTGGGTAAAGGCGATGCTGTTCGTGGAGGCCACAGGTGAGATCACCCGCGCTTACAACGGGTTGACGGGACAGTCATTCCAGGGGCCGCCGTCTGCCAACGCCTGTGGGTTCAAAGTCACCAAGGAGATCAGAGCCCATTACACGACTTACGTCGTCGACCTCGGTTTTCGAGTGGATGATCGCTTCGCGAGTGTCACCCCGGGGTACTCCTCGAGTGTCCCCACGACCTGCAGCGTCTCGTATAGCGTTAATGAAATCTCAGTAGTGCCATTTCTTCAAGCCAAGGATGGGGGTGATTCGGCCGATGCCAACTTTACGATTATAGTCTACTGAGGGTGTTCATGCGCTGATTTCAGGTCCACCAGAACACCAAATACTCCAACTCCCAGAAGGCATGAAAGCCATTCCCAAGACACTGATCAGCTTGGCTGTCACCTTGCTCTTTGAAAGTATCGCTTCCGTGCAGGGCGCCAGTCTAGACGGTCTCGGTGTTTATGTCGCAGGTGGCACGAGCAGTTCAGGCGCAATCGATTTGATTGCCGCGATCGGCCAACCTTACGCCGGAGTCCTCAACGGCGGGAGTTCGACAATCAACTCCGGGTTCTATGGGGCCTTGGCGATTGATCCATCTCCCGATCCACAGGAGCTCGTCGTCAACGGTAGTTTCGAGAACCTCGCTCACACGTTCGCACCGGATCGCAATGGTGTGATGTCGTTGCCCCCTGGTTCCACGGTCATTCCAGGATGGACTGTGGTGAGCGGCAGTCTGCTCTGGGGCGGCGTTAATGACAACGGTTCGGTACTGCCCAGCGGCGCCGCCACACCGTTTGGGCATTTCTACGTGGACCTGACAGGTTCGACCGATACTCCGCCCTATGCCGGAATCACTCAGGCGATCGCGACAACACCCGATCAAATCTACGATGTCTCCTTTGTCTTGGGCACGGTGGAAAGCGATGGGTTCTGGAGCGGTCCAGTTTCAGTGACAGTGACAGTTGGGTTCACGACCAGTGAATTTTCTTCCATCCCGACTGGGCCTGATTGGCAATGGAGGAAGTTTGCCACACACTTCACCGCGACTTCCACGATCACGGCCGTGACGTTCACCGGAAACAGTGCCGCCGGGCATTTAATCGCTCTGGACAATGTCTCGGTGACCGCGGTGCCGACACTGCGCATCGCCGCTTTCGCCGTTGTCGGCAACGATCTCCTTCTGCGCTTTCCAGCAACCGCCGGTCACAGCTATCTGATCGAAAGACGAGCGGACATGACAACAGGAGCCTGGGAAACGGTAACCGGCGTCATCAGCACAAATAGCGGCGACACACGACAACTGACAATCCCGGATTCATTCGGGGAACCGCGACAGTTTTATCGAGTGAAACAATCGCCGTAGTGCAAGACGCCTAATGATGGTGATGCCCACGCATTGACGTAGTTGATCGGTATCTTTCTCCTGAAGCGGCGCCAAGCTGCAGGTGGGGGCCGCAGGTCATTCGTCCACGGTCAACTCGTCTGCCAACTACGTTCTGAACGACATGCCTGGGACTCCTTCACCGAGCGGATGTCGTCGATCCACTGGGGTGTGCGACACGCATCGACGAGGACCGAAGCACCGAAGAACTCCACGAGGGCGGCACGAAGATCCTGAAGGCGCTGCTGAACTGCCAGTTTCGTGGACTTCAGCCTTCGAGCGATCTCTGGCACATCGAATCCCTCGGCGACGAGCGCAAGGAGTCGACGAGGTTCAGCGTCCTGGCTGGCGTAAAGCTCCTGCCAGTCCAGGTGGCGTGAGGCGATGGTGCCAGGATCTTCGACCTCGCGGCACATCAATTCGCTGACAGCCACAGCTTCGCCGGTTTCAAGATCGACGGGCACCTCGTCGTGCATCGAGTGCACGGTGCTCCTGCCGTTGAGTTGTGTGCAGGAACCCAGAACATCGACGGAGCTGAAGCCGACCGTTCATCTGCCGGAGTTCAGATGCTGGAGGGTGTAGTAGGCGACGTTGCCCGGGGTGACCTTCTTCCCGTTCTTCGTGGCGTTGATGAGGATCTTGGCTGCCATCGCGGTTCCGTCTTGGAGAAGTTCCATGCGGTCTTCACAACCGATGGCGTAGACAGCATGCGGGATGGCGGAGGCGATCCTGGGGACGATCTGATGGAGGAGCATTTCACCTGGTTCAGGGGACATGGGGATTCCTTGGGATGGATGTGGTGCGCACTCCATGCTCTGGCTCTGGATATCGAGGAATTGGCACCGTGGGAATTCACGGCTGACACCGAATGGGTGGGGTTGGAGGCCGTTGGCGGTCGCGATTATCGCCTCGCGAATGTCCTCGGGAAGGCGGAGGAGGTTTTTGCCGCCGTCATCTACCAGCGGACCGGCATCGGATGGTTGCTCAAGGTCCTCGATGACGACTTCGACCCGGAAGACCTGAACGCAGCCGTGGGAATGGACTGCCTGAAGCTGGAGTTCGTCACCAAGCGCGAGTTGGTGAAGGCAGGTCTTGCGGTGTTGAAGGCCGTCGGCTTCAAGCCGGCACGACGTGGGTGTTCTTGGCCCCAGTTCCGATCGTCGATCCCGGGTTGGCATCCGTGGCACATCAGTCGGGCAGAAGCGGAACTGTGGTGCGGCGAATGATCTTGCC
>CAIMTB010000427.1 GCA_903844265.1 uncultured Verrucomicrobiota bacterium
CGAAGCTGGAGGAGATCCTCGGCATCCGGTCCAGGGCGTTCCTGGCGGTGATGGATGCCATCGGTGGACTTCAGGAGGTCGCACGGTGAGACACCGCCCCGCATTCAACCCCGGGCCGGCGCTGGCCAAAGCGCCATCACCCGATCCTGCCGAGGCCGAGGGCGGCCTGGACCTCGAGATCGCGGAGACGTTGCGTGCATCGGGGCTGCCGGTTTACAGGGGCACGGTGGATGACTTGATGGATGTCGTGCGCTCAAGGGCGCGTGCGGAGGCTGCGGAGGCGTTGCGCGTGGTCCTGGACAGGCTAGGCGACTGTGCTGCCGGCATGGCTCTGCGGCGGGTTCTGATCGGAACCGGCCAGACCCTACGCGCTGATGCGGAGACTGCCGGCGTGAGTCATCCCGGATTGCTGAAGGCCGAGCGCGTGGTCCGACGAAGGCTAGGGTTACCAAGCGTCCCCAGGGCGGCATGACGGGAAAACTTCAAACGCTACTCTCCAAACTGCTCCCAACCCCGCAACCCAAGCCCGAGCCTCCACCTCCGCCCGCTGCAACGGGTCCACGTCCGATGTTCGCAAGCTCGGCCATCGGTCCCAAGCGGACACCCGCGGCGAAAATCGAAGACCTCGGAATCGGACTTGTCAGCACGGCGCTGCTCTCCGAGGTCATCCGCAACGCAGCCTCGCCGGTCATCACCGAGCAGGAGATCGCGGTGCTACGCCAGGCCGATGCCGATGGCCAGCGTCTCGAGGCGGTCGAGGAAACGATCCGCCGTGACCTTTACGGCAGCGGGTCCAGCGGCGAGTTGAGCCTCTATCATCGTCTCCAGGCTGAAGCCCTCCAGGCCGCCAGCGGCGAAACCCCTGGCGATGTCGCGAAGGCGCCCGTTCGCTCCCGCGAGGAACTCACCCAGGAATTGACGCTGCGCAAGGTGGCGACGCATCGCGCCCTCATCGAAGCCGGCAGCGCCATCGTCCGCGTCTGCGGAAGCGTCGTCCCACGCATCACGGCCGAGGCCGGCAGGCTCGCCGATGGCATCGAGGACCGCGAACTCGATGAGCACGTCAAATGGGGCGTGATCCCTTACGTGCAATCGAACCTCGTCCGCGGGCTGCGGCAGCTCGAGGCCAACGCTCACCGGATGGTTCCCGTCGATGGTGTTCCTGGTCCCAGGCTGGCGGCCCATCCGTTTCTCGCCGCGCTGGTGAGTGATTCCAAACCCGAGAAAACCAAGGCCACGCGATGAACGCCGACGACGTTGGCTGGCAGGCCGAACACTGCCGGGAACTCCTGCGCTTGGCGCAATCGGTTCGTGAGACGAACCCGGTGCTTTCCGAGAAGCTCACCGCGGAGGCCGAGGCCGGGAGGCTGGCGCTGCGCAATCCGAGGCTGGCTGGTCGGGTTCTCACCCGGTTCGCCAGGGCTCATCCGGCGATGTTCTCGAGGGTTCAGGGGGGGATCGCTTGAGACCTTGGTACTCGATTCTGCCGCCGGCGGGCGATTCCCTGGCGGTGTTGAGAGTTCACGACGACATCGGATGCGGTGCCTCGGCGGCGGACTGTCTCCGCGAACTCGAGGGGTTCGCACGGGTTGACCTGCTCGTGAGTACCTGCGGAGGCGACGCGGCAACATCGTTGGACTTGCTCGAGGCTCTCACCGGGCGATGCGAACGGGCCATCGCCACGGGACCGTGCTACTCGGGCGGCGTGATCGTACTCCAAGCAGGGCGGCGGCGGTACGCGGCACGAGGTGCCACCCTCATGGTTCACGAAGGGCGCTCCGCGGTCGTTGGAACGGCGGACAGGCTGGAGGCCGAGGCAATCAGGCTCCGTGCGGCAAACGAGAAGTTCCTTGGGCTGTTCACCCGGACGACGGGCCAACCCCGCGAAGTGGTGAGGGCGTGGCTTTCCCAGGACACGTTCTTTTCACCAGCGGAGGCCGTCGCGGCGAACCTGGTCGACGAGATCGTCGAGGACGCCCCGGCCCCTGCGTCGCGGCCGCTGCCTCCCGTCATCGCCGAGGACGAGGGGCAGACGTTGCTCTCGGTCCTGGCGGCTATCGGGCAGGTCCATTGCGCGGACCCTGCTCGTGTCAGGCGCGAGGTCATGGGGTGGGTTGGCATGAACCTGCGGTGAGATTTCCCCGGTGCGCTTCACTTGGGCGCCGGGGCGCGGGAACGGTGATGGGGAGCCGGTGGTGGGGGTGGTCGATGCCCTGCTGCCGGCTCTTTTCGTTTTACTGGGCCGTTTTACTGGGCCGTTTTCGCCACCTCGCTTGCCCACCCCTCCCGGGTCGGCGCTCCGGACGGTTGAGCAGAACCCCTGTGTTGCTGGGCCATTCCAGCGAGGAAAACCCTCAGAAACGCCAGTCAACCGCGGAAAACGGCCCAGAAACGGCCCAGTAAGCTTTTCGAGGAAGAGGGAAAAACGGTGTAACCCGTTGAAGGAGAATGGTGCCCCGGTGCGGACTTGAACCGCAAACCAATTGATTAAGAGTCAACTGCTCTACCATTGAGCTACCGAGGCACTCGGTTCGCAGGCCCGAAGTACCTGCAGTCGTCGACCGCAGGCAAAGCCTAAGCCGACCGCCGGATCACCGTCAACCGACGATTCGGCACAAAAATCCGAGGCCGATGGAAGGGGGCCCACGCCTGCGGCGCCTTGACCAGCGCCTCCCGCCAGGCACGCCGCAACGCCAAGGTGAACCCGGCCCGATGGGTCGCCTCCCACTTTTCGACAGTTCATCCACGGCAAACGCGAGGAACGAACCGAATGGATGGGCCGCGTCATGACGTTGTTCCGGCGATGCCAGAGCAGTCCCAGGCCTCCGCGAACGCGTGCACCACGGCGTTGGTCGGGAAGCTGAGCCCCGCCTACAGCCCGTCATTCCCGCCACTCTTGGCCAACATCCGGCGGATGGATTCGCGATTGGCGGCGTCGTGGTATTCCACCGGATTATAGTCATCGGTGAGCACGATGCCTCGCGAGAAGTCGACCTCGGAAGGTTTGGCCAGGGTTGCCTGGAGGTCGCCGCGGCAGAAGGGAACCACGTCGTCGTAGTCGGGCGGTGCGCGGAATTCGAGCGGGCTGCGGTCCGAGGCCACAAAAAAGACATTGCCGCCCGGAGATATATGGACCCGGACCTCCTTGAACACCGCGGCCAAAGTCCGATGAAGCGAGGCGCCGAGGAAGTCCTTGCCGGCCTCGAAGTGCGCGAAGGAATTGATCACAAGAGTGCCGCCAGGATTCAGCCGGTCGTGGATCTCGGAGAAGGCCTCACGGGTCATGAGGTGCGACGGCGAGGAGTCACCGAGGAAGGCATCGAGTTGGATCGTGTCGTAGCGGTGGGTCGCGATGCGGAGGAAATGCCTGGCGTCGTCGATGCGGAGGTTCACGGCTGAGCGCGGGAAATCAAACCATTTCTCGGCCAGAGGCACGACGGCCTCGTTGATTTCCACGACATCGACCTGGATCCCGGCGGCCGCCAGTTTCCCGGGGGTGATGCCGATGCCCATGCCGAGGCAGAGGGCGCGACGCAACCCGGGAGTGTAACCCTGGGACAAGTGGTAGAGACCGTACGTGAACATCGACAGGCTCTGCTTGAGTCTCGGGTCGTAGGAATTCTGCATGAGCCGGTCGTTGAGATAGTACCGTGCCGCGCCGTTTCTGGACTCAAGCACCAGGAGATTGCCGAAATGCGAGTTGGCGCGGGCGAGTTCCACAAGGCCGTCGGTGGATCCTCCGGCCTCGCTCTTCACGGCGGTGAAGGCGAGAAACCCTCCGACTGCCGCGGCCGCGACGGCGGTTCCCTGCCCTGCTTCGCCAAGTCCCCATCCCACGAAATACACCAGCGCCAGCAAGGCCAGGACGACCGCGGTGGAAAGCATGCCGACCGAATCCCTGCAGTGCGGAACCAGGACGTAGCTGGTGACGAGGACGCCGGCGACGCTGCCGAGGGTGCCCAGGGAGGACAGGCGTCCCACGGCACGGCCGACATCCTCGACCGAACGCGTGAGTCGTCGGACGAAGAAAGGCCCGACCGCTGCGAGGAGTGTGAGCGGCACGAGGAACATGCAGAGCGAGGCGACGATGGAGCCGAGGGCGAGGTTCAGTTCGAGGCACGACGCCGCGAGGCTCGAGCGGATGCGAACGGCGAACGCGAGGTAGGCCGCGGCCACCACCAATCCCGCATAGATCACCGACAGCCGCGAGGTGCGGTCGGCCAGCCAACCGCCCAGGTAGTATCCGAGCGCGAGTGCGAGGAGCGTGATCGCGATCTGGGCCGTCCAGACGAAGTGGGACGAGCCGAACCACGGTGTCAGCATCTTGGCGCCGAGGATTTCGACGACGAGCACGACGCCGCCGGTCACGGCGGCCGTGACGTACAGAAAGACACGCAGCGAGGCGGGCAACAGGGAGAGAGTCGACACTTGTTTAACGGCCACGCATCTTTCTACGGTCCTGACGCGCGGCCCGCAAGGGTGGGCCGCGGAGGATCGATCACCGCCAGGGCATCAGGGAGTCGAAGGAAGCGAATAGAGCGATGGGAAAGTACGGATACGCCATCAGTCTCGGGATCCAGAGCACCCTGGTGTACCGGGTGAACTTCGTCGTGCGCGCGTTGTTCGGCCTTGTGCCGTTGCTCGCGCTGATCCTGTTGTGGCGGGCGATCCACGAGGGACAGGCGAATCCCGACATCGGCGGGTACAGCCAGTCGGAGGTCATCACCTACTACCTGATCGTCAACGTGGTCGTGGCGCTCACGGCCGTGACGGAAGACGACTGGCAGATTGCGGCGGACATCCGGGATGGGAGGATCAGCCAGTTCCTGCTCAAGCCCATTGATTATCTGCGCTACCGGCTGTGCCTGTTTGCGGCGGGGCGGATTGTGTACACCGCGGCGGCGGTGATCCCGACCGCTGTCTTTCTCTGGAGCCAGCGGGAGAACCTCGTCGCACCGGCGTCGGGTCTGCATTTCGGGGTGTTTGCGGCATCCGTGGTGCTGACCGGGCTGCTTCAGTTCTTCGTGTCGTTCACCATGGCGTTGCTGGCGTTCTGGGTGCTTGAGGTGGCGACGTTCATCTTCATCCTGTTTGCGTTCGAGTACGTGGCGGGCGGCCATCTGTTTCCGCTGGACATGCTGCCGTCGTGGCTGCAGGCGGTGCTGCACCTCACGCCGTTCCCGTACATGCTCTACTTCCCGGTGAGCGTGTATCTCGGCCGCGTGCAGGGAGCGCTGCTCTGGCAGGGGCTTCTGGTGCAGGGATGCTGGGTTGCGGCCACCTATCTTCTGGCACGCGCGGTATGGAGCCGGGGGCTACGGCGTTACTCCGCGGTGGGAGGCTGAAATCGATGTCGCACAACCCCAAGGACCTGGAACCTTCTTTCGGAGGGACGTCCGCCCGCGAGCGCGGCCGTGGAAGGCCCCGCCGCAGCGCTGGCGTCATGCAACCTGTGCCTGGGGCTTCCCTCGCGCCACTGGGCGGGCTTGCCCGCTACCTCGCGATATACGGCGCGTTCTGGCGTTACTCACTCGTTCGGGAGATGGGGTTCAAGTTGAACTTCATCCTGTGGATCCTGGTGGAGCTCCTCTGGTTTGGGCTCCAACTGTCGTTCATGGCGGTGATCTACAGCCACACCGACCACATCGCCTCGTGGTCGCGCTGGCAGGTGGTGTTCCTGGTGGGCGCGAATCACTTCATCCAGCAGCTCTTCACCGCGTTGTTCCTGAGCAACTGCCTGAAGCTCTCGGAGAACATCCGCTCGGGAGGATTGGATTTCCTGCTGCTCATGCCGGTGAACGCGCGGTTCCTTGTCTCGCTGCGGCACGTCGATTTCGGCGCGTTCTTCAACGCCGCATCGGCCGTCGTGGTGATGGTCTACGCAGGCATGCAGCTCCACCTCGCGCCGTCCGTCGCCCAGTACGCAGGCTTTGCGCTCCTCCTTCTCGTCGGACTTTCAGTCCATTATTCCGTCATGTATGCGCTGGCCTGCACCGGGTTCTGGACGGTGCGCGCCGAGGGAATTCTGTGGGGCTACTACAATCTCTTCCAGCTGGCCCGGCTCCCTGCCGACGCATTCCAGGGCCTCTTCCGGGCCGTGTTCACATTTGTGGTCCCGGTGTTGCTGGTCAGCAACGTCCCGGTGAAGCTGATCATCGACAAGCTTGGAAGTCCGCTGGAGATGCTCTGGCTGGTGCTGATCAGCGCGGTGATGTTCACGCTCTCGGAATGGTTCTGGCGCGCCTCGATACGGCATTACGCCAGCGCCAGTTCGTGACCAGGCCCCCACCTACAGCCGGCCATTGTCGATCAACCGCGTCTTCCCGACAAACACCGCGAGCGCCATCTGCACCCCCTTCGTCACCTCGACCACGGGTTGCAGGGTCTCCGGGTCAAAGAACTCGAGATAATCCAGGCGCGCCTCGGACCGGGCCGAGATGATGGCGGACAACCGCGCGTGCAACGCCGCGGCGTCCACGGTCCCGTTCCGCTTCACCTCCGCCCTGGCCGACTTCAGGGACTCCCACAGCACCGTCGCCTGCAGTCGCTGGGTGGGATCGAGATACTTGTTGCGCGAGCTCATCGCCAGGCCGTCCGGCTCGCGGACCGTCGGGGCCACGACGATCCGGACCGGGAAGTTCATGTCCCGATTCATCCGCGAAATCACGGCTGCCTGCTGCCAATCCTTCGCGCCGAAGACCGCCACCTCGGGCAGGACAATGTTGAAAAGCTTGGCCACCACCGTCGTGACACCCCGGAAATGCGTCGGTCTTGAGGCGCCTTCCATGGGACGGGTGAGGGATTCCTCCACCACGTACGTGCTGTAGCGGCCCTCCTCGCGTCCCGGATACATCACCGCATCGGATGGCATGAACACCGCGTCGACGCCGGCCTCGCGGCACATCGCCAGGTCACGCTTCAGGTCGCGCGGGTACTTCGAGAGATCCTCGGTCGGGGCGAACTGCGTCGGGTTCACGTAGAGGCTGAGCACCACCCAACCCGACGCACCGACGCGCCGACGCGCCTCCTCCACGAGACTCCTGTGACCCGCATGGAGATAACCCATCGTCGGCACCAACCCCACGGGCACGCCGGCGCGCTTCTGCTTGAGCGCCAACCGCTGCATCACGGCCGGCGAGGAGATCGATCGCATCGGACGAGGCTCGGATGACCCAGCCCCCAGTTCAACCCACATCTGACACCCCTATCTGAGGCCAATTAATGCAACCTACAAGACGCTTGAATTACTCGACCCGCTCCCGGGTGGATACGATCTGGGACCTGATACACGACGATGCTCCAGCATGGGTGTTCGAGCCTGAAATCCGGCGTTTAAAAGGGCTAATTACCCATTCTTTTCACCCAATATTCATTTACGCCTCATGAGTTATCACGGAAAAAGGAGGCGTGGATTCGTGTAAGCCGGGTATTGCAGCAGCGGGTGTTGCTGAAAAGCCTCCGGAGCGGGGAGGGGAGGAGCAATATCAACTGTATCCATGCCGTCCAAGTATTAATACGCACTCACATTCGACTAGACATATCAACTTAAGGAATTCCCCGCCTGGCTCGTCTATGTTTCATCATGCGGCCCATCTGAACAGTCTGGGTGCTGCGGGTTCCTTCAGGCTTGCGCTGCTGGCCCTGGTGAGCGTCGCGCTGGCGGGTTGCGGCCGTCAACCGGCCCCATCCCGCACGTCGACCAACGTCGTTGCCGTCGTCGATGGAGTTCCCATTTCCACGTCGAGATTCGAGGCTGAGTACCGCCGCCGGAACGGGCCGGACGGCGCCGTCCTCGATAAATCGAAAGTCCTCGCGGACCTTATTGATCAGGAGGCTGCCTATCTCAAGGCGACCCGGGGCGGGTTCATGGATCTGCCCGAGGTCCAGCAGGCCATCCGCTCGATGGTGGTGGCCCGGTTTCGGGAGAGTCGGGAGAAGGAGTTGACCGCCGGGTCGGCCATCACGGTGGAGCGGGCCCGGGCCGTCTACGCGGCCGACACCAACCGATTTCTTCGCCCGGCTGCGATCAACATTGCGCTGCTCAGGGTGGAGTGTCCGCGCAAGGCCAGCGACGAGAAGAAGGCAGAAGCCATGAAGAAGGCCGGTGTCGCGCGTGCCCGGGCGCTCGAGGAGACGAAAGGCATCGGCCACTTTGGTCCACTCGCCGCGGAAATTTCCTCGGACCAGGCCTCGCGCTACCGGGGTGGCGAGCAAGGCTGGATGAATCTCGCCGAAGCCAAGGCCCGCTTGCCGGAGGGTGTGGCCCAGGCTGCCCTCGCCCTCACCGATCCAGGCCAGATCAGCGAGCCCATCGCAGGGCCGGACGGCATCTATCTCCTGAAACTGGTGGCCCGCCGTCAGGAACAGACCCGCCCGTTTGACGAAGTGCGGCCCCAAATCGAGCACCAACTTGCCCTTCAGGCGTAGTCCGAGCGGGAGAGCCGGTGGCACGAATGGAGCCGTGAAGGCCTTGCCATCGAGATCAACCGCGAGGAACTCGACCGCATCCCGGTGCCATCGTCCGGCACCAACACTCCCAGCGCCCCGTCCACCATGCCCGGCCGCTGAACCCACCCTTTTTTCTCTGCCGATCTGCCAGCGATGACCTCCCAACACCCAACCATGCACACCATGGCCCAGCACCTCCAACCCTCCCCGTTCCGTCGTCGTCTGGCCCCGATCCTCGTCCTGTTGCTTGCCGTCGCGGGGGCCTGGAGCGGGCCGGGCCTCGTGGGCTCGGCCCGGGCCGAGAGCTCCTTCAATTCCGGCGTAATTGACAAGATGGGGCTGTCCTGGACCACCGGCGGCAACACCTCCTGGAAAGCCGACGGTACGACCAAGCGGGATGTCTGGAGCGCAAAGAGCGGGACGATTCTCAACAGTCAGGAAACCTGGGTGCAGACCACCCTCCAGGGCCCTGCCCGCGTGAGCTTCTATTGGAAGGTTTCTTCCGAGTCCGGCTACGACTTCCTCAAGTTCCGGGTCAATGGCAGCGAGGTCGCGTCCGTCAGCGGCGAGGCCGACTGGACCCAGGTCACCTACGACATCGCGGCTGCCGGCGCCTGCACGATCCAGTTCGCCTACACGAAGGACGGCAGCATGAGCTCGGGTTCGGACGCCGGCTGGGTGGACTCCCTGACCGTGCTTACGGGCGAAACCAGCATCGTCCTCACCGGGCTGCCAGGCCTTCCCTTCGTCGCGGGTGAGGGCCCGGTATGGACGAAGGATACGACGACGACTCGTGACACGGTGTCACTGCGCAGCGGGGTCATCGGCCACAGCAGCACCTCGTCCTTCATCCTGCCGGAAGTGCCGGGCAGCCAGACCGTCCGGTGGTACGGCAAGACCAGCACGGAGAGTGGCGGTGACGTCCTTCGGTTCTACGTCGACGACTCGGAGGTTACCGCAGTGAGGATGTCCGGGACGAAGGACTGGACCCAGCAGAGTTACGCCCTGGCAGCGGGCACCCATACGCTGAAGTGGGCCTACACCAAGGACGGCAGCGTCGTCACGGGCTCGGACACCGTATGGGTCGACAGCGTTTCCATAGGCTATCCGCCGGTCATTTTGGCAGGCCCCACGGGTGGCTCCTACTCCGTCGGGCAGACGCTACGCCTCAGTGGCATCGCCGGCGGCGGCGCGGGCACGGGTTTCATCTGGAAGAAGGACGGCGGCGCCCTCCTGAACAGCACCCGGCTCACCGGTGCCTCCACCACCAACCTCGTCATCTCCGGCCTCCTGGCCTCCGACGCGGGATCCTACACCCTGAGTGTCACCAACGCCTATGGGACGCTTGTGTCATCCGCTGCGGTGGTGACGATCCCCGTGGCTCCATCGATCACCTCCCAACCGGTGGGTCAGGCGGTGAATCCGGGACAAGCCATCAACCTGAGCGTGACTGCCAGCGGCTCGGGCTCCATTTCCTACCAGTGGCGCAAGAATGGGTCGGACATCCCTGGGGCTACGGGCTCGACCTACTCCATCGCCAGCGCCTCCGCGGGTGATGCCGCCACCTTCACCGTCGTGGCCAGCAATTCCGTCGGCAGCGTCACCAGCTCCGGGGCCACGGTGGTTGTGAATTCCGCCCCGGTGATCGGCACGCAACCGGTGTCCCAGACACTGCTCACAGGCTCCACCCTCACTCTCTCCGTCCGCGTCACCAGCTCCGTCCAGCCGGTCACGTACCAGTGGAAAAAAGGAAGCACCAGCCTCGTTGATGGGGGTCGGATCTCGGGCTCCACATCGTCCCAGCTGACCCTCACCGGCCTCCTTCTCGCCGACGCCGCATCGTACACGGTCGTCGTTGGCAACTCGGTCGGCGCCATCACCAGCTCCGCCGCCACGCTCGGCGTGCAAAACCTCAACCACGCCCCTGCCCTGGGCGCGATCGCCGACCTCTCCAGGCTCGAGGACGCTGCAGCGCAGAACGTGGCCCTGACCGGGATCACCGACGGCGGCGACGGCGGACAAACCCTCACCGTCACTGCAACCTCCAGCAACCCGACCCTGGTTCCGACGCCAACGGTCAGCTACACCAGCCCTGGCTCCACCGGAAGCCTCCAGCTCACCAGCGCTGCCGGCCTTTCCGGCACCGCCACGATCACCGTCAGGGTTCAGGACAACGGCGGCACGTTCAGCGGCGGCGTCGACTCCGTCACCCGCCAGTTTGTTGTCACCGTGGTCGCGGTCAACGACACCCCGACCTTGAACCAACCGTCGAGCGTCACACTGTTCGACAACCTCCAGGCCGGTTCCGGGAGCTACACGAACGACTTCAACGTCGATTCCGCCGGGGGCACCACCTACGGGAACGCGGTCCGGACGATCGCCTACGCCAACGGCAAGATTCAACTGACCGCCTCCACCTTCAACCAGTATGGCGCGTTCTTCGTCAACGACCTCGCCCCGGGCAGGGCCGTCTCCAGCTTCAACGCGAAGTTCCGGCTCTTCGTGGGCATCGGTTCCAGCGATCCCGCCGATGGGTTCAGCTTCAATTTCATGGGCGAAAACCCCGCCACCGCCAGCTTAGCCTCCGCCGAGAATGGCGTCGGCACCGGGCTGTCCGTCGGCTTCCACATCTATTCCAGCGGCAACAGCCAGTCCCCCTACGCCATCCTCAGGGTGGGTGGCGTCACGATCGCCCAGACGCCCATCCGAATCCTCAACGCAGGAACCCCCGACTCCCCACCCCAGGTCGAGGTCTTCATGACCTCGGACCACAAGGTCACCGTCCTGCACAACGGCACCACCATCTTCAACGCCATCCAGACCACGTGCACCCCGGCGGCAGGTTGGCGCTTCGGTTTTGCGGCTCGTACCGGCGGTCAGTATGCCCTGCAACTCATCGACGATGTCGCCATCACCAGCGGCGGCATGAACCCCGTCCAGGTTGTGGGCCTCTCGGGCATCACCGACGGCGACGGCGGCCAGACCCTCACCGTCACCGCGACCTCCAGCAACCCCTCCCTCGTCCCCGATCCGACAGTCGTCTACAAGAGTCCTGACACCACGGGCTCCCTCATCCTCGCCACGCCCGCCGTCAACAACAGCGGCACCGCCACCATCACGGTCCGCGTCCAGGACAACGGCGGCACCGCCAATGGCGCCACCGATTTCATCCAGCGCCAGTTCACCGTCACCATCATCCCCGTCAACGACCCTCCCACCCTCGCCGCCCTGTCCGACCGGGCCGTCGCCGACAACTCAGGCGTCCAGACGGTCAATCTTACCGGCATCACCGACGGCGGTGATCTTAATCAGGTCATCACCCTCACGGCCACGTCGGGAACTCCGGCCACCATCCCGACCCCGACGATCACCTACACCAGTCCCGCCTCCACCGGCACCCTGCAGTTCACCCCGGTGGTTGGCACCAGCGGGACTGTGCTGATCACGGTCAACGTACTGGACAGTGGCGGCACGGCCAACGGCGGTGTGAACACCACCTCCCGGACCTTCAACGTCAGGGTCGGTCCTGTGCCGCCCGTCATCCAGCAGGCCCCCGAGAACGCCATCGCGATGACGGGAAGGAACGTCTCGTTTTCCGTTGTCGCTGGGGGTCTGAACCTCACCTACAAATGGTTCAAGAACGGCATCGAGATCGCCGGCGCCACGGGCACCAGCCTGACCCTCTCCAACGTCACGGCCGCCAGTGCCGCCACCTACCGCGTCCAGGTCTTCAACAACAACAGTTTCAACACGTATCCCACGGCGGATGCCGTGCTCACGGTCGTTCAACCCCCGGTGAAGATCGCGGTGCTCCCGACCCAGCAGGCATCGTTCACCAACATCGTCAGCAGCCCTGGCGCTTCCACGATCCAATGGCTCAAGAATGGCGACGCCATCAGTGGAGCCACCGCCCAGACCTACATCATCGGCACCACCCAGAGCAGTGACTCCGCCAATTACTCAGCCCTGGTGACCGCGGGTGGCAAGTCATTCACCACCCCCGCCGTCACCCTCCGACTCATCGGCGGTCTCTCCACCTTGTTCAACACGGGCGTCGGATCCACCGGACTCCAGCTTTCCGACAGGGCCGAGGATTCCCATTATTCCCTGATCAGCCCCTCCCCGGTCACCGGCCAGGCCGTGGCCGTTGTGACTTCGGGAACCTATCCCACACCGCCTTGGATTGCCGGGGGCACCCATTCCGCGTGGATCAGCCCCACCGCGCGCCTGCGCGAGGCAGGATCCGACGCCGGTTCCTTCTACACGTACCGGACGAGTTTCAACCTCACAGGCGTGGACCTCGATTCGGTCAAGATTGGCGGCCAGTTCGCGGCTGACGACACGGTCACTGCCGTCCTTCTCAACGGCTCCAACCTGCTGACGCCCTCCGGCGTCAGCTCCAACGCCTACCAGAACTTCACGCTGACCCTCCCGGTCACCCTCGGTCAGGACCTGTTTGCGCAGCGTGCCAACCTCGGCAGCGGCGTCGCCATCACGGCGAAGGCCAACAATTCAAACGCCACAGGCGAACTCGGCGAACCCACACCCCAGGGAGCCGTCAACCATGGCGCCATTAATTCCGTCTGGTGGAAGTGGACCGCCCCAACCAACGGCTCCGTCACCGTCGATTCCGCCGGCATCACCAGCATCGCCAGCATCCTGTCCGTCTTCACCGGTTCTTACGTGGACCAACTCACCCTCGTGGGCAGTGACTTCCAAAACGGCCTCTGGACCCAGGCCATCCGCACCGTGACGTTCGCGGTCACGGCAGGCACGGAGTACCAGATCTC
>CAIMTB010000428.1 GCA_903844265.1 uncultured Verrucomicrobiota bacterium
CTCGATTTTGACGGGCTGCCGGTGGCCCATCCGAGTTCTGTAGCAGTCGACGTAAGGAGACTCGAACTCGGTTGTCTCAAACGCCGATGGATGGGGTCTCCTTACGTCGACTGCCACGAGGAAGAGGCTCGTTTTTGACGGGCTGCCGGTGGCCCATCCGAGTTCTGTAGCAGTCGACGTCAGGAGACTCGAACTCGGACTGGCCTCAAACGCCAACGGATCGGGTTGACCTTGGACTCTGGTGGCTATTTCGCCCGATACGTCACGGCGCCTTCGATCGAGAGGCGGTTGGCCTTGGCGCGTGGGTCATGGTCGGAGCGGGTCACCAGCTTGACCGTGTGTTTCCCCGGTTTGAGGCCGTAGACGTGCCACAGGCAGTGGTCGTGGGTGCGGGGGACGATATAGGCGTCGGCGATGCCTGAGGGGTGACCGTCGACGAAGACATCGGCGCGGCCGCCGGCCTGGTCGAGTTTGCCGAGCACGACGACGGCGACGCCGTCGAAGGTGAACGTGGCGGTGGCGCCTGCGGTGGAGGCGACCTGCTGGTTTTCGATTTTCTCCCAGGCACCCTGCCAGGACCAGTTGGCGTCCTTGACGTCCACGCGGTGGTCGGGGATGCCGGGGCTCCACTGTTCCAGGCGGGGAGGGCGGGGGGTATGGGCGGGGATGACGACCTCGTCGTTGGAGACTTTTCCGCCGGCCTTGCGTATGACGGCGAGGGCGCGGTTTTCGGTGGAGCGGACGATGTCGTTGAACGAGTAGGAGGTGAAGGCGAACCTGCGATCGGCGAGCTTGGCGATGCCGCCCTTGCAGGAATCGGGGATGCGGTTGTAGCCGAGCATCACGCCGAGGACGCCTGCGGCGCTGGACGGATTACAATCGGAGTCCTGGCCGCAGCGGGTGGAGATCTCCATGGTCTTGAGGAAGTCGCCGCCGCCGAAGAGCAGGCCGAACGCGATGTAGGCGCCGTTGAGTTTGGCGTCGATGTTGAAGGGAGTCCCGGCGCCGTCGGGGCAGGGGTCGTTTTTGTTCCACTTGTCCTCGACCAGTTTCCAGACGGCGCGCCAGTCGTTGGGATTCTGGGCGGACCAGGCGAGGAGATCGCTGATGAGGCGGGCGTATTCGCTTTGCTGGGGGATGCAGGCGAGGCCGGCGCGGACGACGGAGCGGGGATCGGAATCGAAGAAGGCGGCGGAGTACATGCCGCAGACGAACATGCCGCCGTAGAGGCCGTCGCCGTAGTTCATGACGCGGCCGACGCGGTCGCAGAACTGGTTGGAGAGGCGTGGGAGGCCTGGGCACATGAGGCCGATGAAGTCGGCTTCGATCTGGAAGTCGATGTCATTGGCGTGGATGTTGTGCTGGGGGTGGCCGGAGAGGGGGGCCTTGATGCCGAGGCCGAGGACGCGGCGGGCGGCGGCGTTGGCATGCCAGAGCTCATATTCGGAGTCGCGGAAGGCGTTGCCGAAATCGGCGCTGGTGGCGTCGAGTCCTTTGTCATCCATGACCTTGGCGAAGGTCATCTCGACGTAGAGGTCATCCTGGTCGATGGCGTTGGAGACCCTGTCGGGTTCCCAGAGGATGGGGCCTTCATTGATTTTGCCGTTGGATTTGAACTCGGTGGGAGCGCCGTAGGAGACGCCGATCATCTGGCCGGCCCAACCGCCGCGGATGCGGTCGAGGAGTTCGGCGCGCGAGAGGCGGTGCTGGGCGCCTGCCGCGAAGGTGTTGGAAGCCGTGAGCACCCCGAGGAGCGCCAGGGCTGGAAGGATTCGGGTGGTCAAGTTCATGGTCAGGTTTCGGGTATCAGACCGTGGAGGCGGCGCAAGGGGTTTGGGGGGAGAGGGGTTTCATGGGCGTCGGGATGGGCGCTGGCGGTAGACGTCGATGATGACGGCGGCGATGATGACGGCTCCGGTGATGAGGCGCTTCATTTCGTCCCTGGCTCCGACGGCGGCGAGGCCGGCGTTGAGGACGGCGATGATGAGGACGCCGAAGAAGGTCGTGATGACCGATCCGCGGCCGCCCATGAGGCTGGTGCCACCGATCACGGCGGCGGCGATGGCCTGGAGTTCGAGGCCGAGGCCGGCGTTGGGATTGGCGGATTCGAAGCGCGAGGTGTCGATGATGGCGGCGAGCGCGACCAGGACCCCGGTGCCGCCGAAGACGGCGAGTTTGACGGGGCGCGGGTCGATGCCACTGAGGCGCGCGGCTTCCTCGTTGGTTCCGATCGCGATGGCATGCCGGCCGAATACCGTGCGTGTGAGGAGGACGTGACTGGCGGCGACGATCGTGAGGGCGAGGAGGAAGGGGATGGAAAGCCCGAGGAATTCGGTTGATGCGATGGCGCCGACGCTCGACCCGAGATACTGGGTTTGCGAACGGGTGACGGCGTGGGCGGCGCCGCGGGTGATTTCGAGCATGCCGAGAGTCACGATGAACGTGGGCAGCCGCCAGCGGATGGAGATGGCGCCGTTGAGCAGTCCGCAGGCGAGGCCGGTTCCGAGGGCGGCGGGCACGGCGATGGCGAGCGGCCATTTCCACTGGGTGATTGCGACGCCGAGCATTGCGCCGGAGAAGGCGAGGACCGAGCCGACCGAGAGGTCGATCTGGCCGAGGACGAGGACGAGCGTCATCCCGGTGGCGACGAGCATGGCCGTGGGGATCTGGTTGGCGATGGTTCGGAAGTTTGTGGGGCTGAAGAAATGCTCGGTGAGCAGGCTGAAGGTGAGGACGAGGAGGCCGAGGGCGATGGCGAGGCCGAAGTAGTCGCCCAGTTCGCGGCGCAGGCGGGACGCGGTTGCGGGAGGCACGGGAGGGGGGGCGTTCAGTTGACGGCCGGGGTGCCGAGGTGGCCGCTGAGTGCGGCGGCCATGATGGCGTCCTGTGTCCAGGCACCGCGTTGGAATTCCGCGGCGAGGCGACCTGCGGACATCACGGCGATGCGGTCGCAGAGCATCAGGAGTTCGTTGAGGTCGGAGGAGACCACGACCACGGCCTTGCCCTCGGCGGCGAGGTCGGCGAGGAGGCGGTAGATTTCGAAGCGTGCGCCGATGTCCACGCCGCGTGTGGGTTCGTCGAAGATGAGGATGTCGCAATCGCGAAAGAGCCAGCGTGCGACGATGACCTTCTGTTGATTGCCGCCGCTGAGTTCGGTGATGCCCTGGTCGGGCGAGTTGCAGCGGATGTGGAGTTTGTCGATCCACCGTCGGATCTGGGTGGTCTCGAGCGCGCGGGGGAGCCAACCCGTGGTGGCGGCCACGCGGCGGAGGTCGCTGATGGTGAGGTTTTCGCGGATCCCGAGCGCGAGGAACAGGCCCTGGGCCTTGCGATCCTCGGTCAGCAGCGCGATTCCCTGGCGGACGGCGTCGCGCGGCGAGCGGATCCTGGCGGGGGTCTTGTTGCCGTGCAGGAACACCTGCCCGGACTCGAGGGTGTCGGCCCCGAAAATCGCGCGCATGGTCTCGGTGCGGCCGGATCCCATGAGGCCCGCGAAGCCGAGGATTTCGCCGCGGTGCGCCTCGAACGAGATGTCCTGCACCTTGTCGCCGAGGCGAAGGTTGCGGGCGGCGAGGGCGACCGGGCCTCGCGAGCGGCCCGAGGTGAAATCCGCGCTGCCGAGTTCGCGGCCGACCATGAGGCGGACGACTTCATCGAGGCTGAAGCCGGCGACTTCGCGGGTGGTGACGAGGTGGCCGTCGCGGAGGACGCTGATGCGGTCGGCGATCTGGCGGATTTCCTCGAGGCGATGCGAGATGTAGAGGATGGCGACCCCTTCGGAGCGGAGACGTCGGACCTGATCAAAGAGGTGGGCGACCTCGGGTGCGGTGAGGGCGGCGGTGGGTTCGTCGAGGATGAGGACGCGGCAATGACGCCAGAGGCTGGTGGCGATCTCGACCATCTGTTGCTGGCCGACGCCGAGTTGCTCGACGGGCAGGCGGGGGTCGAGGTCGCCCATGCCGATGCGGGTCAGGATCTCGGTGGCGTCCCGCTGGAGTTTCTTGAAATCGATCCAGCCGGCGCGGTTCGGGAGGTGATCGAGGAAGATGTTCTCGGCGACGGAGAGCGTGCCGATCAGGTTGAGTTCCTGCATCACCATGTGGATGCCGGCGGCTTCGCCCTCGGCCTTGGAACGGGGTGCGTAGGGCCGACCCTCGAAGGACATGGATCCACGGTCGGGCGTGGTGAGCCCGGCGATGATGCGGGAGAGCGTGCTTTTCCCGGCGCCGTTTTCGCCGACGAGCGCGTGGATCTCACCGGGCAGCAGGTCGAGGTCGACACCGTCGAGGACGGGCGTGGCGTAGGTTTTTCCGAGGCCGCGGGTGGAGATCAGGGGAGCCATGCGCGAACGGGGTCGGTGGCGCAATCCAAGCGCGGATGGCGAGGGGAAGGGAATCCCCGATTTTTCAGGCGATGAGTTCGCGGACCTTGGCGGGGATGTCGGCGTGGCGCATCAGGGATTCGCCGACCAGGATGGCGCCGGCTCCGCATGCGGCGAGGCGTTCGACATCGGCGCGGGTGTGGATGCCGCTTTCGGCGACCAGGAGCGTGTTGTCCCGTGCCCGGGACTGCCAGAGGCGGGAGGCGAGGCGTTCGGTGGTGCCGAGGTCCACCTTGAACAGGTGGAGATTGCGGTTGTTGACGCCGACCAGCGTCGCGCCGATGGCCAGGGCACGTTCCAGTTCGGGTTCGTCATGGACCTCGACCAGCGCGGCCAACCCTGCGGCCGTGGCGAGTTCGTGGAAACGTCGGAGGCGATCGTCGTCCAGGATGGCGGCGATGAGCAGGATCGCGTCGGCGCCCCATTCGACGGCTTCGAGGATCTGGCGTTCGTCGATGATGAAATCCTTGCGGAGCAGCGGCAGCGAAACTGCGGTGCGGATGTCGCGCAGGAACTGCAGTGAACCCTGGAAGAACTTCTCGTCGGTCAGCACCGACAGGCAGTCCGCGCCGGAGGCCTCGTAGTCGAGGGCGATCGCGACCGGATCGAAATCGGGCCGGATGACGCCGGCGGAGGGCGAGGCTTTCTTCACCTCGGCGATGAGGCTGACCTTGCCGAGGCGCGGGGCGCGAAGGGCCCGGGTGAAGTCGCGCGTGCCGCCGCGCCGGGCGATGGCCTGCTCGAGGACTTCGGGTGTGATCCTCGTGGGGGGGAGGAGTGCGACCTCGGCTTCTTTCCTGGCGACGATGGTGTCGAGGATGGTCATGCGGCTGCGGCTATGCCGGGGTCAGTCTTCGTCTTCCTTGACGCCCTGCATGCGTCTGATGGGGCAACCGGCGCGGAGCCAGGCCTGGACGAAGGAGTCGAGTTCGCCGTCGAGGACGGCTTCGGTGCCGCTGGTTTGGTGGCCGGTGCGGAGGTCCTTGACCATGCGGTAGGGTTGGAGGACGTAGCTGCGGATCTGGTTACCCCAGCCGATGCTGCCTTTTTCGCCGTAGAACCGTTCCATTTCGGCGCGCTTCTGGTCTTCGCGGAGGGCGTAGATCTTTGCGAGCAACATGCGCATGGCGATGGCGCGGTTCTGGTGTTGGGACCGTTCGTTTTGGGAGGCGGCGACGAGGCCTGTGGGAAGGTGGGTGATGCGGACTGCGGTCTCGACCTTGTTGACGTTCTGGCCGCCCTTGCCGCCGGAGCGGTAGGTGTCGGTATGGAGTTCGACAGGCGGGATCTCGGCTTCCTCCTCGATCTCGATCTCGGCGATGACGTCGACGCTGGCGAAGCTGGTGTGCCGGCGTTTGTTGGAATCGAAGGGGGAGATGCGGACGAGGCGGTGGACGCCGCGTTCGGCCTTGGTGAAGCCATAGGCGTTTTCGCCGTCGATGCGGATCGTGACGCTCTTGATTCGTTTTTCGTCATCCTCGACGAGGTCGGTGACGTCGACCTTCCAGCCGCGGCGTTCGGCCCAGCGCTGGTACATGCGCCAGAGCATGGTGGCCCAGTCGCAGGCCTCGGTGCCGCCGGCGCCGGCGTTGATGCTGAGGATGGCCGGGCGACGGTCGTGGGGACCGTTGAGGAGGAGATCGAGTTCGGTGGTGTCGAGCTGGACGCCGAGCTTCACGAGGTCGCGTTCGACATCACGGGTGAGCGCAGCCTGCGATTCGGCGGGCTCGAGGCTGATGAGCTCGAGCAGTTCGCGGAGGTTCTGGGCCTGTTTTTCGGCGGCGACGACGGGGTCGGTGCGGCGGTGGATCGTGATGGACTCGTCGATGGTCTTCTGGGCGTTTTCGCGATTGTCCCAGAAGCTGTCGCGGCTCATGGCCGCTTCGATTTCCAAGAGGCGGGCTTGTTGTCTCGGCAGGTCAAAGAAACCTCCGCAACGCATTGACTTTGGCTTCAGCGGCGGCGAGTGAATCCTGCAGGTTGTCCAGCATAAGTGACCGGCAGGGTATCGGGCCGGGGGTGTGGCGTGCAATGGGAAGGTCTCGGTTCCATCGAGACCCCCGGGCCTACCGCGCCGCGTTGTGGATGTCCTGGCTGTAGCGCGTTTCGGCGAG
>CAIMTB010000429.1 GCA_903844265.1 uncultured Verrucomicrobiota bacterium
ACCCAACGGTGGTGACTCCCCACGCCCTGGCATGACGAAACCCCGATGGGGTTTTATGACGAGGGTGCCGCGTACCCAGGGTAGGTCCGCTCCGCGGCCCAACCCTTGGGCTAAGGGACGTTGGGATTCTCCCGAGCAAGAACCTCAAAGTTGCGTCCTGTAGCCCCCGGTTACGCGAGTTGCGGCCTCTCATTGGCTCGCATCGCCATTCTGCGGCCAGGCGGGGTCGCTTGCCCGCGGCTGCGTGTCGCGCCCTCCAAAGCGGCGTCAAGCCGCCGCACTCCAAATCCGCCCACCTCCCCAGGCTCCTCTCATCTTGACACAACTGTCCTACTGTACTATGACAGCAACAGACACCCATGCGTATCCAGGTCCAATTCGATCTCGGCCAGCCGGTCTATGTGCAGATCATGGACCAGATCAAGGCCGCCGCCGCTTCCGGGTCCCTGCTGTCGGGCGAGGCGCTGCCAGGGATTCGACCGCTGGCGGAGCAACTCCGGGTCAACCGCAACACCGTCGCGAAGGCTTACCTCGAGCTGGAGCGGGAGGGAGTGATCGAGACCAAGCAGGGTCGCGGCTGCTTTCTTCGTGATGGGCAGACGCGGTACCGGAAGGCCGCCCGGACGGAGATGCTGCTGCCGCAGGTCGATGGCGTGGTGGTGCAGGCGCATCACCTGCAGATCGGCGGCGATGACCTCATCGCGCTGGTGCGCGAGCGGGTTGAATATTTCCAGAACGCACGACAGAACACGAAAGGCTGAATGCATGATCCTGCCGTCCGACACCCCCGCCATTGAGATCCGAGGCCTGGCCCGGCGATTCGGTCGCACCGACGCCGTCCAGGGGCTCGACCTCGTCGTCCCCACCGGAAGCTGCTACGGCTTTTTCGGCCGCAACGGCGCCGGCAAGACCACCACCATCAAGTGCCTGCTGAACCTGCTCCGTCCCGACAGCGGCACGGTGCGGGTCCTTGGTCTCGATCCCGCGAAGGACGAACTCCAGGTCAAGCGGCGTCTCGCCTACGTCCCGGACCAAGTCGCTTTCTACCCGTGGATGAGTGTCCGGGAGTCGCTCGACTACGCGGCGTCGTTCCGCGAGCACTGGAACACGACGGCGGAGTCGGATCTGCTGGACAGGTTCCGACTCGATGTCCGCAAGCCGGTGAACGGCCTGTCGAAGGGCCAAAGGACACAGCTCGCGCTGATCTCGGCGATCTGCGTCGATCCGGAACTCCTCGTGCTCGACGAACCCACCTCGGGCCTGGACCCGATCGTGCGGCGCGAGTTCATCGAGGCGGTCATCGGCGCCTACCAGGACGCGGATCCGGGTCGCAGGACGGTGTTTGTCTCGACCCATTTGATCACCGAGTTCGAAGGGTTGATCGATCGCTTCACCATCATTGAAGACGGGCGTGCGACCCTGACCCTCGACTCCGACGAGGCGCGGGCGAAGTTCCGCAAGATCACCGCGCGATTCCCGGGTGAGGCGCCAGAACTGAAGATTCCGGGCGTGCTGCGTCAGTCGAGGGCCGGCCGCGAGGTCACGCTGATCACCAACGGCGCGACGGACGGCGTGCTGGCGGAACTGCGAAGGAGCCAGCCGGAGGACATCCGGACCGAGGCTTTGTCGCTGGAAGAAATTTTCGTGGTGGCGAGCAAATAGGGATCCCGTGTCTCGGAGGAAGCCATGACGACACATTCCACCATTGCGATCCCGAGGGCAGGCCATCATCCCTCGTGGTACCTGCTCCTGCTGCTGCCGGTCATGCCGCTGCTGCGGTTGGTGATTCACCCGGACGGGAACCTCCCGACCTACGTGGATGGCTCCAGCTTGTTTTTTTGGACCACGACGCTGTTCTTCGCGGAGGCGTTGGCCCTGTGCCTGATCCTGCCGCGCTTCCTCGACACCTTCGAATGGCGGGTGCGGAAGGAAGTGGAACAACTTCGTTTCCCGCTGTTCGTCTCGATCTTCCTCGTCCAGGCGGGCCTCCTGCCCCACAGCGAGCTGTGGGAAACGAGCCTGATCCTGTTCGCGGCCAGTTGCGCGCTGCTTGCGGCGATCCCGTTCGGGATCGAGTTCCAGCAGCGCACCATGGCGAATCTCCTGAGCCAGCCTGTGGCCCGCACCGAATGGTGGTCGGTGAAGATGCGGGTGCTCGGCGTGGCGCTGCTGTCGCACTGGGTATTGTACATGGAGACCCGCGCGATCTGCGGCCTGCCCACGCCGCGTTTCCTGGGCGGCGCGGCGCTGGGATTGGTGATCGTCACGTGGGCCGCAACGCCCTGGTGGACGCTGCTCGCGCGCGGCCTGCTGGCAGGCTTCATCTTCTCACTCGCGGCGCCGTTGGTCACCTTTGTGATCCTGATCATGGTCATCGACGCACTCGGGTTCGTGACTCCCGACCGCATCTGGGAGTGGACCGGGGACGAAGTGTGGATGCTCCTTCTCTTCTGCCTGGCCGGACCGGTCTATGCGCCGTTCGCGTATTTCCGGGGACGCCGAAAATGGCTTACCTTGGAAGCGTCCGACAATCCGGTGGGTGAAGGCGGCGTGCTCAGCCTGCCGATGTTTCGCAGGGACCGAGGCCACCCGGCTGTTGGCGCACGAACCGGGGTGCTGGTCCAACTGGTGTCCAAGGAAGTCCGGATCCAGACCGCGACCCTGCTCATGGGTGTCGCGACGCTGGTCATGGGCGGCTGCCTGCTGCTGCCGATGCCGTTCTTCAAGTTGCATGAGACGATGGCGCACGGCGGCTTCTCGATGCTGGCGGCGGCCACGATCCTTCTGGCGGGTGCGAGCACGGTGGCGGAGGAGCGGCGCCTTGGGACCCTGGACAGCCACCGACTGCTTCCAATCTCGCTGGGATTCCAATGGTGCGCGAAGATCGGCGTCGCCCTGGCGATCGCGGCGGTGGCGGCGCTCCTGATCTTCATTTCCAACCCTCCCGTCGCCGTCGCCTCGGGAATGCTGAACGCGCTCACCGGCGGTGTCCTGTTGTTCACGCTGTTCGCGGCCGCCGTGCTGGCGTCGTCGGATTCGAACAACACCCTGACGGCCCTGTTGCTGGCGGTGGGCCTCTCGGTCGCCGGATTCCTCCTCGCCGCTGCGGCGACCGACGTGGTGCAGGCGGCGGCCGACGACAACTCACCGATGCGGTGGATGGGGATCCGGCAGAACCTGGCCGAGTGGAAGCAGCGGGCGGCGAACTTCAACCCGCCCGATCGGTACGAAGGCATGCGCCGCGTGGGGAACCTGCAGTGGTTCATCCCCTTGTTGTTCCGCCCGATGATGGCCCTTCCCGGGGTGCTCGCGCTTTTCCTCGCCTGGCGCAACTTCCGCACGCCGATGGGCGGGCGCAACCGGCTCGGGCTCCAGGTCGCTTCGTGCTACCTCGCGGCCCTCTGCCTCTTCGCGTCCGAGGGCGTGGTGAACCACCTCGCCAAGGAGCGATACGCCGCGTTCATGGACCTGGTCATGGTCAAGGACCACATCACCTGGGAACGCCGCACCACCGAGGCTGAGCACGAGCTGTACGAGCGCTTCGGTCAATCCCCGATTGATTCGATCAACCACACCATCCGCGTGCCGGAACACGAGGGTGGATTCTTCGAAAGGATCCCCACGGTGCCGCTTCCCCTGAGCCCGGAACACCGGCAGGCGCTGATCCAGGGGCCGAACGCCATCCCGGCCGCGTTGCGCGCCCAGCTCGTCGAGGACGCCGAACGCGATCCCCGCAAGGCCAAGCCGATCGTCCCGCCCCCGCAAGCCTCCGCCGCACCCACCGACCCCACGCAGGTGCAGCAGTTCCGGATGAGCCCCGAACTGATGCGCCGCTACGGCCTGATCCCGCGCGACGCCGCCGTTCGACGCACGTCACCCGCGACCAACAACGCGGTGATGCCTCCCACGCAACCGGCCCCCGCCGAGGCCCCGTCCGTGGGTGCCGAGCCGAAGCCCTGAGACCCGCTCCATGAACGACGCACGATCGCCGAGGCGCTCCGTTTTGGAGTGCGGTGGCTTGCCACCGCACTCCCCGCGGGGTCGCCTGGCCCTCGCTCCGTATTGGCCCCCCAAAGCGGCAGCAAGCTGCCGCACTCCAAACGAGCCCGCCTTCCCATGAACCGCACTCGGCCTGGACCCCTCGCTCATCACGGCGGATCTCGCCCTCTCTCCACGAACCGCGCACGGTCGCCTGCGATTCCCTTATTGAATGCGGT